>CALWPP010000001.1 GCA_944383455.1 uncultured Peptostreptococcaceae bacterium
ATCTCTACATACAAGTTTCCTTATATGCTGACTAAGCTACTAACTAGACTTAAGTGTGCGTAGCTATTTTTAATCAAAATCCTTAGCACCTTTATAAATCCAAGAGTATATCTGACTTCCTCTAAAAGAAGGCTCTCCTAAATATTTTAAGAAATCTTTTAATTCGCTTTCGGTCATATTCTTTAGTGCTACTTTATTCATAAATATACCTACCTTATTCTCTTTAGTTTTGCTATAAAAAATCCATCCATTCCGTGAATATTAGGATAAATTTTTAAGTATCCATTTTGTTGATTTTCTAAATCTATATTTACTTCATCTATTTTTTCCAACTTAAAATCTTTATTTTGTATTAAAAATTTATTAACTACATCAATGTTTTCATCGTCAATTATGGTACAAGTACTATAAATTAAACTACCTCCAACCTTAACATATTTTGAGGCATTTTCAAGTATTCTTTCTTGTAGTTTTGGAAGAGACTCTATATCATTTTTTTCTTTATATTTTATTTCTGGCTTTCTTTTTATTATTCCAAGACCCGAACAAGGAACATCTGCCAAAACATAATCATATTTTTCTATACTTTCTTCATCTAAAACTAATGCATCGTATTTTTCAACCAAAACATTAGTAAGACCTAATCTATTAACACTATTTTTTATAAGTTTTAATTTATGTTCAAAGATATCTCTTGAAACAACAAGTCCTGTATTATTCATTAATGTAGCTATATGTGTAGATTTTCCTCCAGGAGCACTACAAACATCAAGTACTTTTGAATTTTCATTTGGGTTCATAATAAGCCCTACCATCATAGAACTAATATCTTGAATTGTAAATAGACCTTCTTTAAATAAATTATTATTTTCTATATTTTTTAGATTTTCAACTCTTAAAGCAAATTCAATACCTTTAACTTCAAAGACTTTTACTCCTTGATTTTCTAAGAGTTTAATTAATTCTTTTTTATTTGTTTTTAGAGTATTTATTCTTATATAAAGATTTGGCTTTTTTAAGTTTTCTTCTAGTAGTTCTTCTGTAAAATCTTCACCAAATTCTTTTATAAATTTTTTTATAATGTCCCTTGAATAAGAATATTTTACCCCATAATAGTCAATTTTATTTTTTTCATTAACTATAGTTATTTCTTCTTTGTTTCTTATTAAATTCCTAAGTATTGCATTCACAAAACCGCTAGACTTTTTGTCATATTTTTTGACTAAATTTACAGTTTCATTAACTGAGGCATAATCTTTTTTATCTAAAAATAATATTTGATATATTCCTATCCTTAAAAATATTTTAACATAATTCGATAATTTTTGTATCTTTATCTTTGAAAGTTTATTTATAATATAATCAAGATATATCTTTTTTTCAACAACTCCATAAATAATTTCAGTAGCTAGTCCTTTTTCTGTATCTTTTACTTTTAAATTCTTAAAATTTTTATTTATAGATATATTTGAATAATTATTATTAGTTTCTATATCAACTAAAACTTTAAATGCTACTTCTCTTGCTCTCATTTTTCTTTCCTTTCTTTAAAAATAAAAAGTCCTAGATAACTAGGACTTAAATTTTAGTCTTCATTATTGTTTGCTATTAAAACTAATCTTACTAACTCAAGTATTGATGTAAGTGCTGCTGCAACATAAGTAAGCGCTGCTGCTGTTAGCACTTTTTTACTTTGTTTTACTTCATTTCCAGAAACTATTCCCATATTACTCATTTGGGCTATAGCTCTATGTGAAGCATTAAACTCAACTGGTAAAGTTACTAATTGAAATAATACTGATGCTGAAAATAAAAGTATTCCAATTTCTAAAAATGGTCCTCTTGAAAACATAAATCCAATCATTATTAAAAACCAAGATATACTAGATGCAAAATTTACAACTGGAAATAATGCACTTCTAAAATTTAAAAAATTATATCCTGTTGCGTATTGAATTGCGTGACCACATTCGTGTGCTGCAACAGAAATTGAAGTTATAGAGTTACCATAATAAACGTCTTGTGATAATCTAACTACATTCTTTCTTGGGTCAAAGTGATCAGAAAGTCTTCCTCTAGTCATTTCAACTTCCACATTGTAAAGTCCATTTGAATCAAGTATTTTTCTTGCTACTTGTTCTCCTGTTAGTCCACTTTTTGAATCAACATTAAAATATCTTGATGTTGTAGTACTAACTTTAAATTGTGCATAAGCTGTAAAAATTATTGCTGGAAGTAATATAATCATTGTTGGATCAAAAAACATAAATTTTCCTCCTTAAATCGATTCTCCCCTTAAGAAATTTATTGCATCTTCAACTTCTTTTATATCTATATTTGTATCAAAGCAAGGACCATTAGGTCTTTTATTAAATACTCCAACTACTGGGATATGTTTTATATCTTGTATTCCACTTGTTAAATCTCTCTCACAAGCAACTGCAACAACTGCTTTTGGTTTTGTTTCTATTATTTTTTTCCTAGCTAAAGTTCCACCAGTCGCTATAAAAACATTAACTCCTGTTTTTTCATTTAGCCTAACTAAATCACCAACATTACAAAGTCCACAAACCTTACAATTTTTAACTTCATTTGTTACTTTTAATTTACAAGTATGTTTTTGGATACAATGTGGTATTAAAACTAATATATCCTCACTTTTTATATTATATTTTTGACTATAAATATAAGTATTATTTAGCTTTACATATATTTTTCTTATTTCATCTTTTGGTATATCTAAAAATTTCGATAGTAATATTGAAATTCCATAAACTATATTGACAATTTTAAAATTTATCTTCATTATAAATGGACTTACTTTTTTATCATTTACAACTTTATAAGTCATAAAAATTGAAGAAATTATAAGTAATAAAAATAATAATACACATAAATTAATACTTAACCAAAATAAATTAAACATATTAGATATAAATAAATTAAAAATACTTAAAATTAAGAGAATTATAAGAATTAAAACACTTATAACCTTAATATATTTTTTTAAATCCAACATATTATGAAAATAAAATATCTTTTTCTATTTTATTACCCTTTAAATACTCTGATACTAGAATTCTTTTTTTATTTGGCATTTGAATTTCTTCTATTAATAATACATTATCAAGTGTAGCAACTTTTATACCCTCTTTATTTACATCTATTATAGTCCCAGCTTTTTTATTACTTTTTTCATTTAAAACATTTGTTTTCCATACTTTCATAGTATTTTCATTGTAAATTGTATACGCACTTGGCCAAGGATTAACTCCTCTAACTAGATTATGTATTTCTTTTGCAGGTTTATTCCAATTTATTTTACCAAGAGATTTATTCATAATAGGTGCATAAGTATGCTCTTTATGATTTTGTTTTGTTCTTGGTGCAATTCCTTTTTCTATCAAATCAAGTGTTTTAACTAAAAGTTTTGCCCCAACAACTTTCATCTTATCGTGAAGCTCCCCTGCTGTTATATTATCATCTAAATCAAATTCCTCTGTTAAAATTATATCTCCTGTATCAAGACCTTCATCCATATACATAGTAGTTACGCCAGTTTTTTCTTCTCCGTTAATTATAACCCAATTTATTGGTGCTGCTCCTCTATACTTAGGAAGAAGAGAAACGTGAACATTTATACAACCAAACTTTGGTATATCAAGTAGTTCCTTTGGAAGTATTTGACCAAAAGCAACAACTACTATTATGTCTGGATTTATATTTTTTACTATTTCTATAAATTCAGTGTCTTTTGCTTTTTTTGGTTGGTACACTTTTATATTATGTTTTTGTGCTAATTCTTTAACTGGTGGCATACCTAGTTTTTTACCTCTATTTTGAGGTTTATCAGGTTGAGTCACAACACCAACTACATTTAATTTTTCATCTATTAGTTCTTGTAAACATCCCTCTGCTATTTCTGGAGTACCCATAAATAGAATTTTCATAAAACTCCTCCTATACATCAATTAGACCATCTTCAACTTTTTCTACGTATAAAACTCCTTCCAAGTGGTCTATTTCGTGGCAAAATGCTCTTGCTAAAAATTCTTCTCCTGTAATTTCAAAACACTTACCTTCTCTATTAAGTGCTCTAACAGTAACCTTATATGGTCTTTTAACTACACCCATCTTACCAACAACACTTAAGCAACCTTCATCTCCTATTTGTTCACCTTCAACAGAAACTATTTCAGGATTTATAAGTTCTAAAAGTCCATCTCCTATATCTATTACAACTACTCTTTTTAATATTCCAATTTGAGGTGCTGCAAGACCAACTCCCTCACTATGATACATAGTTTCTGCCATATCATCTAATAATTCAATTATCTTTTCATCTATTTTTTCTACTTTTTTGGCTTTTTTAGTAAGTACTTCATCTCCTATTTGAACAATCTTTCTAAGTGCCATAATGTCCTCCTATTTAAAGTATATTATTTGGATTTATATCTATTGATATATTTATATTCTTATCAAAAACTAAATCTCTTTTATTTATACATATATACATTATTATACTCTTTAATAAATTTATTTCAATAAAATCATCTTTAAATAATATTTGATACCTATAATTTTTATTTATTTTAGTTATTTGACAAGAATTTGGACCTAACATAAAATCAAAATTATTTATATTTTTTGATTTTAAGATATAGATAATGGAGTCCTTTAATTTATTTATATTCTTTATTACTAATTTTTCATCTTCTCCACTAATTACAATGCTTAAAATATTATTAAACGGCAAGTATCCAAATTCTTTTCTAAGTTTTATTTCATCATTATAAAAATTTTCAAAATCATAATTTATAGCTCTTTTTATTACATAGTGATTATTATTATAAGACTGCAAAATGACTTTTCCCTCTTTTTTTCCTCTACCACAACGTCCTGCTACTTGAGTTATTAGTTGAAATGAGTTTTCACTACTTTTAAAATCTGGCGAATTTAACATCATATCACTAGATAAAATTCCAACTAATGTAACATCTTCAAAATCTAATCCTTTACTTATCATTTGAGTTCCAATTAGTATATCTGATTTTTTATTTTTAAATTCATTTAAAATATTTTCGATAGAGCCTTTTTTTGAAGTAGTATCTTTATCAACTCTTAAAACTCTTATATCTTTAAAAATATTTTTTAACTCTTCTTCTACTTTTTGAGTTCCAACCCCAAAAGACTTTATATATATACTATCACATTCTGGGCATTTTTTAGGATTTTGTTTTTCAAATCCACAATAATGGCATCTTAAAATATCTTGATGTTTGTGATAGGTAAGTGATATATCACAATTTTCGCATTTAAATACAAAACCACATTTTCTACACGAAACAAAGTTTGAATAACCTCGTCTATTTAAAAAAAGTATTGCTTGATTTTTTTCATCAAGTACTTTTTGTATTTCTAGCTTTAATTTATTACTAAATATACTTTTATTTCCTATATTTAACTCTTCTTTCATATCAACTACTTCAATTTTAGGAAGTTCTAATTTATTTGCTCTATCTTTTAATGTTAATAAATTATATTTTCCATTTTTTGCTTTGTAATACTCATCAATTGACGGAGTTGCAGAACCTAAAATAAGTGTTATATTTTTTTTAAGTACCATATATTTAGAAACTTCAATCGCACTAAACTTTGGATTTGTTTCTGATTTATAGGAACTTTCGTGAAACTCATCAATTATAACTACTCCTAAATTATTAAAAGGAGCAAAAAGTGCTGATCTTGCTCCAATTAAAATTCTTATTTTTCCATCTTTTACTCTTCTATAAACATCGTGACGTTGTCCATCTGAAAGCTTACTATGAAATACTCCAACAACATCACCAAATTTATTCTTAAATCTAGATATAGTTTGTGGAGTTAATGATATTTCAGGAACTAATACTATACTATCAAGACCCTGACTTAATGCAAACTCAATAACTTTTATATAAACTTCAGTTTTCCCACTTCCAGTTACACCATAAAGCATATATGGAGTTTTATTATCATTAAACATCTCAGAAATTATTTTTGAAGTTACTTTTTGTTGTTCTTCATTTAAAATAATTTCTTTATTTTCGATTTTATAGTTACTATCTACATTTCTAAATAAATCAATTTCATAAACACTTATTAGTTCTTTCTTTAAAAGTGAATTAATCGGACTTTGAGTTATATTTAATTTGGTTTTTAAATTTTCAATTTCAATATAATTTTCTTTATCAAAATAGTTATTAATGTACAAATAGTCTATAATATCTTTTTGTTTTTGCGATAATTTTTCATTAAATAAAAACTCATCTAAGTCATTATTTTTAGAAAATTTATCCTTAAAGATATCACTTAAATAAACTACTTTTATTTTTTTTTCGTTTTTTAAACTAGTGTATTCCCAATTTATTTTGATAATATCTAATTCTTTTAACTTTTGAAGAGACGAGTTTAATCCTTTTTTTGGTAGTTTTTCTATTTTTATTTTCCCTTTATTTTTAATTAGTTTTTCTATTATATTTTTTTGATTTTCATTTAAACTCTCTAAAGTATCTTCACCTAATTCTTTATTTAAAATTACTACTTTATAATTATTTACCTTATAACCTTTTGGATATATAAGATTTATACAATCAATATAGGTACAAAGATATCTATTTTTAATAAATTTAATAAGCTCAATATCTTCCTTTGTAAATAATGGATTTTTATCTAAAACATCTATTATCTCTTTTGTTTTAAAGTCTCCATCTAAACTATCTGTTATTTCAAATACAAATCCCTCAACAAGTTTGTTTCCAAGTCCAAATGGAACTAAAACTCTATGACCTACTAAAACCTCATTTTCTAAAACTTTTGGTATTTTGTAAGTAAAAAAATTATCCGTTTGTACTGAGTTGTTTCTTACTATTATTTTTGCATACATTATTGCACCTCAAAAAATATAAGCATCTAATTAGATGCTTAATCTTTTAAAATAGATACTATTTTATCTAAAATAATATCTGCAACTTCTTCTTTTTTCATTTTTGGAAATTCTTCTATATTTCCACTTTTATCAATTATCTTTACTATATTAGTGTCAACATAAAATCCAGCACCCTCTTTAGTTAAATCATTTGCAACTATAAAGTCTAAGTTTTTGCTTTTAACTTTTTTCGTAGCATTTTCAATTAAATTATTAGTTTCTGCTGCAAATCCTACTAATATTTTATCTTTTTTAAGCTTTCCTACTTCAAAAGCAATATCTTTATTTCTAGTAAGTTCTATAGATAAATCGTCATCAGTTTTTTTGATTTTTTTATTAGAATAAATTTTTGGCTTGTAATCTGCAACTGCAGCACTTTTAATTATTATATCAGCTTCATTTAAATTATTTATAACTTCAGTATACATTTCATCTGCTGATTCTATTTTAATAAATTTATATAAGTCCTTTGGTACTTCTAAATTAGTTGGTCCTGATATTAAAGTTACTTTTGCACCTCTTTTTATAGCTTGAATTGCTAGTTTATATCCCATTTTTCCAGTCGAACGATTTGTAATAAACCTCATAGGGTCAATAGCTTCAACAGTTGGACCTGCTGTTATTAGTATATGTTTATTTAATAAATCCTTGTTCTCTTCATTTAATAATTTTAAAGTTTCATCAACTATTTTTTCTGGGGTTTCTAACTTTCCTTTTCCAATATCTTTACAAGCTAATATTCCAGTTTGTGGTTCTATAAAATAATATCCAAGTTCTTTTAATTTTTTTATGTTATTTTGAACTATTTTATTTTCGTACATATTAGTATTCATAGCAGGTGCTATTACTACCTTTTTATTAGTTGCCATAACTGTTGTAGTTAGCATATCATCAGCAATTCCGTTTGCAAGTTTTCCAATAAAATTTGCAGTAGCTGGTGCTATTAAAAATACATCTGCCTTTTTTGCAAGCGAAATATGTTCAACATCATAATTAGTTACTCTTTCAAACATATCATAAACTACTTTATTTTGGCTTAAAGTTTGAAAAGAAAGTGGGTTTACAAATTCAGTTGCTGATTTTGTCATTATAACATCAACGTTTATATTAAGTTTTTTAAATCTGCTAACAATATCTAAAGCTTTATAAACTGCAATCCCACCTGTAACCCCAAGAACAACATTTTTCATAATTAAACCTCTTTTAATTGATTCATCTGCTCTTCTTTTCTTATTAGTTCTTGCTCTTTTATTTCTTCTTCTGTTAATAATCTATAAGTTATTTTACCCTCTGCAACTTCTTTTGTAGCAAGGCTTACTGGTTTATTATCTTTGTCAGTATTTTTTATGTATAAACTAGCAACTCCATCTTTATTTGTTTGACTTATTATCTCTCTTGACCTTTTTGCAACAGTACCTACTAAATAATATCTATTATCTATTTGATTTAAAACTTCATTTATCGATGGCTTTAGCATTTTTCAAGTTCCTCCTTAAATTTATCAATTATATTATCTTTATATCTAGTTACTTTATTTTTTTCTGCTGAAATTATTTCTTGTAATTCATCAGCCGATTTTGAAACTTCTTTATTTATTATAAAATAATTATAATCACTTATTTTTTTGATTTCTTCAAACGCACAACTAAATCTTTTGTCGATTTCTTCAAGAGTTTCTGTTCCTCTACCAACTATTCTACTTTTTAATTCTTTCAAAGAAGGTGGAAGTACAAAAATAAATACTCCTTCAGGGTAAACTTCTTTTACTTGTTTTGCTCCTTGCATTTCTATTTCAAGTATAACATCTTGACCATTTTCAAGGCTTTCCATAATAGCAGACTTTGGAGTTCCGTAGTAATTATCATAAATTTTTGCATATTCAAAAAACTCGTTATTATCAACCATTTTTTGAAATTCTTCTTTACTTAAGAAAAAATAATTTACTCCGTGAATTTCTCCATCTCTTGGCTTTCTAGTTGTTGCAGAAACTGATAATTTAATATCTTTATTTCTAGTTATTATTTCTTTACATATAGTTCCTTTTCCTGCACCAGATGGCCCTGAAACAACTAACAAAAGACCTTTTCTTTTTATCATATCCCACTGATGTCAAATATTTGACATACTCCTTTCATTCATATTTAATATAAATTCAATATTTGTATTGAATTATTATACTTTATACAAAAAACTTTTACAATAATATATTATAAAACTAATTCACCTTCACAAATTTTTACTGCTGGTCCTGTCATATAAATTTCTTGTCCTATATCTATTTTTACACTTCCACCCTCTGATGATACATTAACACTTTTATTTGTAAGATTTAATTTATTACAAATTATTGCAGACGCAGTCATTCCTGTACCACAAGCTAAAGTATATCCACAACCTCTTTCCCAAGTTCTAACAGATATATTGTTATTGTCTTCTACTTTAACAAAATTAACATTTATTCCATTCGGAAATAAATCATTCTTTTCTATTTTACTTCCATAAAATAAAACCTCGTTAACATCTAGATTGTCAACTAAAATAACTGCATGAGGAACTCCCATAAGCATAGCATTTATTTTAAACCCTTTTCCTAAAATATTAATATCTTCATTCATAAATACTTCTTTATCAAGCCTTACAGGAATATCTTTACTTAAAAAACTACCACTTCCCATATTAACTTTTATAGAATCAATTTCACCAAATTTAATATTTACATTAACTTTTTTGATACCGTCTAAAGTTTCAACATAAAATTCTTCTTTTTCGACTATTTTACTCTCATAAACAAACCTAACAAAACATCTAAGACCATTTCCACACATAAAAGCACGAGAACCGTCTGCATTATAATAAACCATTTTTATATCCGAAACTTCTGAGTTTTTTACTACTAAAAGTCCATCAGCACCAATAGAAAACCTTCTATTACAAAGTTTTTTTGATAAATTTGAATAATACTTTGCATCTCTTTTTTCAAATCTATCATCAATAGCTATAAAATCATTCCCTATACCGTGTAACTTCCAAAACTTCATAAAAACTCCTCCTAAAAATAATATATATTATCTAATTATACAATAAAAACATATAAAAAAATACTAGAATGAAAATAATCAGACTAGTATTAATAATTTAATAAAATTTTTAACATCTTATGTTACGGTTAATCATTTGATTTTTATTTAGATATTTTTTATTTTTTTTAATTTCAATACATCTTATGTTACGGTTAATCATTTGATTTTTATTTAGATATTTTTTATTTTTTTTAATTTCAATACATCTTATGTTACGGTTAATCAGTTTTTAAGACTAGGACGTATCAGAACTTGAAGAAATTTCAATACATCTTATGTTACGGTTAATCCCGTTGAGCTTCAGTAAAAGGATATTCGAACAGTATTTCAATACATCTTATGTTACGGTTAATCAGTTTATAAAACTAGAACGTACCAAAATCTAAAGAAATTTCAATACATCTTATGTTACGGTTAATCTATTGATATATAGTGTATCAACAAAGACGTCTTTTCATTTTAATACATCTTATGTTACGGTTAATCTACTATACTAGGGTTTTTATTTATTCCTTTTAAAACATTTCAATACATCTTATGTTACGGTTAATCAAAATTAATCTATTAGTTGATACGATAAATAATTATTTCAATACATCTTATGTTACGGTTAATCCCGTTGAGCTTCATTAAAAGGATATTCGAACAGTATTTCAATACATCTTATGTTACGGTTAATCAACAGAGGAATTTAATACTGGTGATATAGTTTACTTATTTCAATACATCTTATGTTACGGTTAATCAAATACCTGATAGCTTCATAGGAGAACTTGAAGGTAATTTCAATACATCTTATGTTACGGTTAATCTTATTAATTCCATCATAGAATAACCTCTAATAAGTATATTTCAATACATCTTATGTTACGGTTAATCCTACGAATTTATCGCTTTTTTACATTATACAATACTTATAAAAATAAGTAAATATCTAAATTTATAAATTTTTTACCAGCTAAAATATAAACTATAAAAAATACTTTTAAAATTCACCCAAATACATTTAAAACACTTCGTTACATACTTATTATAATTAAAATTTACTTGGTAAAAATAAAACCATAAAAAATAAAAATAGTATATAATAAACATTATAAAATTTTAAAGGAGGTTAGATTATGGCTTTAGATTCTTTGGTAGTTAGATGTATTGTAGATGAGTTAAATAAAAAGATTTTAGGTGGTAAGATAGATAAAATTCATCAACCAGAAAATGATGAAGTGTCTTTAAATATAAGAAACAATAAAGAAAATTTTAAATTGATTTTAAGTTCTAGTGCTTCAAATCCTAGAATTTATCTAGCTAATAATTATAAAAAAGAAAATCCAATTAATGCACCTATGTTTTGTATGCTTCTTAGAAAATATATTCAGGGTGGAGTTATAACAAATATTTCTCAAATCGACTTTGAAAGAATAATAAAAATAAGTGTTGAGTCTTTTGATGAATTAAAAGAAAAAACTACAAAAAATATAATAATTGAGATAATGGGAAGACATAGTAATATTATTTTGACTCACGAAAAAGATAATAAGATAATAGACTCAATAAAAAGAATTCCTTTAAGTGTTAGTAGAGTAAGACAAATACTTCCTTCTCAAACTTACGTTCTTCCTCCATCACAAAATAAGTTAAACCCTCTAAATAATATTTCTTTTATTGATTTTCAAAACCAAATTAAATCATTTAATGGAAGTTTAGAAAAATCGATTTATTCAAAGTTTTTAGGGATAAGTCCTCTAGTGTCAAAAGAGATTTTATCAAGAGCAAATATTAATCCTAACTTAAATACTGATGAAATAGAATTTAATGATTTTAATAACTTATATGATAGCTTTAGTAATGTATTTGAGTTAATAAATAAAAATACATACTCTCCTTGTATGATAATTGATGAAAATATTGATAAGTTAATTGATTTTAGTTGTATTGATTTAAGTTTATTCAAAAATCTTAAAAATATAAAAAATGAAAGTATTAGTAAAATTTTAGAAGACTTTTATACTACAAAAGATATAAAAGAAAGAATTAATCAACGTTCAACAGACCTTAGAAAAAGTATTTCTATAAAGCTTGATAGACTATATAACAAACTAAAAAAACAAGAAGAAGAATTAAAAGAATCAGAAAACGCAGATATATATAAAATCAAAGGAGAGTTAATAACTTCATACATATATATGATTGAAAAAGGTATGGAAAAAGTTAATTTAATTAATTTTTACGATGAAAATCAAGAAGAATTAGAAATTAAACTAAATAAAAACTTAACTCCCTCAGAAAATGCACAAAAATACTTTAAAAAATACAATAAAATGAAAACTGCAAAAAAAGAAATAAAATCACAAATAGAAATTTCACTTGAGGAAATTAATTATCTAGAAAATATTATACTTAGTATTGAAAACTGTGAAAATATAGATGAGTTACTAGATATAAAAGAAGAACTTATAAAGGTTGGATATACTAGAGGTAGTATTAAAAACAAAAAAGAAAATAAATCTAACACAAAACCACTTGAATTTTTAAGTAGTGATGGTTTTAAAATATTGGTTGGTAAAAATAATAAACAAAATGATAACCTTACATTAAAAATAGCATCAAACGATGATATATGGCTTCACACAAAAAATATACCAGGCTCTCACGTTATAATTAAAACTGAAGGAAAAGATATACCAGAAAATACAATATATGAAGGTGCTATGCTTGCGGGATTTTTTAGTAAATCAAAAATGTCATCTCAAGTTCCAGTTGATTATACTAAAAAGAAAAATGTAAAAAAACCTAGTGGCTCAAAGCCTGGAATGGTAATTTATAATACAAACAGTACAATTTATGTTACACCAAATGAAGAATTAGTTACAAAATTAAAAGTAAAATAAGGAGCAAAATGCTCCTTATTTTGTTAAGTAATTACTTTTCAATTTTTTGTAAGTCTTCTTTTTTGAAATCTTTATTATTTAGTATTCTATTTAAAATTATTCCAACTATTGCAGATAAGCTAAGACCAGTTATTGATATATTTTCAGTTATTGGAATACCTATTACTATTCCTTTATTTGATAAATAAGTTGTACCAAGCCCTATAATACTGATATTACTACTGGTGCTACTATTATTGTAGCTTCTGGGCTAAATTTTGGAAAAGTAAAACTTGGTATAGAAAATAAACTAGCTTGTGAAATTGTAGATATATCTACTTGTCCTAAAATTAGGCTAATAGTATAACCCACAAAAACTGCTACTAATATACTTAATTGCTTTAAAAAACCTTTTGCAAATTTATTTGTAAGTAAAGCTACACCTAGTGTTATAAAAGCTATTAAAAATTGATTTGATGCCATATCAAATGCAGTTGGAATTAAATTAAGACCTATAACGGCTATCATAGCACCTGTTACTTGTGGTGGAAAATATTTTTTTATTTCATCAATTCCAACTAATTTAACTAAAAAAGATATTAAAATATATATAGCTCCAGCTACAACTATTCCACCTTGAGCATAAGCTAAATCTCCATTAAATGCTTCTTTTGCAGATAGTATAACTGGTATAAAAGCAAAACTCGAACCTAAAAATACTGGTACTTTACCTTGTGTACAAAAATGGAATATTAAAGTACCAATACCTGCACAAAATATCGCAACCGAAGGATTAAAACCTGTTAATATTGGTACTAATACTGTTGCACCAAACATTACTAATAAATGTTGTAATGATAATACTAATTTTTTCATAATAAAAAGCCTCCCTTAAAAATTTTGGGAGAAAAATCTCCTTTTTTTAGTATCTCTGTACTAAATTAAAAGGCAGTAATACTTTTATTCATTTATTGTGACAGAGTCCTCGTTGTCATTTTCAAATAATTTGACAGATATTATTTCACTTTTAGATGTTGGAACATTTTTCCCAACATAGTCAGCTCTTATTGGTAGTTCTCTGTGTCCTCTATCAACTAAAACAGCAAGTTGAATAGATTTTGGTCTTTGAATATCTATAAGTGCATCAAGCGCACTTCTTACAGTTCTTCCAGTATATAATACATCATCAATTAAAATAACTGTCTTATCTTTTATGTCAAATTCTATACTAGAACCATTTACAACAGGGTCTTTGTGAACTTTTTCTAAATCATCTCTATATAAAGTTATATCAAGTTCTCCAGTACTTAATCTAGTTCCTTCAATTTGCTCAATCTTACTACATATCCTTGATGCTATATGGACACCTCTAGTTTTTATACCAATTAAGACTATATCTTCAATACCTTTATTTTTTTCTATTATCTCATGGCTTATTCTAGTTATAGCCCTTGAAATAGCCTTTTCGTCCATTAGCTGTGCTTTTTCTTTCATAAAAATTTCCTCTCTTGATTGCTATAGCTATTTTCCCTAAAATATTATAAGTATATTATTATTTTTTGTAAATAAAAATACAATCTTTTTAAATTAAATATTTGATATGTTAAAAATATTTAATTCTAAAACTTTAATCTATTTTAAAAAATTTAGCTATTTCATCTTCATTGTAATTTAATACTAAATCTTTATTAAAATTATTTTCTTTAATCACTTCTTCACAATACTTAAAAGAACCAACATCAAAACAAATGTGTGCATCACTTCCAAAAATAATTTTAACTTCATATTTTTCACAATATTTTAATAAAATTGAAACATTTTCTCTTGCACCTTGTCTAAAACTTGTAGGTTTTAATGAAGAATTATTTATTTCAAAAATAACATCTTTTTCTTTTGCATATTTAACAACTTCTTCATAATCAACAGGATATCTACTATCATCTAAATGACCAATTATTCTTACTTTCTCGTGATTCATAGCATTAATTACTGCTTTTGTATTTTCTTCTATTGAGCCATGCTTTATACAAGGTGGATGAAGACTAGCTATTAAGTAATCAAGATAATAGTCTATATCCTTTAAATCAATATCTCCATCAGTATTTAATATATTTGCCTCAGCACCTCTTAAAATTCTTATACCATTTATCTCACTTGGTACACAATGAATGTTGCAAAAATAATACATATGTGGAGCTCCTGGCATCATAGGTCCATGTTCTGAAAGTCCTAAGTATTTAAGACCTGCTTTTTTTGCATATTCTACATTTTCTAAAATAGTGCTATATGCATGACCACTAACTATTGTATGAGTATGCACATCTATTAAAGCTTTCATAAATCACCTCTATCTTTTTAGATTTTTAAACTTATCTTTAAATAAATCACCTAAACTTCCAAGAGATTCATTAACTTCTAAGTATTCTGAATAATCTTCTTCTGGTTCTTTATTTGCTTCTTTTAGTGAAACTACCATTCTTCTATTTTTTGGATTAAACTCTATAACTAAAACATTTATAATATCTCCTATATTTAAAACATTAGCTACTTTAAATACTCTTTCTTCACTTAATTCTGATATTGGTAAAAACGCTTCAATACCTTCTTTAATTCTAATAAAAGCACCTTTTTCTATTATTCTAACTACTTCTCCACTTACTAAAGAGTTTAAACTAACCTCTTCTTTGATTTTTTCCCAAGGATCATTGTTTATATCTTTTAAAGCTACAGAAAACTTTTTGTTTTCTTTATCTATGTTTAAAACATATACTGAAACTTCTTTTCCTTTAGATACAAATTCAGAAATATCATTAACTTTTTCCCAAGACATATTATTTTTGTGTAAAAGACCTTCTATTCCACCTATATCTACAAAAGCCCCATAATCAACTATATTAGTTACTCTACCTTCTAATCTTTTTCCTACTTCAAGTGAATTGAATAAATCTTCTTTTTCTTTCTTTTCTTTAGCTATTTTTGCTTCTTTTTCTTCTTTTTTCTTTCTTAATCTTTCTTTTTTTTCTTCTTCTATTCTTATTCTTCTTTCTTCTTTTTCTTTATCTATTCTTTCTTGTAAAACTTGTCTATGACTTCCCACAATTTTATTTTTAGATTTATCAAATTCTACTATATAAAGTTCTAAATTTTTATCTAGATAATCTTTAGTATCCTTCACAAATTTTACATCAAGTAAAGATATAGGTATAAATATTTCTATGCTTTTATATTTTGCAAAAACACCTTTTTCTATGTTTTTATGTACTAATGCAGTTATTATTCTTTTTTCATTAAATAAACTTTCTATTTCTTTTGTATCTTCTTTTTTGTCTAGTTTTACTTTTGATAAAGTTATAATAGCATCTTTTTGATTTATTTTAGTTATTACGGCTTTTATTTTATCCCCTACATTATAATATTCTTCAATACTTTTTCCTTTTTCTAAATTTAATTCTTCTTTTGGTACTATTCCATCAAAACCATATTTCACATCAACTACAACTTCATCTTTAGTTATTTTTAATATCGTACTTTCTATTACCTCACCAACTTTAATACTACTAAGCTCTTTTTCTTGAGCTTCTAGTAAATCTTTCATAGATATATTTTCCATAATAAATTTCCTTTCTAACTTATAATATAATTAAATTATACCATAATTTAATTATATTAATATTTTTATTTATTTTAAAACTTTTTTAAAATTTTACTTGAAAAATATACTAAAAAAGATTAAAATAGATATTCCAAGGAACTAAGTTTTTTAGTTTTGATGACTGTATATTTAGATAATTTTATATTTTAATTATAAAAGACCATACTAATTTTAGTATGGTCTATTTTTTTAATTTGAGTAGTATAAATTTTTATTTGGATAATACGGATCGCTAGTAACATCTATTCCAAGTTCTCTAAAAGTTTGTTCATCATTTTTGCTAAGTATTGTAGTTGAATGAACTTGAGAACCTTTAAGTAAATCTAATTTTTCAAGTGCTACTTGTGCAGTAGGATTTGTAACTGCTGAAATACTAAGCGCAGTTAAAACCTCCTCTAAACTAAGTTCTGGAGTTCTACTTCCTAAAGTCTTAGTTTTTAAGTTAATTATTGGCTCAAGTATTGAAGGAGATATTAAATGAATCTCATCATCTATATTAGCTATATGCTTTATTGCATTTAAAGTAACAGCTGCTGTTGCATTCATTAAATCAGAACCTCTACCAGTTAATATTTTACCATCTGGAAGCTCTATAGCACTTACCGAACAAGAGTCATTTTCTTTTGCAGTTTCTTTTAATTTATTGCTATAATCTCTAGCAGGTATAACTGGCTTTCTATCTTCTGGCTTTAAGTTTAACTCTTCCATTATCATATTTATTCTTTCAAATGCTTCTTTGTCAACTTGTCCTTTTTTATACTCACAAGCAGTCTTGAAATATCTTCTTATTATTTCTTGTATTGAAGCTTCTTTTATAGCTTCATCGTCAACTATTCCATATCCAACTCTATTTACACCCATATCTGTTGGTGATTGATATATTGATTCTTTTTTAGTTATTTTTTCGATTATCTTTTTAAGAACTGGGAAAAGTTCTAAATCTCTATTATAGTTTACTGCCATTTCACCATATTTTTCTATATGGAATGAATCTATCATATTTACATCTTTTAAATCAACAGTTGCCGCTTCATAAGCTATATTTAAAGGATGCTTTAATGGAACATTCCATACTGGGAAAGTTTCAAACTTAGAATAACCAACAGCATTTCCTCTTTTATTTTCGTGGTATAACTGACTTAAGCAAGTTCCAAGTTTTCCACTTCCAGGTCCTGGAGCAGTAACAACAACTATTGGCTTAGTAGTTTCAATATATGGGTTTTTTCCATATCCTTCATCACTAACTATAGTATCAACATCAGTTGGATATCCTTTTGTTGGTGCGTGCTTATATACTTTTATACCCATTCTTTCAAGCTTATTTATAAAAACAGTTGTAGCAGGTTGACCTTCATATCTTGTTATAACTACACTATTAACATCAAGTTCATACGCTCTAAAATCATCTATTAATCTTAAAACGTCCATATCATAAGTTATTCCATAGTCTCCTCTTATTTTATTTCTTTCAATATCTCCTGCATAAACACATATTACAACTTCTAATTTATCTTTTATATTTTGAAGAACTTTTATTTTTGCATTCTCATCAAACCCTGGAAGAACTCTTTTTGCGTGTAAATCACCTATAAGCTTTCCTCCAAACTCTAAATAAAGCTTGTCAAAGTTATTTACTCTTTCTAATATATACTTTGACTGTTCTTCTAAGTACTTATTGTGGTCAAAACCAATTTTCATACAAAACACCTCACTAAGTTTTTTAATTTTAATAACTGTAAATTATATATATTTTTGTGATAACTACTTAATGTTCTAACGACATTTTTTTCGCCTCATATCACTTTAAGGTTATATTATACAATCATTTTTTTTATTTTTCAATACCGTTTTTATTAAATAATATATTTAAATTTTGTAGATAAGTATTTATATACTTACCTACTATTTAAATTTTAAATATTCTCAATATGTTTAGACTAAATCTACATTACTTTCATCTTCTATACTACTATAACTTTCTAAACTATTAATAAAAACATCATTACTAAAACCAATTTCAGACTCGTATTTATGAAAATTTTCTGTATCTTCATTTATTTTTATCTCATTTTCTTGATTTTCTGTTTGTTCTTTTGTTTCTGAAGTATTAATATTATCTATTTCTTCGTCTTGATCTCTTGTTTCTGATATATCTGTGTTATCTACTTTTTCTATTTTTTCTAATGTGTCCGTATTATTTACTTCATCTTTCTCTTCTATTTCTTCTAATATATCTTTGTTTTCTATTTCTTTATCTTCCTTATTTAATAAATCAATATTTTCAAAAGTATCATTATTTATAATTTCTTCTAGTATATTTTCTTCTAGACTATCACCATTAATCTCTTCTGACTTATTTTCTTCTATATCTATTTTTTCTACTTCATCTTCTTTATTATTTACTTTTTCTATCTGACGTATAAACTCTATAATTCTTTATAAATATTTTATAAATTCTATAGATTTATTTCCTTTTTCATCCTACCCTATTTTGAAATTCATAAGAATATCTACTTTAGTTTGCATAGTAGTCCAAAGGCTTAAATTCGACCTCGTCAATGTCTACATATTAACATAATCTTTTTATTTGATTTTCTATGCTAATTTATAATTTGCTAAATTAATACTTGCATTTTTATCCCTATCAATCACAAGATTGCATTTTGGATTAGAACATATATAAGTCCTATCTTTTAGCCTTAAATCCTTTTTGATAGTTCCACAACAAGAACACATTTTAGAACTAGGAAAGAATCTATCTGCTTTCACAAATTCAATTCCATTCCATTTACATTTATATTCAAGTATAGTTATAAACTTATTAAAACATTGCTCTGCAACTGCATTAGATAGATGTTTATTTTTCATTAAGCCTTTTACATTTAAATCTTCAACTACTACTCTACAAGGCTTGGTTTTCACTATTGTGTTAGTAGTTTGATGAATATAATTAAGTCTAATATCTGCAATTCTTTTATGAACAAGTTTTATTTGTTTTTCAAGTTTTATGATATTTTGAGTTTTGGTAAGTTTTTCACCCTTTTTAAAACAACTCTCACCTTTTAACATATCGTATTTTCTTGAAACTTTTCTTTGTAGTCTTTTAAGTTTTTTATTTAATCTCTTAACCTCTTTAGATTTATTAATATTTTTAAAAGGTTTATCAATATTACTAACTATCGCTAAGTCTTTAATTCCTAAATCCACTCCAATACTTACATTAGTAAGTTCTTCTTTAGTTGCATCTTTAACTTCTAAAGCTAATGATAAGCACCAGAACTTTCCGTTGAATTTCACTCTTGGATTTAGAACTTTAATTTTATCTTTTTTATAGTTACCAATTGGAAGTCTTCCTTCATCTTTCATTTTCACATAACCTATTTTTTCAAGTTTAACTTTATTACCTTCTACAATAAATTTATTGTTAAGATGAAAAAATGAAATTTCACATTTACCTTTTTTCTTAAATCTAGGATAAGAGGATTGCTTGTTAAAAAAATTCTTAAATGATTCTCCTAAGTCTTTTAGTGCTTGTTGTGGTATTTCTGATGATACTTCTTTTAACCAGGAATACTCGCTATCATTTCTTAATTTTGTAAATTCTTTTCTCAATTCACCTATTGATAAAGTCTTATTATTTTCTTTGCAATAACTATTAAGATAATTAAGTCCCCAGTTATAAGAAAATCTTGCAATACTAGCACTTTTAAACATTAACTCTTCTTGTATTTTAGTAGGATATAACCTAACTTTAATTGCTTTAATCATTTTACACCTCCTTTTTTATATTTTAACATAGAGGTGTTTTTTATAATACTTGTAAATATTTCATTAATCTAGCTATATAATTTATAAAGTATTTATATTTTTTTATAGAGTTTATAACCTTTTACCTACAATCGCTACTTTGTAGATGCTATTTTTCTCACGATAATAGCCACTTCCTTTCAGAACGTGCAAAGACTATTTCTTCATCTTCAGCATTACCTGTTAAGAGCCACCCATTTCTTCCCTCAATCGCTTAGGGCTTTACGACCTCTCGGTCTAGTCGTTTGACCTTCCTATTTCTAGGCTTGGCGACCAAATTTCCATTATAAAAGCACTTAGGATTTAACCATATGCCATCTCTACACTTGTTATGATTTCTCACCTTCATAAAGGTTTCTGATTCTATCCTTTATTGTGGTAGTAGAGCTTTAGGATTTACTGGTTTTAAAGTGGTGTCCTATGCAGATTTCTCTACATACGCAGTATAGTTTATATTTTTATAATCTTTTATAAACTATTCGTTACTGTTCTACATTGTCTGTAGTTTCTGATATCTCAATACTATCAATTTCTTCTACTATATCTTCATTTGATTGTTCTAGTTCATTTACCTCAGTATCTTTTATTTCTTCTATATTATCTAATATTTCTAACTCATTTTCTTCCACTTGCTCTATATTATCTAATGTTTCTGATGTATTAGCATTTTCTATTTCTTTATATTCTTCTATTAATTCGGTGTCTTCTATATTATTGTTAGTAGGTTCTTCAACTTTTTCTATATCTAACTCTTCTACCTCATTATCTATTTCTTCTATGTTATCTACCATTTCTGATGTATTAGTATTATTTACTTCTTCTATTAATTCAGTATCTTCTATATTATAATTAATATCTTCTTCAACTTCTTCTATATATGTTTGTTCTATGTTATCTACTTTTTCTATTGTATCAGTATTATTTACTTCTTCTATTAATTCAGTATCTTCTATATTATAATTAATATCTTCTTCAACTTCTTCTATATATGTTTGTTCTATGTTATCTACTTTTTCTATTGTATCAGTATTATTTACTTCCTCTATATCTTCTATTACTTTTGGTATCTCTATGTTTTCTATATCATTTTCCTCTACTATATCAATAGTTTCTGAGTTATTTTCTATATAAGTATTATTTTCTTCTAATTCTTCGTATTCAACTATCTCATTTTGAACTCGATTTAATAAATAATTATAATAGTTATCTAAATCTTTAGTATCTTTTTGGGCTACGAATATATCTATTAAATCAAATGAAGATATATCTATTTTTTTTATTGATTTACAATTATAAAAAAGTCCATATTTTTCATTAACACTATCTATATTAAAATTAGATAGATTTATATATTCTAAATTTGTACAATAAGAAAATAGATTTTTCATATTTTTTAATTTTGAAGTATTAAAATTACTTAAATCAAGTTCTAATAACGATACACACCCCGTAAACATAAAATCCATTATTTCTAAATTTGATGTAATAAAATTAGATAAATCAATACTTTTTAAACTATAACACCCCTTAAACATACTACTCATATTACAAACATTTGATGTGTTTAAATCTTTTATTACTAATTCTTTTAGAAAAATACAGTCTTCAAACATACTAGATATATCTTTTATATTAAAAGAGTTTATATTAGTTAAATCTATTTTTTCTGCTTTAGAATTTTTATATATTCCTTCAAAACTAAATACAGGCAAACCATTTATTTCTGAAAGTGGTAAAGTGTTTATAATTTTATCTTCTAAGCTATTATATTTTGCTTTATATCCATTATTAATATCACAATAAAAATAATCATATTTATCTATAACTATATCTTCTGACATTTTTTATCCTTCCTTTTTAAATATAATAAATATTTATAAACTTATTTATATAAAGTGTATCATACTAAAAGTGTTGTTTGTTATATAAATACAAATTTATTTTTTCTTAATGTAAATTTTTATATTGCTTTTATTAAAATATATATGAACTTTCATCTAGTCTAAAAAAAATTCTATTATTTTTTATTAAAAATAAAAAGCACTTTGCTTAAGCAAAGTGATTTTAAAAATTATTTTTTACTATCTCCATACATTTTCTTCAGTTCATTTTGTATGTCTTTATTTTCAAGATATTCTTCTAAAGTTGTCTTTCTATCCATTATTCCATTTGGAGTTATTTCTATTATTCTATTTGCAAGAGTTTGTATCATTTCGTGGTCGTGTGAGCTAAATAATAAAACTCCACTAAACTTCTCAAGCCCTTTATTTACAGAAGTTATACTTTCAAGGTCTAAGTGATTAGTTGGGTCATCTAAAACTAAAACGTTAGCATTACTTAACATTAATTTAGATAACATACATCTAACCTTTTCTCCTCCAGATAAAACTTGAGCTTCTTTTAAAGCTTCATCACCACTAAATAACATTCTTCCTAAAAATCCTCTTATAAAACTCTCGCTTTTTTCTTCTGAGTATTGTCTTAACCAATCAACTAAAGAGTATGTTATTCCATCAAAATACTTGTTGTGGTTTTTAGGTAAATAATCTTGAGAAGTTGTAACTCCCCATTTAAAACTTCCACTATCTGCTGTATCTTCTCCCATTATTATATTAAATAGAGTAGTTATAGCTATTTCATCACCTAAAAATGCAACTTTATCTTCTCTATCAAGTCTAAAGCTAACGTTATCTAAAACTTTAACACCATCAATAGTTTTAGTTAAGTTTTCAACTTCTAAAACTTCATTTCCAATTTCTCTTTCTGGAGTAAATCCAACGTATGGATATCTTCTTCTTGAAGGTTGTATCTCTTCAACTTGTATTTTTTCAAGTTGCTTCTTTCTTGAAGTAGCTTGTTTTGCTTTTGATGCGTTAGAACTAAATCTTGCGATAAATTCTTTAAGCTGTGCTATTTTTTCTTCTGCTTTTTTGTTTTGGTCTTTCATAAGTTGTAGTGCTAACTGACTTGACTCATACCAGAAGTCGTAGTTACCAACATACATTTGAATTTTACCAAAATCAACATCAACTATATTTGTACATATTTGATTTAGGAAATGTCTATCGTGAGATACTACTATAACAATAGAATCCTCTAAATCCATTATAAAATTATTTAACCAATTTATAGACTGAAAATCTAAGTGGTTTGTAGGTTCGTCCATTATTAATATCTCAGGCTTTCCAAATAAAGCTTGAGCAAGTAAAACTTTAACTTTTTCTCCACCAGTTAATTCTTTCATTTGCTTATAATGAAGATCTTTCTCTATTCCAAGTCCCATAAGTAATTTTTCTGCATTAGTTTCAGCATCCCAACCATCAAGTTCTGCAAACTCTCCTTCAAGTTCTGCAGCTTTTATACCATCTTCCTCAGAAAAATCAGGCTTTAAATAAAGTGCATCTTTTTCTTTCATTATAGTATAAAGTCTTTCGTGACCCATTATAACAACATCTAACACAGTATCTTCTTCATATTTGAAGTGATCTTGTCTTAAAACAGACATTCTTTCTTTTTCAGTTATAGAAACACTACCTGTGTTTGGCTCTATATCACCTGCTAATATTTTAAGAAAAGTTGATTTTCCCGCACCATTAGCACCAATTATCCCATAACAATTTCCTTTAGTGAATTTTAAGTTAACTTCCTTAAATAACTCTTTATCACCAAATCTAAGTCCAACATTAGTAACTTGTAACATTTATTTGTTCCTTTCTTTTTTCATTTTACATTATATAGTATACTAACTTAACTTATGTATTACAAGAGTATTGACTAAAATCAAGAAAATAAAAGCATTATTATATTGTTTATATAAAATTATTTTATAATATTGAGGAATATATTTTATAATATAATCTATATTTAAATTTCGACATACTATATATTTTTTATTGTAGAAATATATTAAAAATTATGATATAATTTTTGATTGATAAAATTAAAATAAACAGGGGGTGTTTATCATTATGAAATCTTTTAATAATTTAAGTATTACCAAGAAAGTATTTGCATCTTTTTGTATCCTTATAATAATATCTATTCTATCAAATTTATATACCTTTAGTGGTTTGTTAAAAGTTGGTAAAGGAAGCGAAGATTTTTTTAATCATAACTATATAGCTTCTCAAGAAGCACTAAAAATAAATGCAGATTTAATATCTATTGACCAAAACCTTGTTCGTCAAGCTAACGATCCAGAGGTTTCAGATTATAAACAAACTATAGATGAAAAAATTAAATTAATAAAAAACTCTATAGAAACATTAAAAACAGTTATACCTAATGAATCTGATACTATAGATTTACTAAGTTCTAGAATAATAGAACTTGAAAATGAATACCAAAAAATAAACCAACTTGATCTTCAAGGAAATGTCGAAGAGGTAAATCGTCTGGTATCAGATGAAAACGGTAGTTATAGAAAACCTTATGTAGATATGAGACTTGCTACAATGGATCTTAACGATAGATTAAACGAAAGTGCTACTTTATTTAATTCTGAGATTCAAAAAGTTTTTGCTAAAACTAAGTCTTTGACTACTGTATCTAGAGTTATATTTATAACTATATCTTTATCTATTGCATACTTTGTTGTAAAAAGTTTAAAAACTCCTATAAAAGAATTAGAAGAAGCTGCTCATAAAATGGCTAAAGGTGATTTTGATATAAATATAAATTATAAATCTATGGATGAACTTGGAGTTTTATCAAAAAGTATTAAAGATTTAGCAAATAAAACTCAAGATGTTATAAATGATACTGTTTATAACCTTGAAGAAGTTGCATCTGGTAACTTTGATGTAATACCAAATGTTGAATATGTTGGTGTATTTAAAAGAATTGAAAATGCAATAAGTCAAATAACTATTGATTTAAGTAACACTATAAATAAAATAAATATTTCATCTATTGAAGTTAGTAATACTTCTAATGATGTTTTAAATGGAGCTCAAATATTAGCTCAAGGTTCAACAGAGCAATCTTTAGCAGTACAAAATTTATCAGATACTATAAATAATATATCAACTCAAATAAATAATACTGCTGAAAATGCTAAAAAAGCAAATGATTTATCTACTAGTGCAGGTCATGAAATGCAAGAAGGTAATGAACAAATGAAGCAAATGGTTAAAGCTATGGATGATATATCTTTTGCTTCTAAAGAAATCGAAAAAATAATAAAAACAATAGATGATATAGCATTCCAAACTAATATATTAGCACTTAATGCTGCAGTTGAAGCTGCTCGTGCAGGTAGTGCAGGTAAAGGATTTGCTGTTGTAGCTGATGAGGTTAGAAATTTAGCACAAAAATCATCAGAAGCTGCTAAAAACACATCTTCTTTAATTCTAAACTCTTTAGAGGCTGTTGATAGAGGAAATCAAATAGTTAGCGATACTGCAAATTCCCTTGAAAGAATAGTAATTACAACTAATGAAGCTATAGAACTTGTTGATGAAATAGCTAAAGCATCTGAAAATCAAGCAGCATCTATTGATGATATTTCTTATGTTATACAACAAATTTCAGATGTTGTTCAAACAAATTCAAAAACTAGTGAGGAAAGTGCACACTCAAGTGAAGAGTTAAATTCTCAAGCAAAAATATTAAAATCACTAATCGAAAACTTTAAACTTAAAAATATAGAATAAAAACATAAAAAGTGCCTAAATAGGCACTTTTTTTATTAACAAGATTCATCTTCACCCATACTACAAACTATTAATAGAAGTATTAAAAATGGTATCCAGTCAGTTATACACATTTCTTCCCAACATTCAGAAAATGCTAAGAATAAAAAAAATAGTATTATAATCCACCATCCACCTGAAAATATTCCTTCTTCACCAAAAAATCTGTCTAACATAAATATCCCCCCAAGTAGTATTAGTATGTAGTTTATAATATGCAGTATTTTAATTTTTGACACATAAATACATATAAAAAAGTTCTTGAAAAAATCAAGAACCTTTTATTTTTAATATGATTTTATAACTTCTAAATTTCCACTTATAGTATATTCCACACCTTTAGGAATATAAACAGTATCATATATATTTAACTTAACTTCATTTTGTTTGCAACTTATACTACCCTCACCACTTATAACAGTGTAACTATGAAAATCTTTATCTACTTCATCGTTATAAGTGTCACTTATATCTATTTTCTCAACTGTAAAGTATGGAGTTTCAAGCTTTTTGAAGTTATCAATTTTTCCACCTTTATTTTTACCTAAATAGTCTATAACATCTAAAGACTTTTGTATATGCATTTCTCTATCTCTGCCCCAGTCATACATTCTATATGTAACATCACTACTTTGTTGTATTTCTAGTATTTCAATTCCTTCTTCTATTGCGTGAACAGTCCCTGATGGAATATAAATCATATCTCCTTTTTTAACTTTTATTCTTTTTAAGTATTTTTCAACTTCACCATTATTTATTATTTTTTCAAAAGGATTTCTATCAAGACCATCTTCTATCCCACAAACTAATGTTGCATCTTCTTTTGCATCTAATATATACCAACATTCTGTTTTTCCATTATCATTTTCATATTTTCTTGAGTAATCATCATCAGGATGCACTTGAACTGATAACTTATCATTAGCCTTTATTATTTTAACAAGTATAGGCAAATCAGTTCCAATAGCTTCCTTTAGTGTCATATCGTTTTCCCAAACAGTACAACGACCATTTTTGTGAGTAGATAAAGTCCACTTTTCATATCCCCATATTTTTTCACTATAAAAAGGGTTTAATTTTAATATTTTATTCATTCCAATCTCCTTTTGTAAATATTTTTAAATCTTAGTTAATATTTACCATAGTATATAATAAAAATCAAGTATCAATAGTAAAAAATAGAGTATATACTCTATTTTTTAAAGTTATCTAAATAATCTATCATAGATTTTTTAAATACTCCACTATAATCAACTACTTGAGCTATTTTGTTATTGTTTGAAGTTTTATAGTTAAAGTTTGCTATTTTAAAAGTTATAAAATCTTCATAAAAATCAACTATATATCCAAAATCTCTATTTTCATTTATCTCTAAATCGCCTTTATCTACGTTTATATCATAAGTTTTATTATCAGCACAAATAATACTATTATTTTCTAATCTTCCAAATACTATGTACTCACTTTCATTTCCTTCTATATATAGTCTATCAGTCAAATCACTCTTTTTCATTGATATACAAATATTATCAATTTTTAAGTTGTTTTTAGTAGTTTTTATAAGACTTTCTAAATCAAATTCATTTTTATTTATTTTTAAAATTTTTAAAGTTTCTATATTTTCTTTTGGTATAAAATCTTTTATATTCTCACAAACTGACACTAAGTCCTTAAATACATATCCTTTATTTAAGTAATAATCTTTTAATTCATATTCTTTATCAAATTCTTCTAAAAGCTTAATAATTTCTTCTTTTGTTTCACTATTTTTTATGCTAGTTACAAAAGGAATTATTTTACTTGGCTTCATTAAAAAAGTTTCAAGTGGCTTAACACTTTCATTTGATAAATCTATATCTTCTTTTTCAAATGCTTTTTCAATTCCATCTTGTAAAAAAGCAACTTCAACTTCCATTTCATAATCTTTATAATCCATTTCAATACTACCAACAGGACACATAACTATTAATTTGCTTTTATCAAAAACGTAACCAAATGAATAATCTATTTCTATTTTCATAACAATTTTCTCCTTTTCTTTTGTTTTATATATTTTATAATAGTTTTTTATTTATTTCTATTAATATTTAATACTCTTTTATTTTTTGATAGCTTAACTAAATATTCTTCTATTCCCCTAATTATTAGACCACTTAAAATTATAACCCCTAAAATACCTGATATAGGATAAATCATATTTACAAGCATAGAAAAAGAAAGTCTTGAAAATATTAAAGATAAAAAAGTAAAAATAGTTGCTATAATATTAAATTTTTTAGTTTTTTCAATTGAAAAACTAGAACAAATACTCCATAAAAGTGGTGTTGCAGTTGTATATATTCCTAAAATAAGTATTACTGAAAAAATAATTCCAACTATATTTGAAATTTCTTTTGCCATAAAAAGAGTTGGAATTTCTTTTATGTAAATATTTTTTATATCACTCATTATAGCCAGATTTAAAATCATAGCAGAAACCATAAATAAAGCTCCACCTATAATTCCACCATAAATACAACTTTTTTTATTATTCGCACTTTTTCCAACTCCAACTAAAAATGGTGCTACCAAAACTAAATTAAGACCAGTATACATTATAGAACCTAAGTACCAATTTACTCCAGCTTTATTTAACTTTATAACTTGTAAGTTTTCATTTATTATAAAAAGATTTTCATAGTTTTTAAAAATAGTTATTAAACCAATTCCTATAGAAAAAATAGATATTAGAGGACCAATATTACCAAGTATATTAATTATTTTATTCATACCCAAAACCACAGAAATAAGTGATAATAAAGCAATAATTAATGAGCCTATCTCTTTTTGTATACCATAGTACTGACTAATAGATGCACCAGCACCAGAAATCATTACAATAAAACTTAAAAAGAAAAGTATTGGCATACAAAGTTTCATAAACTTTCCTAAATAATCTCCACAAAGATATGTAAAAATATCATTATTTTCTCTGAAGTTTTCGTTTTTACCTATACTAAATAAACTCACACCACAATAACACATAAGTATCATACAAAAAATATTAGATAAAATACTTACACTTCCATGTGATGAAAAAAACTGCAAAATCTCTTGACCTGTTGCAAACCCCGAACCTATACATATAGAAATATAAGTTCCTGCAAATTTTAAGCTTTCTTTATTCATAAGTTAACCTCCATACTTTTTAAAAAAGTATATGAGATAAAAAAATATGGCATTCTTAAAGAAAGCCATATTTTATATATTTTTTATAAATTAACCATGTTTAATTTCTTTTGATAACATATTCGATATTAAGAATAAAGATAAAGTAATCATTATAACATCTGTTATAGGTTGGGCATAAATAAATCCGTTAAATCCAAAAAATTTATTTAATAATATTATAAGCGGAATATATAATAGCCCTTGTCTTGATATTGATAAAATAGTTGATAATACTGCTTTTCCAAGAGATTGTGAAGTTACTGTTGCTATCATTTGTCCTCCAATAAACGGTAAAGACAATAAAAGCACTTTTAGTATTATACTACCTTCTTTTACGACATCATTATCACTTATAAAAGTTCTTATTATATTTTCTGAGAATAAATAAAAAATTATAGCTAAAATAATTCCTATAATAGTTGTCATAGTTACAGATTTTTTTACAGCTTCCTTTACTCTATCTAAATTATTAGCACCATAATTAAATCCTATAAAAGGTTGAGTACCAGACGAAAACCCTATAAATATGAAAGTTCCTATCATCATAACCTTCATAGCAACACCAATTCCAGCAACTGTTAAAGTTCCATAAGTTATTGCAATATTATTTGAAACTACGTTTGCAACTCCCATAAGCATTTGATTTAGTGACCCTGGTATTCCAATTTTAAAAATTTCACCAAGAATAACTTTATCATAAATCATGTAGTTTTTATTTATTTTAAGTATTGACTTACCAGAAATAAAACAACTTAAATAATAAATTAAACTAACTGAATATCCGATAATAGTTGCAATTGCCGCACCTTTTATACCCATATTGAAAGTAAATATGAAAACTGGGTCAAGTATAATATTTAAAATAGTTCCTGTCATCATACCTCTAACGAATGTTTTCATATCACCTTCAGATCTTATAATCTGTCCTAAAGTAAAACTTCCTATAACAGTTATAGAACCCAAAAACATTATCTTTACATATTCATAGGTATAATTATAGACTTCATCACTTGTACCAAGTAATTTTACTATTCTTGAACAAAATAAAACTCCAAAAATAGTTACTATTAATGAAAAAATCACAACTAACATAAAAGAAATAGAAGCAGTTTTGTTTGCATTTTCGTAATCTTTCTTTCCTAAACATCTTGATATATAAGATGCTGCACCTGTACCTATTATATTAGCTATTGCCATAAGTAAAACAAAAACAGGAAAAGCAATATTTGCTGCTGCTAATTGATTAGGGTCTTCTAGTCTTCCTATAAAGTATGTGTCAACTAAATTATAAAAAACTTGCATCATCATTCCCATAATCATCGGGATAGATAATTTAAGTAATGCTTTTGTTACATCTTCTTTTTCAAGAAGATTAAGTCTACTTTCATTCAAATAAAACACCTTCTTTTAATTATTTTTATTTCATTCCTATCATAACACCTATACCATATGGTATTAACCATATTAACCAAACAAGTATACTAAATTTATGAAATGACTCTTGCTTTTTCTCATCTTTTTTGTACAGTACCCAAGTTGCCCATACTACATGAAATAACATTAAAAATATTGCTAATGCCCCTGTAAATCCATGAAGTGCTTGAGAAGATTGAGATATATCAGTATTACCTTGTTTTGCTATACTACTCATAGTTAATGTTCCTACTGTATCACATAATAAACCTAGATAAAATATAACTACATGATGCTTTTTTAATATTTTATCCTTTCGCTCCCAAAATACACCTAAAGTATAAAATACTAGCGCTAAGCTAATAATAACTATTGCAAATATTAATTTTGTACTCATATTTACCTCCATTATTTAGTTTGCATGCAAACTATCACTTTAGAAAAAACTATATTATTATAGTAAAATTATCAAGTATTATTTATTCATTTTATTTTTTAATAGTTTTAAACTACTTATAATTACTTTATTTTCTTCTTCCGTCATCTCAGAAAAAATATTATTAAATATTTCTTCCATCTGCCCTCTAAAATTATTTACAAATTCTATACCCTTAGTAGAAAAACTTATATACGTGTTTCTTTTATCAAAGTCATATTTTACCTTTTTTATATAGTCTGTTTTTTCTAAACGATTTACTATCCCAGAAACTGTTCCTTTTGACAAATGAAGTTCATCACAAAGTTTAGTTATATTTACCTCTTTATTATGTGCAATTATCTTTAGTACCATAATTTGTTGATGTGTTAGACCACTATCTCCTAAACTTTCTTCTATTTTGTACATAGATTTTAGATATATTTCTTTTATTAACATTAGAATTTCAAGTGAATTATTTTTCAATTTATATCATCTCCATATTTTTAAAATAAAAGTTAACTATTTATTTTTATACCTAATTTATCATATAATTCTATAATTATAGTAGCTATCTCGTCTTTTTTTTTTTGATATTTGCTTTGTTAATCTGTTGTATTCTTCAGAATATTTTTTTAGATTGATTCTCTCATCTAACATATTATACACTTCTTTTGAAACTTCTATTATCTTATCGTTAAGCATATTTATACTTTCATCATCAGTTTTAAATTTTGTAATACTTTTTATAAACTCATTAAACTTTTATTTATCTTCTAAATCACTATTTTCCTTTAAATCTTCAGCTTTTAAATAAACACTCTCTATTGTGTCTTTAATCGTTGTAGTTAGCTTAGCTACGTATTCATTGTTAGTTAATTTTTCACTACTTTCACCACAACCGACTGATAATAGTGATAATCCTATAATATATACTATTAATAATTTTCTCATAAAAACACCCCTATTTATATAATTACATAATTATATAAAAATAATATGTAATTTGACAATATTATATATCTTTATACAATTATGAGTTATTATTTATAGATATTTCACTCTAAAACTTAAATTGACTTACTAATAATATTCTTTATAATTTTATTTCATAAATTTCTCTCTATCTCATAATTGTTTTATATACTTATTTTTATTTATTATATTATACTTATAATTATTTTACAATATATACTAAAATTCGATATATAATTTATTTTATTAATTCTATAAAAAAATAGAGTGTATCTCACACTCTATTTTTTATAAATTCTTTATAACTCTACAAGGGTTTCCAACTGCTACTGAGTTATCTGGTATATCTTTTGTTACAACACTACCAGAACCTATAACAACATTTTTTCCAATTTTTACACCAGGATTTATTATACTTCCTCCACCAATCCAAGAGTTATCCCCTATTTCTATTTCATAAGCAAATTCAAGTCCTGAATTTCTAGTATCAACATCAAGTGGATGACCTGCAGTAAAAATACTTACATTTGGACCTATTAATACATTTTTTCCAATAGTTACTTTATTACAGTCAAGAATGGTTAGATTAAAGTTTGCATATGAGTTTTCACCCCAAAAAATATTATATCCATAGTCACATCTAAAAGGAAGCTCTATGTATACATTGTCTTCAACCTTCCCAAAAAGTTCTTTCATAACAGAGTTTCTTTTTTCTGTTTCTATAATTTCTAAACTGTTAAACTCTTTAACTAATTTTCTAGCATTAGCCCTTTCATTTACTAATTTCTTTATCAAATCCAAGGTACAACTCACCTTTTAACATTTTTTCCTTTTCAGTCATAATTAACTCCCACTAATATAATTTATAGATTATAGCTTCATAAGGTCTTAGATTTAATTCTTTTAAGTTAGTTTGTGAATCACTATAATTACTTAAAAGTATCTCTAATTTATTATAACTTCCTTCATAAGAAAATACTTCATTATTTTGATAAAAGTTAGCTACAATAAGAAGTTTATCGTCTCTTAGAGTTCTTTCATAGGCAAATATTGATTTATGATTTTCGTATAAAAGATTAAAATCTCCATATACTACTACTTCGTTTTCTTTTCTTAGTGATATTAGTTTTTTGTAGTGGTAAAAAATTGAGTTTTTATTTTCTAAATTATTTTTTACGTTTATATGATTATAGTTTTTATTTATATCTATCTAAGTCGTTTTTTCGCTAAATCCTCCATAAATAGAATCATCCCACTGCATTGGAGTTCTAGCGTTGTCTCTTCCTTTTTTATATATTGATTTCATTATTTCTTCGTTAGTATAACCATTTTCAATCTTTCTCTGTACATAAAATAAATCATATACTTTCTTAATATAAGTAAACTTTATATACTCTACATTCCCAAGGTTTTAATTCTAAAGTTTTAGTTTTCTTATGTGATTTAACTTCATAATTTGTTAGCAATAAATTATCAAAGTCTAACTCATCTTTTTCTATATAATCAACTTTATCATCAGTTAAATTACATATTATTATAAACTTTTCATCACCTAAGACTCTTTCATAAGCGTATATTTTGTCACTATCTTCCATTAATAAATTACACTTACCATAAACTAAAGCTTCGTTTTCTTTTCTTAGTTTAATCATTTTTTTGTAGAAATTAAGTATAGAGTCTTCATCATTTTCTTGAGATTTAACATTTATCTCTTTGTAGTTTGGATTTATATAAAACCATAATTTATCGCTTTCACTAAATCCTCCATTTTTTGAACTATCCCACTGCATAACAGTTCTTGAGTTATCTCTTGATGATTTATTTATTTTATCTAAAATTTCATCAGGTGATAATCCTTTTTCAATATCTTCAAAGTATCTATTTTTAGTCCCAACATCATCAAATTCATCAATACTACTTAATGTAATATTAGTCATACCTATTTCTTGCCCTTGGTATATAAAAGGAGTTCCTTGTTGTAAGAAGTAAGATAATCCTATTGATTTTGCACTTTCTTTTAAATATTCTTTTTCATTTCCCCAGTTTGAAACTGCTCTTACTACATCGTGATTTTCTATATAAAGTGCATTCCATCCCTTGTTATAAAGTGCATCTTGCCAGTTTTGCATCTCTTTTTTGTATTTTAATATATCAAATTTCTTTTCGTTGTCTTCTCTCCAAAGTTCAATATGACCAAATTGAAATACCATATTAAACTTTCCTTCTTCTTCTCCAACCCATTCAAGACAGTTATCACTAGTTACTCCATTAGCTTCTCCAACAGTCATAATATCATATTTATCAAAAGTTTCTTCTTTTAATTCTTTTAGATATTTCTGAATTCCATCAACATTCATCATCTTATCAAAACAAGGAACGTAATCTAGTTTATCAGGATTTTCCATATCTAAAAGACCTTCTTCTTTTTTGATATGACTTATTGCATCAACTCTAAACCCATCAATACCTTTATCTAACCACCAATTTATCATTTCATAAAGTGCATATCTAACATCTTTGTTTTCCCAATTTAAATCAGGTTGTCTTTTTGAGAATAAATGAAGGAAATATTCATTAGTATCTTCATCATATTCCCAAGCAGAACCTTTAAATATACTCTCCCAGTTATTTGGTTCTTTGTTACCTTTTCCTTCTCTCCAGATATACCAATCTCTTTTTTCACTATTTTTTGATGATTTTGATTCTATAAACCATTCGTGTTCATCTGATGTATGGTTTATAACTAAATCTATTATTAGTTTCATCCCTCTTTTATGAACTTCATCTAATAGTTCATCAAAATCTTTCATAGTACCAAATTCGTCCATTATACCTTTATAATCACTTATATCATATCCATTATCATCATTAGGTGATTTATACATTGGACATATCCATATAACATCAATTCCTAAATCCTTCAGGTAATCAAGTTTATCTACTATCCCTTTTAAATCTCCTATTCCATCATTATTACTATCTTTAAAGCTTCTTGGGTATATTTGATACCCAATAGCTTCTTTCCACCACTTTTTAGTCATAAAACACCTCTTTAAGTAAGTTTAGTTATATTAAAAAAATATACTTTTTTTATAATAATATACTATAATTTTTGATACTAATCCTCTTGACTCATTACCTTTTATTCTATCATTATCGTCTTGTGAAACACCTAACTTTAATAAACCTTTGTACATTTCATTTACATAATTACCAACTATTTCTTGCAATTGATCTTGATGCCAATTAATTCCTGAAACTTTTGGCAACTCTTTTATTACACTTTCATTTATTTTATATTTATCTTCTAGATAAAATCTTAGCCTAGTCATGAAATGAAAAAACTTTTTTATATTTTCTTTTCCTCCTAATGCATTTAATAATTTCTTGTAGTCATGAGCATAATCTTTTTTCAATTCAACCACACATTTTTTCTTATGTTTGATAAAATTTCAATAATGTTATCATTTGCACATTCATTATACAATATAAATATAATTTTGCGCAACCGTTTTTTTATTTTTTCATACTTATATAATAAATAATTTTTATAATGTCCTTTTGTACAAAAGAAATGAAAAATTAAAATAGGAATTTAATTCTATGATTTAAAAATAAGATTTACGGTAAAATTAATTATTGTAATTAAAAAAAGTCGCAAAATCATTTTCGCGACTTTAACATTTCTTTTTATTTGTATAATAAGTTCTAAAAAGTGATGATGCGACAACTACTCCCAAAGAAATAGCTCCACTTGCAAACATCACACTAGCTCCTGTTTGCATAGATAACTGAAAATTACCTTCTATCATATAAAACATAGTATTATAAAGTCCAAGACCAGGTATTAATGTTATTATTCCTGGAACTATAAATAATATAGTAGGTTTTTTTAATTTTATTGCAAATATTTCACTTAAAAATGATGCTGAAGATGCTGCAAAAAAATTAGAAAGCATAATGTCAACATCCATTCTAACTAATAGTATATATATAATCCACGATATCATTCCATTTAATCCAGATATAAATAAAGTTTTCCTTGGTGCATTTAAAAATACTGCAAAGCCACTTGCTGCTAAAAACGAAAATACAATATGTATCCACATTGGCATATCTTCAACCATTATAATGTCCCTCCATTTCTAATGTATATATTAATAATAATACCTACACCAGATGCAATAGCTGTTGCAATTATTCCTGCATCAAAAAGTCTTCCAAGTCCAGACATTAATTCTCCAGAAATCAAATCTCTAACAGCTTTAATAAATGGTACTCCTGGAAGTAAAGGCATTATAGTTCCAACAATAAGCATTTTTGGAGTATCTAAAATTCCAAGTTCTGTTAAGATAACACCACTTAGTGCTATTGTTATAGATGTTACAAGTATTCCAAAAAGAGGTATTTTAGTTATTTTATCTATAATTTCATCTATCCACATTGCAAGCATTGCTGTTATTAAAGTTAAAGTTGCTGTTAGTGCATCATTACCACCAGCTAAAATAGCAAAACTAGCCGAACCTATTGCAGTTGCTATATAAGTAGTAATTTTATTGTATGGTCTTTCAATTCCCAAATGTTTAAGTTCAATTAGTGCCTCATCAATACACAAATCTTTGTTACTTACAAAACGTCTACTAAAGTCATTTAATAAATCTACCATATTAAGATTTATTTTTCTATTTTTTATAACTTTCATAAAAGTATATCCATCAAATCTATCATCAGAAACTATTATAGTAGCAGGAGCTATAAATACATTTATATGATTAAAACCTCTAGATGAACATACTCTTTTTATAGTATCTTCGATTCTTGTAGTTTCTGCTCCATTTGACAGCATTAACTCCCCTAAAAAGGTTGCAAGTCTTAAAACATCTTTTTTATATCTATGATTTTCACTTTCCATAAAAAATCACCACCTTACATTTAATATAGTAGATTATAGCACTAACTTGGTATATATTAAACATTAATTATAAATTTAAATAAAAAAATAGTGAGAAAAATCTCACTATTTGCTATAAAACTTTATCTAAGAATTGCTTTGTTCTTTCGTGTTTTGTATTTTCAAAAACTTCCTTTGGAGTACCTTCTTCTATTATATATCCTCCATCCATAAATACTATTTTATTTGCTATTTCTCTTGCAAATCCTATTTCATGAGTAACTATTACCATGGTCATACCCTCACTTGCAAGTTCTTTCATTACATCTAAAACTTCATTGACCATCTCAGGGTCAAGTGCTGATGTTGGTTCATCAAATAAAATAACATCAGGTTTCATAGCGAGTGCTCTTGCTATTGCAACTCTTTACTTTTGACCCCCAGATAAATTTTTTGGATATTCATTTTGCTTTTCCAAAAGCCCAACTCTATCTAAAAGTTTTAAAGCTTGTTTTATAGCTTCATTTTTTTCTATTTTTTTTACTTTAATTGGTGCTAATGTTATATTTTCAAGTATAGTCATATTTGGAAATAAGTTAAAATTTTGAAAAACCATTCCTATATGTTGTCTAACAATATTTATATCACATTTTTTATCAAGAATATTTTCATCTCTAAAAATTATTTCTCCACTACTTGGTTCTTCAAGTAAGTTTATACATCTTAAAAACGTACTTTTACCAGAACCTGATGGACCTAGTATAACAACAATTTCACCTTTTTTTATTTCAAGGTCTATTCCCTTTAATACTTCATTTTTTCCAAAATTCTTTTTTATATTTTTCATTTTTATCATAAAAATACGCTCCTATACCTCACTACTTTTGATTTCACTATCGTATAGTTTAATAGTTAGTTTTTTATTTGAGTTTTCCATATTCTTTTCTAAAATCGAAACAATTCTTGATAAAGTAAAAGTTAATATAAAATATATAAATGCTGATACTAAAAGTGGTTCAAAAGGCTTGTAAGTATTTCCACTTACAGTATTTGCATTATACATTAAGTCATTTATTCCAATTACTGAAACTATTGAAGATTCTTTAACTAATACTATAAACTCATTTGCAAGTGCTGGAAGTACGTTTTTAAGTGCTTGTGGTATTACAACAAGTCTCATACTCATTGAGTAATTAAAACCTAAAGAACGACTAGCCTCCATTTGACCTTTATCAACTGCTTGAATACCTGCTCTTAAAATTTCAGCTATGTATGCACTAGAGTTTATTGAAAGTGCAAAAACTGCTATAACATATTCAAATGATATAGGGCCTATATCTGGAAATTTAATTCCTAAAGTTGGAAAACCAAAATAAACTATAAAAATTTGAACCATTAAAGGAGTCCCTCTTAAAAATTCAATATACGCTCCTGCTAAAAAACTAATTAATTTATTTTTTGATATTCTAAGCATACAAATCAGTATACCTATTAAAGATCCAAATATTAATGTGGCTAAAGATATAAAAATAGTTACTTTAGTACCATCTATAAAAAATTCTTTATAATCACTTAAAAATGAAAAGTCCATATTTCCCTCCTTATTCTTGAGATAACTCAGTTGCTTTTTGCATAAACTCTTCTATTTGACCTTGTTCTTTAAGCTCTTTTATAACTTTATTTGAAACTTCAACTAAAGAATTATCATCACTTTTTTTAATTCCTATTGCACTACCCTCACTACTATCTTCAAGCTTAGCTTCAGCCTCAACTAAATTATTAAATTCCTTAAAATAACCTGGCATAGCTTCTTTACTTACTATTATTGCATCAACATTTTTATTGTTAAGTTCAAGTATTACCTCTTGTATTTTTCCTAAAGATTTTATATTATTTATACCTAAATCTTTTGCTATTTTTTCTTGTAAACTTGATTTTTGAACTGCTACTTTTACATCTTTTAAATCATCTACTGTCTTAAACTTACCTTGATTTTCTTTAGTTGTAACAATTATATTTTCTCCATTATAGTATAAATCTGTAAAGTTTATAGCTTTTTTTCTTTCTTCTGTTGGAGTAAGTCCTGCAACAGCTATATCAATATTTCCTGCTTGAAGTGATGCTATTATTCCATCAAATTTCATATCTTTTATCTCAAGGTTTACTCCTAATTCATTTGCTATTTCATTTGCAACATCAATATCCATTCCAACTATCGTATCCTTACCATTTATTTCTTTATGAAATTCATATGGTGGATAATCCGCACTAGTTCCTATAACTAATACTCCTTTTTCTTTTATTTGTTCTACTTGAGTTTTTGACTCTTTACTTGAGCACCCTACAGCTCCAAATGTCATTATACAAGTAAGTGCCATAATCATAGTTTTTTTCTTCATAATAAAATCCCTCCAAATATTTTATAAATTAAAAAAGCCCCCTAGCAAATGCTAAGAGACGAAATTACTCGCGTTACCACTCTTATTGATAAATTTACTAAAAATAATCGGTAATTAAAAAGTCTCTTGGCAAAATGCCAAGAGACGAAATTATCCGCGTTACCACTCTTATTGATAAGTAAACTTATCCACTCAAACCTTTAAGGCAGGTATACCGATTACCATACTAAAATTTCAAGTAATCTTCTCCAAAGCTCTTTTCATATTAAACTTCATACTAGACTCGCACCAACTCTAGCTCGCTTAAAATCCATTTAATACTACTCTCTTTTTCATAGAATTTAAGTTTATATTGTTAAGCTAAGTATATTCTTATAATAAGAAAATGTCAAGTATTAATTAAAGTTATTTTGTTATTTTAAATTTAAAAAAGTGATAATTGATTTTCTTCACTTAAATTATAAAGTGCTCCGTGATTAGTTAAAACTTCTATAACAGTCTTTGAGATTTTTGTTCTTTTTCTTAAATCCTCTTTTGATATAAATTCTCCATTTTGTCTTTCCTTTTGAATATTAAGTGCTGCATTTTCTCCCATTCCTTGAAGTGAAATCATTGGAGGAAGTAAAGTTTTATCGCTATAAACTATAAATTTTTTAGCATCTGATTTGTAAATATCAACTGGCAAAATTTTAATTTTTCTTGCATACATCTCAAGTGCAACTTCAAGAACTGTTAAGGTATTCTTTTCTTTTGCCGTAGCACTATTTCCAAGTTCTTCAATCTCTTTTATTTTATTTTTTATAACATCATATCCTTTTACTATTAAATCTGCATCAAAATCTTCTGCTTTAGTAGTAAAATATGTTGCATAAAAAGCCTCTGGATAATAAACTTTACAATAAGCTAACCTATAAGACATCATAACGTATGCTACTGCGTGAGCTTTAGGAAACATATATTTTATTTGATTACAAGACCAAATATACCAATCTGAAACATTATTTTCCTTCATAGTTTCTATATGTTCAGGCTTTAATCCTTTACCTTTTCTTACATTCTCCATTATTGTAAATGCTACTTTTGGCTTAAGTCCTTTAAATATAAGGTAGTTCATAATATCATCACGAGTTGATATTACTTCTTTTAAAGTTGTTTTACCTTGTTTTACAAGTTCTTGGGCATTGTTTAACCACACATCAGTCCCATGAGAAAGTCCAGAAATCCTAACAAGCTCTGCAAAAGTTGTTGGCTTTGTATCAAGTAACATCTGTCTTACAAACTTTGTTCCAAATTCAGGTATTGCAAGAGAGCCAATAGGACAATTTATTTCATCAGGAGTAACCCCTAAAGCTTCAGTTGATGTAAAAAGTGACATTGTCTTTTCATCATCAAGAGGAATTTTAGTTGCATCAATTTTTGTAATATCTTCAATCATTCTAATAATAGTAGGTACGTCGTGACCTAATATATCAAGCTTTAGTATTCTACCACTTATTGAATGATAATCAAAGTGAGTAGTTATAACTCCACAAGAGGTATCATTTGCAGGGTACTGAATAGGAGTAAAGTCAGTTATATCTTTATTATGAGGAACTACCATAACTCCTCCTGGGTGTTGTCCTGAAGTTCTTTTTACTCCAGTTAGTCCATTTGCTAGTCTTAATGCTTCTGAGCTACTTGATTTTATATCATTTTCTTCTATATATTTTTTTGCATATCCAAATGCGGTCTTTTCTGCAACAGTTCCAATAGTACCAGCACGATAAACTTTTCCTTGACCAAAAAGTTCCTCTGTATATTTATGAATTACTGGTTGATACTCACCAGAAAAGTTAAGATCTATATCAGGTTCTTTATCTCCCTCAAACCCTAAAAAAACCTCAAACGGAATATCGTGACCATCTTTTTTGAGTTCTCTACCACATTTTGGACAATTTTTTCTAGGTAAATCAACTCCAGAACCATACTCTCCTATTTCAAAAAAGTAAGAATACTTACACTCTTCATTTTCACATATATAATGTGCAGGAAGTGGATTAACCTCTGTTATATCACTCATAGTTGCAGCAAACGATGAACCAACAGAACCTCTAGAACCAACTAAGTATCCATCTTTTAATGATTTTGTAACTAGTTTTTGCGAAATAATATACATAACTGCATATCCATTTCCAATTATAGAATTTAATTCTCTATCAAGTCTATTCTTAACAACTTCTGGAAGTGGGTCTCCATAAATTCTTTTTGCCTTAGAGTAGCACATATTACGAAGTTCAATATCAGAACCTTCAATTTCTGGAGGATAAGTTCCATCAGGAATTGGTTTTATATAATCTATCATATCTGCTATTTTGTTAGTATTTTTAACTACAACCTCATAAGACAATAAATCCCCCAAATAACTAAATTCATCAAGCATTTCATCAGTAGTCCTAAAGTATAGGTTAGTTTCTTCTTCATCAAGCTTATATCCTTGAGAATATTTTAAAACTCTTCTTAAAATCGCTTCGTGACTTTCTAAAAAGTGAACATCTCCAGTTGCTACTGGAATTTTATCAAATTTAATTGCAATATCTACTAATTTTTTGTTTATACTTCTTAATTCTTCTAAATCACTTACTTCTACATTTTCTATCATAAATTTATTGTTTTCAACTGGCATTATTTCAATATAGTCATAAAGACTAATTACTTTTTCTATTTCATCAAGTGATTTATTTTTTTTGACTGCTTGATAAACCTCTCCAGCTTCACAAGCAGAACCTATTAAAAGCCCTTCTTTATATTTTTTAAGCACACTTTTTAATATTCTTGGAGTTTTATAAAAGTTTTTAGTATGAGATATAGATATTATCTCGTATAAATTTTTAAGTCCTACTTGATTTTTGGCAAGTAAAACTATATGACTTGGTCTTAATTTAGTGTAATCAACTTTGCCTAAAACTTTATTAACTTCAATTAAAGTAGTAGCTCCTTTATCTTCTAGCATTTTTAAAAACTTTAAAAACATAGCACTTGTTGCTTCGGCATCATCAACTGCTCTGTGGTGATTTAGTAAACTTATACCAAGTTTCTTACATAAAACGTCTAACCTATGTCTTTTAAGTTCTGGAAATAAAGCTCTACCTAAAGATAAGGTATCTATAAAGTTGTTGGTAAACTCTAAATTAAGTTCATTTGACTTTTGTTTTATAAATCCTATATCAAATTCTGCATTATGAGCAACCAACACAGAGTCTTTACAAAATTCTAAAAACTTAGGCAAAACTTCTTCAATAGTTGGCATATCTTTTACCATATCATTAGTTATTTTAGTTAGTTCCTGAATTTTATAAGATATATCTTTTTGTGGATTTATAAGTTGGCTAAATCTTTCAATTACAGTTTTATTCTTTATTTTTACTGCACCAATTTCAGTTATTTTATCATTAGTACTTGAAAGACCTGTAGTTTCAATATCAAATACTACAAATTCTTGATTAAAATCTTTATCATTTGCATTTTCTATAAGGTCAACTTCATCTTCAACTAAATACCCTTCAACCCCATAAATTATCTTTATATTATTAGCCTTTCCTGCACTCATTGCATCTGGAAATGATTGTACAACTCCATGGTCAGTTATAGCAATAGCACTATGCCCCCATTTTGAGGCTTGTTGTATTAATTTTTTTGTACTACAAACTGCATCCATAGAAGACATTTGAGTATGTGCATGAAGTTCCACTCTTTTTAAATCACTCTTGTCAACTCTCTCCTTTTTTTCTTCTTTTTTAATCGCACTAATATTTAAGCTAAGTTCATTATTGTAATTATCATAGCTAGTATCACCTTTAATTTTTAAGTAAGATCCTTTTTTCACATTATCAATAACTCTATCTTTATTCATATCATCTAAAAATAATCTACAATTTATAGAGCTTGTATAATCAGTAATACTAATTACAAAAAGTATTCTCCCATTTCTAAGTTCTTTAATATCAACATTAAAAACTTCACCAGTTATACAAACGGTATTTTTTTCTTCAAGTTCATTTATCTTACTATCAAATGCTAATATATTTTCTCCATAAATTAAACTATCATCTTCTTCGAAATTTACAACGTATTTTTCTTCATCAATCTCACTTTTTTCATTTACTTTTAAAAGTCTTACTTTTTCATTTAATTCAGATTCTAATTTTTCTTGGTTTAATCTTATATCAAAAGGTTTTTCAATAGCTTTTTCAAGTACTATTTTTAAATCTAATTTTAATTCTTCATTTAAAGTATTTTTTAGTACATCTAAAAAACCTCTTTGAGTTAGACTTTCATAAAATATTTCTTTTGGTATTTTTATTTTCAATGTATCATCAATACACATATATTCTATTTCTTTTTCGTATCCAATTATTGATGGACAGATACTTTTAATCATAAAATATATATTCTTCCAATAAGATTTTATAATATCTTTTACTTCTTTTTTTTCAAATCCTAAATAAGTTATCTTAAATTTTACATCATTAAAATAACTAAGTTTTTCTTTAAAAATTTCTTCTGTGTTTTTTAATATCTCACTTTGTATTATAGATTTTGACGATAAATAAAAGTAAACTTTTTTATCCTCTTTAAAATAAACTATCTTTTCTACAATAACATTTGTAAGTGTTTTTTTTATGCTAGTTTCCTTTATATCAAGCTTATTTATATAATCAATAATCCTATCCATATTTTCACCTCAAAATATTTTAGATAAATATTATATCACAATTAAAAATTACTTGGACTTACTCAAAAAAATAAAATTTTTATATTATAAATAAAAGGTTTTTGTGTCTATTATTCCTCAAATCGATTTAAAAGGTGGTGTTTTATGAGAGTTGACTTAGAAAAAATAATAAGAGAGTATGATAAAATTGGTGGGAAGAAATTATTTAAAAAATCTTTAAAAGATTTAAATTCAAATAAAAAAGTATTTTTATTTTACTCAAAAAAGAAAAACTTACCTCTTAGTTCAATACCTCAAATTAGTACTATACTTTCTTCTAAGGCTTCATTTATTTCTTTTTGTTATAATTTTTATGATTTTTATGAAAATAAAATAGAAATATCAGAAAAAAATTTAAGACTAATTGCAAAGTTTGTAATGGCTCACGAATTTGGTCATATACTTGACTCAGATATAAAAAAGACTAAAGATGAATTTAGTAAAATTTTGTATAAAATAATTGACTCTAGCTTAAAGTATGATTTTAATATATCTAAACTTGGAAAAAATATCCCCTACGAACTCGAACAATTATCACTTGAGTTAAAGAAAAACCTTATAAAAAGAGAAGTTAAAGCTTGGTATATAGCAAATGAGTTAGTTGATTTTAATAACGATTATGAAATTTTACTATTTAGTAAATTAAAAGAATATGCACTTGCTACTTATAATTATATAAACTTTAAAAGTATTGCTAGTCAATATAATTTGGATACAATTGTTAAATTCAAAAAGCAATTAGCTTAAATTGGATAAAATAAAAAGGTTAGTAAAACTAACCTTTTTATTTTATCCAAATATTTTCTTAGTTAAACTACATCCTGTGCAAGTCGCTGCAACTCCTCCAAGAGCTGTCTCTCTAAGTTCCATTGGAAGTGTCTTTCCTACTTTATACATGGCTTCAACAGTTTCATCAAACGGAATTACATTTAGTATACCACATAAAACTAATTCTGCTGATATTAATGCATTAGCAACACCTATAGCATTTCTTCCTTGACAAGGAGCTTCAACAAGACCTGCTATTGGGTCACAAATAAGTCCCATTACATTTTGTAAACAATGAGATGCTGAGTGTATAGCCTCTTTTGGAGTTCCACCCATCATTTCAACAACTCCAGCTGATGCCATAGCGGCTGCTGCTCCAGTTTCTGCTTGACATCCTCCTTCAGCCCCAGAAACTGTTGCATTTCTAGTTATTATAGCACCTATTGCAGAAGCAGTTAAAAGACCTCTTACCATTTCTTCATCAGTTAAGTTATATTCCTTACCTATAGTAACTATAGCACCAGGAAGTATCCCACAAGAACCAGCTGTTGGTGCAGCAACTACAAGTCCCATAGATGCATTAACCTCCATAGTTCCCATAGCAGCACTCATTGCTTTATTCATTAGCTCACCACAAACAGTTTTTTTATCTGAATTTCTAAATAAAGTTAATTTTTTTGCTTCTCCACCTATAAGGCCACCCATAGACTTTATATCTTCAATTTGAGCTTTTTCTACAGCATCTCTCATTATATTAAGTGCTGTGTGCATTTTTTTAAGTATTTCTTCTTTTGATACACCAGTTAGTTCAGATTCTCTTTCTAAACATAACTCATGAATTGGTATATTTAATTCTTCACATTTTTTTAATAATTCTTCACCACTAGTAAAATTATATTTCATAATATATCTCCTTATTTACAAATTTTTAGAATCTATCTAATACAACTACTTTTTCCACAACATTACAACTTCTTATTTTGTCTATTGTTTCATCTTCTAGCTTTTCTTCTACTAAAATAGTTACAAATCCAAATTTAGAATTATCAACTTTATTACTATTTATACTAGATATACTTTTGTTGTCTTCAGATAGTATAGAAACTATTTTTGATATCGCTCCAACCTCATCTTTAATTTCCATTATTATTGCATATTTTGAACCATCAAAATCAAGCTTAAGTCCGTCAATCTCAGTTATTTTTATATTTCCACCACCAATTGAAGACCCCATAACTATATGTTCTTTACCATTATCAAGAGTTATATCCATCTTTACAGTATTAGGATGAACATCTCCTAGATCAGTTTTTATAAATTCAAAACTTACTCCATTTTCAGTTGCTAAAGTAAATGCATTTCTTATCCTAACATCATCAGTATCAAATCCTAGTATTCCACCAACTAAAGCTTTATCTGTACCATGACCTTTATAAGTTTCAGCAAAGGAACCATGAAGATAAAATTTAACATCTTTTATATTTTTACCAACTATCTTTTTTGCCATTTTACCAAGTCTAGCTGCTCCTGCTGTATGAGAACTAGAAGGTCCTATCATATTTGGACCAACAACATCAAATATACTATACTCTTTAACCATAATATCTCTCCTTTATTCAGTATAAAAATTAATTAGCTACGTAAAAATTACGTAGCATAAAATTTTACTTATTTCTTATTTCATCGGCAGTCTTTATAGGAGTATTCTTAAATATAGCATATCCTATAAATGCTGCTAAAACACTAACAACTATACATCCAGCAGCTGCTATTAATGCTCTTGGACCATTTTGACCAACAGTTACAGCAAAACCTGCTATTGGAGTTGCAAGCCCTGGAGTATCTATTGAAAGCCCCATCATAGCAACTATTATACCAGACATAGCACCACCTATAAAGTTAGTTACATAAACTGGTATTGGGTTTGCCGAAATTATATCTGATTGAGTTAATGGTTCTATTGCAACAGATATTGTATCTTTTTGTGAACCAAACTTCATCTTTGAGAAAAATACATAGTTCATGAAAGAAGAACCAAAAACTGCTAAAGCACCTACTGCCATTGGTACACCTGTTAAGTTTATTATTGAAGTAAGAGCCATTGATGAAAGTGGAGCTGTTGCAACCACAGTTATTAATCCACCAAGTATCATACCCATAATTATAGGTGAACTATCAGATGCTTGAATTAAAACTTGACCTATTTGCATTAAAGTTTGTTTTACAACAGGGTCCATAATTTGTGCTATACCTCTTGCAAGTGGTGATGCAACTAAAATTATAACTATTAAATCAAGACCTGCAGGAACTTTTTCTTCTAAGAATTTAACTACGAAAGAAATTAAATAACCTGCTATAAATCCTGGTAATATACCAAATCCTGAAACAGTAAGACCAACTAAAACAGCATAAACTGGAGAAACTCCTAAAGCTAGTGGAACTAATATACCAGCAGCAACTCCTCCTAAAGAACCGTTAGCAGAACCTACCTCTTCTAAAAATTTAATTCCCATTTGTTGACCAAAAAGTGAAAAATGGAAAGCCTCAACTAAAAAACTTGCACAAGCAGCGTTTGCTAATGCACCCATAGCCTTCATTCCGTGTGGTGCTTTATAACTAAATAATGTAAATAATGCCAATACCACTAATAAAAGACCTGTACCCATTAGTATATCTATCATACTATTCCTCCTAATATTATAAAATATGATTTCAATATAATTATACACAATTATATTATAGTTTGCAAATGTTTTCATATGTTTATATTAAAATAAAAATTTTCAAAATATTCACAAAAAATAATATAATTTGTTAATTATTGTTTTAACATAAACGATTATATAATATATTGTATAAATTTACAATTACTAAAAATTATTTTTTAAAATTATATTAAAAAAAATAATAAAAATCCCAAAAGGGATTTTTATTTATCAAATATTTCTTTATCTAATTTTCCTAATGACTTTCCAACAAGTACAGCAGTTGTCATACCACCATTAACGTTTATCATAGTTCTTCCCATGTCAAGTATTGGGTCTATTGCTAGTATTCCTCCAGCAAGAGGGAAATATGCACCAAGTCCAACACCAGATAGTACTACCGAAACAGCCATAGTTGCAGTACCTGGAAGTCCTGCTATTCCTAAAGAACCTATAGTTATAACTACAACAAGCATAGCATAAAAGCTCATTGTTTGCTCAACTCCTGCCATATTAGAAATAGTTACAGCCATTAAAGCAGGATATATCCCCGCACAACCGTTCATACCCATATTAGCAGATAAACTTGCCACAAAGCTTGATGTACCTTCTTCTATTCCTTGATTATTAGTAAGTTTATCTATTGTAACTGGTAATGTACCTAAACTTGAGCGAGAAGTAAATGCTAATATTAAAGGCTCCATAGCATTTTTTACATATTTTATAGGATTTAAACCACTAATAGCTATAAGAGATAAATGTATTATAAACATTATAAACACAGATACATAAAGTGCTATTATAAATTCAAATACAGATACTATAGAAGAAACTCCTCTTGCAGTTATAGTATTTGCAAGTAATGCTACTACTGCATATGGCATAAACTTTATAACAGTCATAGCAACACTTATAATTATCTTATAAAAAGCTTCTACAAGGTCTATAAATGGTTTTACTATTTCTAAATATTTTTTTCTTTGCCTTCTAATAGCCATTCCTAAAAATGCTGCAAATATAACAACAGGTACAACTTGACCTTCTGCCATTGACATTACTGGATTTGCTGGAAGTAAACCTCTTAATGTATCAACTATAGGTACTATTTCCTTTAGTGTTGTATCTACTTCTATTGTTTGTGTATTAACTCCTGTACCTAGTCCAAGTAAGTTTCCAACTATAATACCTATAATAGATGCTAAAGCAGTAGTAGATAGAAGTATTCCTATTGTTCTACCTGTTAATACTCCTAAGTTATCATCATTCATATTTATTATAACTCTCATTATAGAAACAAATACCATAGGAACTACTAGCATTTTTAATAAATCCATAAATCCATAACCAAAAAGCCCATACCACTTAGTTACTTCTTGAAGCCATACTACTTCTCCTGGATTTTCAGGAAAACCTGCAAAAAGTTGAATAATAACTCCTAAAACTAATCCAATTATAGTTGCTATTATAGTTCTAGTAGAAAATTTTACTTTCTTTTTTTCCATATTATATACTATAAAAAATATTCCAAATAAAACTAATATAAAAAACACTGTTTTTACATTAGTTATCATAATAAATTCTGATAAAAATGAATTCATTGTTTTTCTCCCCTATTTACAAACATTACCTGCTACATTTAAAACATCCCAAGTTCTAGCAAATGGTGGTGCATAGCATAAATCAAGCATTCCTAACTGTTCTGTAGTCATTTGATTAAATATAGCACAAGCTAAAACATTTGCTCTTTGAACAGCGTCTTTATAACCACAAACTTGACCACCAATTATTACTTTAGTCTCTTTATTATATATTAACTTAACATATATCTTTTCTCTACCTGGATAATAATTAGTTTGGTTCATATCAGATATAAATTTAGCCTTATAATTCATATTTTTTCTAATACATTCTTCTTCTGAAAGACCTACTCTAGCAGATTCCATATTTATAACTTTTATACAACTTGATGAAAGCGAACCTTGGTATGAGTTATTTTCACCTGCTAAATTTTCACCGACAATTCTCCCAAGTTTATTTGCTGTAGTTGCAAGTGGAATATAACTATCTTCCCCAGTTATTTTATTTTTCACAGTTGCACAATCTCCTGCAGAATAAACACAATCAACAGAAGTTTTACCATATTCATCTACTATTATAGCACCGTTTTTTAGCATTTTTATATTAGTATTTTGTAAAAATCTAGTATTTGGTCTTACACCTGTAGCTATAATAACTAAATCTGTATCTATCTCTTCTTTATCCGTTACAACTTTTTTTACTTTTTTATCACCCAAAAGCTTAGTTACAGTAGTATTTAGATGAAGTTCTACACCATTACTTCTTAACTCTTCTTCTAATAAATCAGTTATTTCTTTATCAAATACTTCTTGTAAAACTCTATCCCCCATTTGAATTAAAGTAACTTCTTTACCTAAGTTTTTCATAGCTTCAACAGTCTCAAGCCCTATAAAACCTGCACCAATTATTGAAACTTTGTTTATTTTTTCATTAGATAATATTTCTTTTATTTTAGTACCATCATACATACTCTTTAATGTATGAACATTTTCTAAATTATTAACATTTTCTATATGTGGTATTATAGCACTAGCTCCTGTTGCTATCATAAGTTTGTCATATGAATCTGTAAACTCTTTACTATTTTCTAAATCTTTTATTTTTACAATTTTTTTGTCAAAATCAACTTCCAAAACCTCATGATTAGTAAAAAGCTCTATACCACTTTCTCTAAACTTTTCTGGACTTCTTGCTATCATGTTTTTTTCATCATCAAAGAATCCTCCAACAAAATAAGGAAGACCACATGCACCAAAAGAAACTATATCAGTCTTTTCATATACTACAACTTCAGTTTCTGGTTTTAATCTTTTTAATTTAGCAGCTGCACTCATTCCTGCAGCAACTCCTCCTATTATTATAACTCTCATAAATATTCTCCTTAATATAAAAATTAATGATATATATACCCTTAGATAGTAATATATACTCATCTGTAAAATTTTTATGTATATGATTTACACAATATATAAAAATGACAATCAGTATATACTAACTAATTGTCATTTCATAATTTACTCTTCTTCACTATCATTTTGAGAAACAACGTCATCAACTACATTCTCTACATTATAGTCTTTTGATAATTTACCTTGATAATCTGAAACCATCTCAGTAAATACACCTCTTATCTCCTCAGTTCCAGGTACAGTGATAGTAGCTCTTGCATCTAATACAAATCTAGTTTGTTTCTCCATAATTATATTAACAGAAGATATTTTATTAACACTTCCTTTCATATCAGAAAGAAGTTTATAAATTTCACCATGTTGAGTTATATTTTTAAGTATTAACTTCATTTCATTTGGTGTTAACATATAGTCATATACATTTTTTTCTAAAGCATCATTAAATAAGATCATTATTTCTTCATTTGAAGATGAAGATGCTGCATGTTTATTTAAAATTGTTTTATAAGTTTTTAATGCAAAAATAGATGACAAAATCATCACTAATATACTCAATAATATATATATAATTATATTTCCTATTAGTGCACCAAAATTAGTTAATATTTGTAAAAGTGCAAAAGAAACAATAGAAGAAATAATTACTACTGCTATATCTCTTGGTTCCATCATTTCCTTTATTTTATCTATATTAAGTTCTTTTATATTTACTTTTTGACTCTTCTTTTTTTCATTTAAAGTTTTATATATTTCTCCACCTAAATCAAAGGTTTGTATTTGATATAAACTAAGACCTCCAAACCCTGGAGTACTTTGTACACTTTTTGCAAATGAGAAACATTTTGTTTCATCAGAACTATTATCTATTTTTAAACATCTTACAAAATCTTCTCCATTTACACTAATTGCTCTTAATATAGATTTTTTTATGGCAGTTTTTCTATCATTGCCATCCCATCTTGCTAGTCCATATTCAATTAATCCACTTACACCTAATATAGTATTACAATCAATACTTCCATCTATTGGAAAGTAGGATAAGCCTCTTATCTTACATTCTTCAGCAAAATTTTTAAGTTGGTTATAGGTAACACTACCTTTTCTTAAAACTTCAGTAGGCCTTATATTACTTGATACACCTTCACTTATCCTTTTGTCAAATTCAGCTATAGCATCATCATATTTATCAGAGGGTACTTCAATTCTGGTTGGTATTCCATCATCACTTACATATCTAAGTTCTCCATACTGTAAGCATGCATCAACACATCTAACTCCAGTACTGTTATATTTACTTTTTAAAACTGAATTCATATTATCTCACCCTTTGCATAAATATTAGCTTATAGTTTTAACCAATTCATCTTCTCCAAGTATACTAGTTATTTTTACTCCAAACTTTTGTCCAACTATTACAACGTGCCCATAACCTATTTTTCTATCATTTACATAAATTTCTACTTCTTGGTCTTCTGAGTTATCAAGCTCTATAACAGAACCTTTAGATAAATCAAATATATCTTTTAAAGTCATTTTGGTTCTACCAAGAACAACATTAACCTTAAGTTCTATATTTAAAACTCTCTCAAAATTTTCACTCAAATAAATCACTCTTCCTTTCTTATAACATCAGTTATTATAACCGCCCTTTTATCTTTTATAAGACCTGGCTTTGCCATAAATGATTTTGCACTTTCGACATAAACTTCTATCTCATCAGTTATATCGTTGTTTAATGTAATTATATCATCAATTTTTAAATTTAACAAATCTCTTACATTTATTGTTGTCTGACCTAAACTTACAATTATTTCTGAATCCGTACCACAAACACTTTTGTAAATTGCATTAGTAAACTCTGAATCATATTCTATATCTTTATCTCTAAATAGTTTTTTAGTTTCCATTTGGGAAAGAACTGGCTCCATACAAGTATATGGCATACAAAAGCATGTTTTTCCAATTTCTTCTTCTTCATTCATTATAGACATATGCGCCACTATAACAGATTCACTTACAGGATATTTTCTACTAGATGCTATATTTTTATTTACTTCAGCAATCTCATTTTTTTCACAACCTTCTATAACATGAAGATTTTTTAAAAATTGATTTCCAGTATATCTTATAAGCTCTTTATCAATTTCTGTTATTTCTCTTTTATAATTTCTAAGGTTACCATCTCCTCCAGATATTAAATCAATAAGAATAAGTGCTATTGGCTTATCTATTTGATATATAATATTTTTTACAAATGGCTTCATATCAAACTCAATTATTACAGCTTCTTCATCAACTAGACCTATAAATTCATCATAGTTTGTTTGCTCAACTTTATCTAGTTTACAATACATTTTTGGTCTTTTCATCTCATAAGCCATGTATGCAGTTAAAGCTTTGCAATATTCCTCAGTTATTACAGATACAAATCGTAAGTTATCAGTTGAAAATCTTTGTGGCTTTTTAAAATCATATATTTTAACTTGTTCACTCATAAATTAGTTCTCCTTAAGTTTTTAATCTAGATGTTATCTAGATTGAAGGTTGTTAGCTATTGACCACATCTCATCAGCTGCTTTTATTCCTTTTGCATTAAATTGAAATGCTCTTTGAGCTAATATTAAATTTGTCATTTCCTGCTCCATTTTAACATTAGACATCTCAATATGACCTTGATAAATTTTTGAACCTTCCACTACATTCATAGTAGCACCTTCTTTAGTTACAAACAAACTATCTCCAGAAGATATTAAATCGTTAGTTCCTTGAGGTTCATATAAGTTTATTCTTCCTATTTTCTCACCATTAAAAACAACCTCACCATTTCTTCCTATACTTAAATCTCCATTTGATAGGTTTGCATCTTGAGGTGCAGTTCCATCATCATAAGTTACTTGTAATAAATTTCCATTATCATCTACCAACCTACCGTTAGCATCTAATTTAAATTCACCGTTTCTTGTATAAGCTGTTTGACCAGTTGATGTTGTAACTGAAAAAAATCCATTTCCATCAATAGCTAAATTTGTACTAATGCCAGTTTGCTTTATAGAACCCTGATTATATCTTCTCACAGCTTCAGATGTCTTTACACCTGTTCCGCTCACATTATCCTCTCTATTGTTTGGATAAGGTCTTTTGTCTAAAGTTTCAGTGTAAGTATCTACAAAACTATTTTCTAGCTTTTTATAACCAGTGGTTTGTGCATTAACCATATTATTAGATATAACATCTAATCTTATTTGAGTTGCTTGCATACCTGTTTTACTTATATGAGCTAAATTATACATAGTTATTCCTCCCTAATATTTATTATATTCTTCCGATTTCATTTGCTATTTTTTGAAGTGTAGAGTCTATAGTTTGTATAACTTTTTGGTTAGCTTCAAATTCTTTTACAGTTTCCATTAAAAGAGCAGTTTGGTTTATATAATCTACATTAGATCCTTCTAGATGACTTTGTTTTATTTGGCTATTTAAAACCTCAGTAGCACCCTCACCACTATATAAATTATTTGATACTTTTTCTAGATTTTGATTATCCTCAAAGTTATAAAGGTTTAATTTATACTCTTGACCGCCTGCAGTCAGTTCGTTAGCTTGATTTAATGAAATTCTATCATTTCCAACGTATATAGGACCTAGTTCTCCAGTTTGTATGTTAGTACCTGTAACTAAATATCCTGTACTTGTAGTCAAATAACCTTGTTCATCTACTCTAAATGAACCATCTCTAGTAAAAAACTCATTATCATTTTCATCAATTACTCTAAAAAAACCATCTCCTACAATAGCAAAATCAGTATTGTTATCTGTTTCATAAAGTGTACCCTGACTATATTCAGTAAATGTATCATCTATCGAAACACCAAAAGAAAGCTCACCAACTTCATTTCTATGACCAACACCATCTTTGTAATCATCATGATTTACAATTAAATAATCATCAAAAGTTTTAGTAAGTAATTCTTCACTTTTATATCCAGTAGTGTTTATATTTGCTATATTGTTATTTACAACAGACTGTCTTGCTTGTAGTGTTATCATAGATGATATTGATGTATACATTCCTCTTAGCATAATTTATTCTCCCTCACATATATATTTAATCTTTTTCATAGCTTCTCTTAACTTTGATATTGCTCTACTGTTTAGTTGTGATACTCTAGATTCTGAAATACCAAGTATAGCTCCGATTTCCTTAAGTGTTAATTGTTCATAATAATAAAGAGACAAAACAAGTCTATCTTTTTCTTTTAACATATCTAATGCTTTTGCCATTATATTTACTAATTCTTCCTTTTCAACAATATCACTAGGATGAGGAGTATTGTCATCCTCTATAGTATCTATAAGTTTTACCTCTTTTTCGTCTTCAAATATAGTATTATCTAAAGATGTAGTTGATAGCGACTGCATTTTTATAATTATATTCTCAACTTCTTTTACTGATAATTTCATATAATCTGCAATTTCTTCTATAGTGGGCTCTCTTAATAATTTATTCTGAAGGACATCTACTGCCTTATTGTATTCTTTACCTTTGGCTGTATAACTTCTTGATATTGGCATATATCTTCTTATTTCATCAATTATTGCTGATGTTATCTTCATTGATGCAAATGTAGAAAACTTAACTCCCTTACTCTCATCAAATTTTTTAGTAGCATCTATTAAACCTATTGTACCATATCCTACCAAATCTTCATACTCTATACCGATTTTTTTTGTGTGATATTTAGAAGCTATATATCTAACAAGAGGCATATTCTTAACTATTAAATCTTCTTTATTGTCCATAATAAAAACCCTCCTATTATATGTTTACTACACCTTGAGCCTTTATTTGAATATCATTTGGCACCTCATTTAAAGATAATATTGTTATATTTGGAAATACCATTTCTACTAATTTTCTAAATGGTGATCTTATTTTTGGTGAAACTAGTAGTATTGGTCTATTATTATTAAAGTTTATATTTTCAGTTACATTTTGAATACTTGCAAAAATTTTATTAGTTATATCAGGTGTTACCGCAGGATAAGTTCCGTTTACAGATCTTTGTAAATTACTTGATATTATATTTTCAACTTCTGGTGATAAAGTAACAACAGTTATTGAGTTATATTCATCAACAAGTTCTGCACAAATACTTCTACTCATAGATATTCTAACATATTCGGTCAAAATTTCTACATCTTTTGTGTTTTTGGCATGATTTGCTAGAGTTTCTAAAATTGTTACTCTATCTTTTATAGCAACTTTTTCCTTTAGTAAGTTTTGTAAAACAGCTTGAACTTCACCTAAAGTCATTAAATCAGGTATTAATTCATCAACAACAGCACTGTATCTTTCTCTTGTTGTATCTATTAATTCTTTTACTTCTTGTCTTCCAAGTAATTCGTATGACTTTGCCTTAATTATTTCTAAAAGATGTGTTACAAGTATTGTAGTTGGATCTACAACAGTATACCCTTTAAGTTCTGCTTCTTCGGACTTTTCTTTATTTATCCAAAAAGCATCAAGTCCAAATGTAGGTTCTTTTGTCTTAATCCCTTCAATATCTATATCTCCACCCATTGGGTTCATACAAAGTAACATTGTAGGCATAAGGTCATGTATAGCCACAGTATTTCCTTTTATTTTTATTGAGTACTGATTTGGGTTTAACTGAAGATTATCTCTTATTCTTATTGGCTGAACAACTATCCCCATCTCAATTGCACATTGTCTTCTTACAGATACTATCCTTTGAAGTAAATCCCCTCCACTACTCTCATCTGCAAGAGGGATAAGCCCATAACCAATTTCTACTTCTATTGGTTCTACATTTATAAGCTTTGAAACATCTTCTGCCATTTCTATACTTGGAGGCTTACTTTCAACTTCTTCTCTTTCCATTTGCTCTGCTTCTTCTATTTCTTGTTTTTCTTCCTTATTTAATAAAAATGATAGTGCTATTGCACCTATTCCAAGTGCAAAAAATGATAATTTTGGAAGTCCTGGCATAAATCCAAGTATAATTAGTGTAGCACCAGTCATTGCTATTGCTTTTGGTATTGATATTAACTGCTTACCAAATTGATTACCAAAGTTTTCTTCTCCACTGACCTTAGTTACTAGTATACCTGCTGATGTTGATATTAAAAGAGCTGGAATCTGACTCACAAGACCATCCCCTATAGTTAGCCTTATATAAGTTTGAACTGCTTCCATAAACTCCATATCAAGCATTACCATACCTATAACTATACCACCAAGTACATTTATAAGAGTAACTACTATACCTGCTGTTGCATCTCCTTTAACAAACTTAGATGCCCCATCCATTGCTCCATAAAAGTCTGCTTCTTGTTGTAGCTCTTTTCTTTTTCTAATGGCAGTTTTCTCATCTATAACACCAGAGTTTAAATCTGCATCTATACTCATTTGCTTACCTGGCATAGCATCTAGTGTAAATCTTGCAGCAACTTCTGCAACTCTTCCAGAACCATTAGTTATAACCATAAATTGAACTATCATTATAATTAAAAATATTACAACCCCAACAACGTAATTTCCACCAACAACGAAACTACCAAAAGCTTCTATTACATTACCAGCAGTACCTTCACTTAATATAAGTCTTGTTGATGATATATTAAGTGCTAGTCTAAAAAGCGTTGTAACAAGAAGTATAGTTGGAAATATTGATAATTCTAATGTACTGGTAGATAAAAGAGTCATAAGTAATATAAGAACTGAAAATCCTATATTTACAGCAAGTAAGGTATCAAGTAAAAAAGTCGGAAGAGGTATTATAATCATAAGTACAATACCAAGTATTCCAAAAGCTATTAATATATCTAATCTTTTCTTATCTTTCATCCTAACCTCATCTATAACTTTTTATATCTATTTTTAATTTTATAAACAGCAACTAAAACTTCTGCTACTGCTTGATACATACTCTCTGGTATTTCTTGGTCTATTTCTACTTCTTTGTACATAAGTCTTGCAAGAGGTTTATTCTCAATTATAGGAATATCGTGTTCTTTGGCTATTTCTCTTATTTTAAATGCAATTAAATCAGCTCCTTTTGCAACAACTACAGGAGTCTCATCTTTTCCTCTTTCATATCTTATTGCTATTGATATATGGGTTGGGTTTGTAACTATTACATTAGCAGTTGGAACTGCTTGCATCATTCTCATTCTAGCCATTTCTCTTTGCTTTTGCTTTATTTTTCCCTTAATTTGAGGATTACCTTCAGCTTGCTTAAATTCTTCTTTAATTTCTTCTTTTGTCATTTTAAGACTTTTATTATGAGTATACTTTTGATACCCATAATCTAAAGCAGCTATTACAACCACTATTACAACCATTTTTTTTAATAAATCTGAAATAAGAGTTACAACAGTTGGAAAAAGTGAAGAAATATGAAGAGATGAACTCATCATTATTCCTCTAAAATTTTGTTCTATATATTTTTCTCCAATATAAAAAAGTATAGCTATAATTACTATACTTTTTAGTAGTTGAACTATAGCTTTTCCAGAAAACATATTTTTAAGCCCACTTATTGGATTTAACTTTGAAAGCTTTGGTTTTAATGGTTCAGTTGTAAATAGTAATTTTGTTTGAACTAAAGTTGCAATAACTCCAAGGGACATTATTATAGCACCTATTGGTAAAAAAGTCTTGGCAAATGTACTTGCAAGACCCTCCATCAAAACATTTAAATTTAAGTCATTCATTTCAAATTTAAAACTATAATTTAAGTATCCAATTAAAAATGCCCTTAACTCCTTAAAAACATACTCAGACATTGTCATAATTATAGCTAACATACTTATAAGAGTTACTGCAGTTTGTACTTCAGAACTTTTTGCAACATTACCTTGCTTTCTAGCATCTCTTTTTTTCTTAGCAGTTGGTTCTTCAGTTTTATCATCATTTGATAAAATAATTCCAATAGGTGCAAGAATACCATAGTTACTACTAAGTGTACCTTTTAGTATATCTGATATATTTCCTATAAGCTCTATTATTTCTTTTGTTAAAAGTGGTACTGATATTATAAAAAATGCTATACCAACAAGTATTTTAAGTGGCATTGAAATCATCATTATATTAAGAGAAGGAACACTTTTTGATATAAGTCCTAAAACTAAATCCTTCATAAAAAGTGCCAACATTATCGGTATACTCATTCTAAATCCAATTGAAAATATTTGAACAAAAACATTTATTATATATTCAAAATTATTAACAAAAACAAATTGACCGACTTTTATTATATTAAAACTATATTGTATTCCCTCTATCATTACATGGTGACCATTTATAGCAAAAAATATAACTACTCCCATCCAATACATTATATTTTGGATAATAGTTGTTTGTGACTGAGTATTTGGGTCAAACATACTTGCCATAGAAAGACCAAGTTGTAAATCAATAAAAGAACCTGCTATTTGTAAAGCACTAAAACACAAGCTAGTTATGTACCCAAGCATCAAACCTGTCATAAACTCTGTTATAACTACACTTATAAGTTCATACATATTATTTACATCAATACTAGCATCTATTCCAAACGATACTATCATTGATAGTACAAACGAAAATAATACCTTAAACTGAGTTGGCGTCCCTTTTGGAAATATAACATTCATGGATGCAAAAAATGTGCTTATTCTAATAAATATAAATAACATAATTTTACCTATTTATTACAGATATCATATTCATAATTTTATTTGTAAAATCAACAATTTCTTGTAACATCCAGTTACCTCCAATACCTAATGCAAGTCCTGCAACAATAAGCTTTGGTAAAAAGGTAAGAGTTTGTTCTTGAATTTGTGTTGTTGCCTGAATTATACTTATTAGTAGCCCTACAACTAAAGTAAGAATTAATATTGGCCCACCAACTAGCATACTAACATATAAAGTTTCCTTAACTATACTCATTACCATATTTTCACTCATATTTCAAACTCCTTTTTAATTGAAACTTAAAAGCAAAGACTTTATAAGTAAATTCCATCCATCTACCATTATAAATAAAAGTAGCTTAAATGGTAATGATACCATAACTGGAGGTAGCATCATCATACCCATAGCCATAAGAGTACTTGCAACTACGAGGTCTATAAGTAAAAATGGCAAATAAATCAAAAATCCTATTTGAAATGCAGTCTTTAGTTCACTTATAGCAAATGCTGGTGCCAACACATAAAGTGGTACATCATCTCTAGTTAAATTTTTTGTATCCATCTTTGCACTTTCCAAAAATAATTTTATATCACTTTCTCTAGTTTGCTTGAGTAAAAAGCTTTTTATAGGTTTTTGAGCCTCATTTAACGCTTCTTGAAAGTTTATTTCTTCTTGTAAGTATGGTTTTACAGCTTTTTCATTTATCTCATTTACGGTTGGTGCCATTATAAAAACAGTCATAGCAATAGCTACTCCTAAAAGAATTTGGTTTGGTATTGACTGTTGTGCACCTATTGCAGACTTTATAAAAGAAAATGTTATTATTATCCTTATAAAGCTCGTAAACATAAATATAACTGCAGGCAAAAACATTAAAAAAGTTAAAATTATAAATAACTGTATTAAAGGAGTAAGATCTTGTTGAGCATACGATGCTAAAATATTATTAAATTCTTCCATCTTTACACTCCCCTAACTATTTTCTAAAATTTTCTTTAAAGTTTTCATAAAACTTTTTTGTACTTTCTTTTTTGATAGAATTACTTTCTCTTATATGTTCTTCTATAGATATGACTTCTTCCTTTGTTAAATTTTTTATCGTTTCTAATTTAGAGGGTGATGATGCTAATATTAGCCCTTCATCACCCATTTTTAAAACAAAAATTTCTGTATCTTTATTTAAAGTAGTCTTTTCTAAAATTTTTGTGTATTTACTATTTTCTATAAAACTCATATTAGTTTTTGCAAGTCTCATAGACAAAACAATTAAAATCATAACTATAGGAACAGCAATAATCGTGTTTAATATATACTGCAACATATTATCCATTGTTATGGCTATTCTCCTTCTTTAGCTTCTGTATGCTGTTCAGATTCTCCAGTAGTTGATGTATTTGCTGATGAGCTTCCACTTTCTGCAAGTGTTGCTTTATCATCTAGTATTAATATATCAACCCTTCTATTTAACGATTTATTTTCAGGAGTATCATTTTCTACTATAGGATTATATTCTCCAAAACCTTTAACAGAAATTCGTTTTGGACTTATTTGTTTTTCATATATAAAAAATCTAGCAACACTTACAGCTCTTGCTGTTGAAAGTTCCCAGTTAGACGGGAATTCTTTTGTATTTATTGGATTATTATCTGTGTTACCTTCTATTAAAACACTATTTGAAACACTACTTACCATTGTATAAAGTGCATCTAAAACATCAGGTGTTGCTTTTAAATCAGCTTTTCCCGAGTCAAAAAGTAACGATTCATGAAGTTGAAGTATTATACCTCTTTCATCTTCAACTAGTTTTATTTTGTCAGCTAAGTTTTTCTGCTCTATAACCTCTTCTAAAGTTTCTTTTAATTCTTCTTTATTAAGAGGTGGTGGTGGAGCAGGAGTTTGCTCTGAAGGTGGTTTTTCTGAAGGTTCTGTTTGTTCTTTATCTTGCTCATTATTATCTTTTTTAGCATCTATCTTAAGATCATCTATGTCTTCTAGCTCTTTTACTGTATTCTTACCAGTTAAAGCATCTTGTAATGCCTCTTTTAATTCTTTTAATTTCTGTGCATCAACTGAAGATATAGAAAAAAGAACAACGAAAAATGCCATAAGAAGAGTTACCGCATCGGCATAGGTTCCAAGCCATGCATCTGGATTGACATCATCACCCTTTTTCTCTTTACGAGCCATTTATTATGCACCTCCACCTTCTTGAAATGCTTTCTTATCTTTTTCATCTAAATAGCAAACTAAACATGCTTCAAGAACTGGCATACTATCTTCTTTTTGTATACTTAAAATTCCTGACATTATCATTTCCATAAGAACTGCTTCTCTTTCTGCCTTTAAATCTATATTGTACCCTATTGGGTTAAATATACCATTTGCAAGCAAAGAACCATAAAAAGTTGTAAGAAGTGCCGCAGCCATACCAGTAGCAACCTTGTTGGCATCTGAAACGTCTCCCATCATCTGAACAAGACCTATAAGTGTACCAACCATACCGAACGCTGGACAGAATGACCCCCAAAGCTTAAATACTTTTGCAGCTACTCCATACCTTGCTTCCATCATTGATATTTCAGTTTCAAGTATTGCTCTTGTTGTATCAGGATCCATACCATCAACAACATAACCTAGTCCTTGCCTTAAAAAATCATTTTCAATCTGCGCCATAGAAGATTCTAGAGCTAGAACACCCTCTGTTCTTACTTTTTTTGCGATATCTTTAAATTGGTTTATTAAATCAACTTTGTTTACATTAGTTTCAAACATAGCTATTTGGATAGCTTTTCCAAGCCCTGTTATGTCACTTAATGGGAATGTTGCTAAAACTGCAGTAAGAGAACCACCTAAAGTTATTATTATAGATGGAACGTCTATAAAAGAAGCGATATTCGCCTTTGCAGAAACAATACCAAAGAACGTCATACCAAGGGCTCCAACTAACCCTACAGGGGTTAATACATCTAGCTTTTTCATATTATTTCCCCCTCAAAAACTATCTCTTTAAGTTCATTATCTCTTGTAATATCTCATCACTTGTAGTTATTACTTTACTCGATGCTTGGAATGCTCTTTGAGTAACTATCATTTCAGTAAATTCTTCTGATAAATCAACATTTGACATTTCTATTGCGCCTTGCTTTATCTTCCCAAGATTAGCATTTATTATAGCATTTCCAGAGTTTGCAGTTACTCCATAAAGATTTCCTGCTAACTGTTCAAGTCCTTCTGGATTTTGAAATGCTGCCATTGTAAGTTGTTGATATCCTTCTGTTGGCTGACCTGATGAGTCAGTTTTTGGTGCTCTAGTTCCATCTTCAAGAAGATAAGATATCTTACCATCTTGAGATATATTAAAGTTAACAACTTTTGTTAGCCTGGATATAGCATTTATATCCTGAACTTGACCTAAATCAGCTCCTCCTAATGTTTGATACTTATATTGAGGTGCACCATTAGCATCAACCCCAGTTTGAATCCTTATAACACTAGTTCCTGCCTTAATACCATTTTGATCTTGAGTTAAAACATAAACATCTTTTGGTATTTGAACTGGTGCTGCATCATTTTGTCCATCTCCATCAGTATCTATACTGTATCTTTGATCGCCTTCTGGAACTTCTTCAATAGCTCCAGTTTGTTGATTAATTTGTGTTAATTTATTTAAAACTTTATATCCATCGGCAGTTACTAAGTTACCATTCATATCAAGACTAAAAGAACCGTCTCTAGTATAACCTACTTTTCCTCCACCCATAGATACAGCAAAAAATCCATCTCCATCTATCGCTAAATCTGTGGGTCTACCTGTTGGTTGTATAGCTCCTTGTACCATATTTTTAAATATACCACTAACTTTAACTCCTATCCCAACTTGACCAGGACTTACCCCTCCAAGTACTAAAGCATTATCTGCAGTACCACCTGGTGCACTAGCATATATTGAGTTTTGATATAATGCATCAGTAAATCTTGCACTACTCTTTTTAAATGCTGTAGTACCAACGTTAGCCGTATTATTAGCTATAACATCTAGCTTTGTTTGATTAGCTTTCATTCCACTTATTCCTGAATACATCGATCTTAACATATGATTATCTCTCCTTTTATAATAATTCTTAACTTACCTTTATTAATGAGGCATATTCAACAGAAACAACTTCTCCCGTTGATTCATCTTTTATATTCATATAAACAACACCATCTTTTATTTCAACACTTTCAACAACACCTTTTAATGTTTCAGGATTTTTTGACTCTTCACTACTTGACCCATCAGTCCCATCGACAGAAGTTTCTCCATCAGTAGAGCTTCCAGCAGATTCATTTCCTTCAGTAGCACCTTCTGGCTTATTATCAGTATCTTCCGTTTTATTATCGTCAGTATCTTCTTTATCAGCTTCTGGTTTGTATACTTCCACAGTCTTACCGATAAGAGCACTCGCTCCGTTCATAGCAGAATTTATTAATAATCCATCTGTTAATGCGGTTAAATACTCCATATTATCATTTAGGTCCATTATTTGCTCCATAGTTGTAAATTGTGAAAGTTGAGTTACGTATTGTGTTGGATCTTGAGGATTGAAAGGGTCTTGATTTTTCATTTGAGCAACTAATAATTTTAAAAATAAGTCTTTACTTGCTTCCTCGCCTGGCATGACTATAGGAGTTCCATTCTCAGTTACATTAGAACTTCTAGATTTTGTATGAGTTTGCGTAATAGATTGATTTGCTATAGTATTACTCATAATAGCCCCCCTATATCAGTATATTTAAATTATCTTCTTCAATCTGAGAGTTTTGTACTTCTTCAAACTCTATACTATCACTCTTGTAGTTATTCTTTTTGTTTTTCTGTTCTTGATTTCTTTTATTAAATTCATTATTAAAACTATCTTCATTTAAGTTTTTATCATCATGATTTATTGTAACTACAACATCTTTTATGTTAAATTTTGAGTCATCTAATTGCTTTATTAATTCAGCTAAATTTTTATTAACTATATCGTATGCTTCTTCGTTAGTAAGCTCTATAAATACAGTTGATAAGTCTCCCTCCTTAACAAGTTTTATACTCATTTCTCCTAATTCTTGAGGGTTTAACTTTACTTTTAACTCATAAATACCATTACTACTCATAAATTTAACAGCTTTTATTGTGTCTTCTTCTATAAATTCTTGTCTTATTTCTGGCATTACTTGTTTTAAATCTAAAGTATTTTCACTATTTTCTACACTATTTGCTTGAAATGAGTAACCCCCTATATCTGCTATATTTTCTAGTATACTTAAATCATTATTAGAAGTCTCATGTTCAAATAAATTGTTTTTATTTATCATACCATTAATATTTAAGTCTTCATTTGTCGAAAACATAACCTTATTATAAGACGTTTGAATGTTTTTTGCAATAGATTCTAATATATCAAATTTATCCTCTTCTGTAATATCTTGTGAGTTTAATTCGCTATTCTCTTGTAAATCAAGCTCTTTTATATAATCACTTAGCTTTTTGAAATTTTCTTCATTTATTAAAAAATTGATAATTTTAATTAACCCAGAATCTGAAGTATCATCTAAAGTTCCAAGCTCTAATAAAAAATTATTACTATCTAATAATTTATCTTTAATTTGTAAATCAAAAGATTCATCAATACCTAATAAATTACTTATATCAGTAAAATCAATATTATCTTGATTTTTTAACTGCATTAATAAAGCAATTATCATCTCATAGTTTATATTTACATCTTCTAAATTTGTATTTTCTAATTTACTTAATGAATCGCTATCATCATTTGATAAAATTTCACCTAATATACCTTTGAATTTATCATTTTTTGTAGTAGATATACTTCCTGTACTAGAAGATGAAGCTAATGAGTTACTTCCAGCATTTGAAGATACAATATTTAAGCTTACGTCAATCATACTCTACACCTTCTCCCTATTTCGTATATATGCATAAAGCGCAAATTCATCATTATTTATTTGTTCAATTCGTTCTTCTTCTTTTTGTAATTTTCTTATTTCATTTTCTTTCAATGTCTCAAGAGATTTTCTTTTTATCTGTTTATTTATAAAATCTTCTTTAGCTTTTAACAAATTTTGTTCTTCTTTTTTTAGTTCAATATTAGTTTCCTCTATTGATTTTGTAATAGCTGTAAGATAATTAAAAGCTATTTTTTGACTTATAATATCCTCATATGATGTTACATCTGAATATTTATTGTAGTCATCTTTTAATTGTTTTAATTTATTCTCAACAGCTATTTTTTTGTTTTGGGCCTTTCCATAAGCTATTTTACTTTCATCTTCTTCTTTTATTCTTATATCAAGAAGTTTTTGGAGTTTGAATTTATACTTTGCCATAAGCCTAGTTTAACATATTTTCAAGTGTCTCTTTACTTACTTCAAATGGAGTACTTTCATTTACTCCTTGTTTTAGATAGTCATTGACTTTATCTATATAATCAATAGCTTTATCTATTTTAGGATTAGAACCCTTATCATACGCACCAATATTAATCAGATCTTCTGCCTCTTTATAAGTTGCTAAAATATCTCTTGCCAAAGATGCTGCCTTGTTATGTTCTTCAGTTGCAATTTCTTTCATAAGTCTACTTACGCTATTTAATATATCTATTGCTGGGTAATGATTTTTATGAGCAAGTTGTCTTGAAAGTACAATATGACCATCAAGTATACCTCTTACAGTATCTGCTATTGGTTCATTAAAATCATCTCCATCAACCAATACAGTATAAAATGCAGTTATAGAGCCATTTTCAGATGTTCCAGTTCGTTCCATAAGTTTTGGTAACATTGCAAAAACAGAAGGAGTATATCCTTTTTGAGCAGGTGGCTCACCAATCGCAAGACCAACCTCCCTTTGTGCCATAGCAAATCTTGTTACAGAGTCCATCATAAGCAAAACTTTTTTGCCTTGATCTCTAAAATACTCTGCTATTGCCGTTCCTGTTAAAGCACCTTTAAGTCTTACTAAAGGAGACTTATCTGATGTAGCACAAACCACAACAGATTTTTTCATTCCTTCCTCTCCTAAATCTCTTTCTATAAAGTCAAGAACTTCTCTTCCACGCTCTCCAATAAGTGCTATAACATTTACATCAGCTTTTGCAGTTCTTGCCATCATTCCTAAAGTTGTACTTTTACCAACACCACTACCTGCAAATATACCTATCCTTTGACCTTCGCCACAAGTTAAAAAACCATCAATAGCTCTAATACCAGTTGGCATTATATTAGTTATTCTTGGTCTTTTCATAGGATCTGGTGGTTCATTAAACAAACTGTATCTTTCACCGCTTATAACTGCATCTTTATCAATTGGATTTCCTATACCATCTAGTATTTTTCCTAAAAGATCATCACTACATCTAACACTAAGAGGAATACCTTTTGCAACTACCCTACAGCCTGGTCCTATACCTGCTAGTTCGCCAAGTGGCATAAGTATAACAAAACCATCTTTAAATCCAACAACTTCACAGTCTATAGGATTATTTAAATTATTATAAACTTCACATAATTCACCAACAAAAGCTTTTATTCCTTCAACTTCAATAGTTAAACCTATTACCTTTTTAACCTTACCTTCACAAACACTCAAAGGAATATCATTTATCCTTTTAGTTAGCTTTTCAAAGTCTATCATATTAACTCCTCTTTTATTTTTTGTAGTATAGAATCAATACCAAGTATTATTTTTCCATTTTCTGTATCAATTTGTACATTACCCTCATCTATATTATTGTCTTCTAAAACAAAAACTTCAGATTCTATTTTCTTAGTATTTTTTAAAATATTAATTTCTGTTAAAATACTTTCTTTATATAAAGGATTAACTCTTATAACAAAATTATTTTTAAGCTCATATTCTTCTATAGTACTATTTACTAAAGAATTTATAGATGATGAGTCTTTGAATTTTTCACGAAGTACTTTTTCTGATATAGTAAGTATCATATTTATAATATTAGTTTTATTTGATTTCATATACGAAATAACTGAGTTATGAGCATTTTTCAAGATATCTTCAGCTTCATCAACTATTTTTTTAGATTCTTCTCTTGCTTTTTCTATGTTATCATCATAAGCTTCTTTGTATCCATCCTCATAACCATTAGTACGACCTTCGTCATATCCTTTTTCGTATGCTTCTTTTTCTATACTCTTAGCATTTTCATTAGAAGCATTTATAATGCTTTCTCTCTCAGAATTTGCTACTTTAACTATTTCATCATATTCAAACTTAGCTTTTTGTAAAATCTCATCAGCTTCTTTATTAGCTACTCTTATTTTTTCTTCTAATTCATTTTCTATCTCTGCTCTTATCTTTTCTTCTAAATTTTCTTTAGGTTCATCATCTAAGTCTAATTTTTTTTTCTTTTTTACAACAAAATTAACAGGTACCTTCTTTATATTAGCAGATGTTTGCATATAAATCGCCTCTTATTTTATATAAACTCATCTTCAGATGATCTTGCAAGTGTTATTTCTCCTGATTCTTCAAGTTTTCTTACAACATTTACTATATTTTGTTGAGATTCTTCAACTTGAGAAATTTTAACCTTACCTAACATAGCAATTTCTTCTGAAAGAGCTTGCGCTGCTCTTTGAGATTGGTTTTTAAGTATAACTTTTTCAACCTCTTTACTTGAACCTTTAAGAGCGAAAGCAAGGTCTTTAACATTAACCTCTTTAAGAACTTTTTGTATAGCTGAGTTATCAAGTCTTATGATATCATCAAATACAAACATATTAGCTTTGATTTCTTCTGCCATAGCTTCATCTCGTTCTTCGATATACTTAATAATAGTTTTTTCTGTTTTTCTATCAACATTAGCAAGTATTTCAAGAAGACTGTTGATACCACCAGAACTTTCCATTTCTCTTTGACCAAGTTTAGATAATTTAGCTTCAACAGCTTTATCAATAGCTTGTATAACTCCTGGTGCTATTGAGTATGGAGTTCCAAGCTTTAAAGATACTTCAACTTTTAAGTCTTCTTGCATCTCACTTAAAACTACAGCTGCTTTTTCTGGTTGTATATGAGCTAGTATTATTGCTATAGTTTGAGTACTTTCTCCTTGTATAGCCGCTAATATTTGGCTAGCATCAGCTTTTCTAGCAGCCATGAATAATCTTGTATAAGCATCATATCTGATACCTTCAAGTAATTTTGACGCTCTTTGTGAACCAAGAGCTCCACTTAATAAAGCCTTTGCAGACTTCATACCACCTTCAAGAACTTCTCCCTTACCTTTATTAATTTCTATAAATTCTTGAAGTATTTCTCTTCTTTCTCTTGCTGATATAACATCAATACTGGCAATTTCAACACCTATTTTTTGAATTTTTTTGTCAGATAGATTTTTAAGTACAGCTGATGACACTTCAGTTCCAAGTGTCATCAGTAGTACGGCAGATTTTCTTGCTCCAGATATTTTCCTTGCCTTAGGAATATTACCTAAATCAAATGCATTAACCGAATTAGGTACTTGTAAAGATTCATCAGCTAAACTATTTGTTTCTGTTACATCTAACATAAATACCTCCTTAATCGTTTAACCACTTGTTAATAATTTCTGTAACTTGTTCTGGATTTTCTTCTGAGAACTTCTTAACTTCTTCTTCTAAGCTTAATCCTTCCTCATCATCTTCTCCAGTTTTATCTATTCTAGTTTTTTCCATTTGTTCTAATTGTTTATTAATCATTTCTATTTCATCTTCTTCACTTGTTTCTTCAGCTTCTTGAGCTTTTTTCTTCTTAAGAACAAAGAATGCTATAAGAGCTATTATAACTATTAAAGCTATAATACCTGCTATCATCATAGTTTGTTTTTGCTTTTTAGCTTGCTCTTCAGCTGCTATTTCATCTTCAAGGTCTACAGGTTCAAAGTTCATAGCAACAACCGCAACATTATCCCCTCTTTCAGCATCCATACCAACTGCATTTGCAACTAAAGATTCTACATCTCTCATTGTTCCTGCATCAAGCTCTGCATTTATTGCAATTGATGCTGTTATTCTTTTTATGTCACCTTGTGCTTTTATAGTTTTTGTTTCAGTTTGCCCTGTTGTAAACTCAAGATGTTCTTCCTTACTTTCTGAAGTACTTCCACCATCAGTATCTTCAGCCTGTTGAGTCATATTGTCATCTATAGTTCCACCAGATTGCCCACTCTCTTCTGTAACATTTTCTTTTCTATCTTCAAGTATAGCAACTCTATTTGGATCTATTATAAGTTCTGTTACCTCACTAGTATCAAAATTTAAATCAGAGTTTACACTAACACTTACTTTACCAACACCAAACATAGGCTCCAGTAAAGATTTTATAGATTTTTCTAAATCAGAGTTTAGTTGTTTCTCAGCATTTCTAGATAAATCAAGACCACTTTCAGTAGATGTTATTGCATTTCCTTCTTCATCAAATAATCCTTCAGATAATAAGTTCATACTTTGGTCAATAACTTCTACATTTTGTTTTGGTATATTAAATCCACTAGCTGAAACTAATGAAATAATAGACCTAACTTGTTCTTTAGTTAATGATTTGCCTGGATTTAATGTGACATAAACTGCTGCACTTCCTTCAACAGATTCATCTACAAATACAGATTTTTGACCTTGAGTTATGTGAACTCTCGCATCTTGAATTTGAGGGAAAGTTTTTATAGTTCTTTCTAACTCTCCTTGAATAACTCTTAGCTTTTTTAATTCAAACTCTTCATCAGTAAGTCCAAATGAAGAACCTTCATCAAATATCTCAAAACCTTTTGATCCCCCGGTTATCTTAGGTGATAGCTGTATTCTAAGCTTATCAACCTGGTCTTTTAGTACATATATAGTGTCACCTTTTATTTTCATATCAACACCAGCTGATTCAAGCTCTTGAGTTACAACTAAAGCATCATTAGCATCAAGCCCTGAAAATAAAACACCATATTTATTATCTTTCATATACTTAAAACCAAAAAAACCAGCAGCTATTAATGCAACAACTAAAACACCTAGTGCAATCTTTTTAGATGTAGGTAATGCTACAAATTTATCTTTTTTATCTGCTGCAAAATCTTTTGCTTTTTGCGATACTTCTTTTACGTCCATCAGATTTCTCCTTTAATAGATTACATCTGCACACTATTTAGCTGTTGATATGCATCATAAAGTTTATTTCTTACTTCTAACATAAGTTGCATTGACATTTGTGATTCTTGAACTGATAGCATAACTTCATGCATGCTAACATCTTCACCTTTTATTAGTGACTCTATCTTATTGTTAGCATTTACTTGAGTTTCATTCACTTTTGATATAGCACCTTTTATAACATCTTCAAAATTAGTTTTTTCAGTTAATTTATCTTCGGTCAAGTTATTTGGTATAGTATTATTTTTTACTACTTCAGAAAAAATCTTAGGATTTAAATTCTTAACAGTCATCATATCAATCCCCTCCATAGTATTACCATTTAATAAGTTTTAATTTATATTCAAATATTTATATATATTAATTATCTTCCTATTTCTAAAGCCTTCGATATCATACTTTTTTGAGCATTTAAAGTATCAACATTTGATTCATAAGCTCTTGATGCAGTTATTAAATCAGCCATTTCAACCAATATATCTACATTTGGATATTCAACATATCCTTCTTCATCTGCATCTGGATGATTTGGCTCATAAAGTCTTCTAAGTGGAGTTTCATCATCAACTATCTCATCAGCTTTTACTCCAAGCATTCCTAATTTCTCATCATAATTTTCTTTGAATAAAGCTACTTTTCTAACATATGCACCACCATCTTCAGTTCTAGTAGTTCTAACATTTGCAACATTAGAAGATATTACGTCCATTCTTAATCTTTCTGCTGTAAGTGCACTCGCACTTATTCTCATTCCACTAAAAACACTCATTTACTATCTTCCTCCTATTACACTTTTTGTCATAGCAATTTTTGTGTTAGTTAGAGTTACCAAAGCATTATATTGTAAACTAGTTGCTGCTTGGTTTACCTTTTCATATTCTAAATCAACATTGTTTTTGTCATTTCTCATAATTCCAGTTTCATCAGTCTTTACTTCTATTTTTGCCTTATCTAAACTTTCCTTTAAAGTATTTTCAAAATCAACGTATTTTCTTTTATAATTCGGAGTATTTATGTTTGCTATATTTTGTGCAATTACCTTACTTCTTTGGTCCATTGCATCAAGACCCATTTTCATAATACTATAGGTTTGCATAGTAACCTCCCTCTAATAAAATTAAATCTAAATTAATTATATATAAAAAACATAATTATTTATAACTTTATAGTATATTACTAAATTAAAATTTCGTACTCAAAATTTTCTTATGAAGTATATTATATTTAATATGTATATTTTTTTCAAGTACTATTTAGAATTTCAAGTAAATTTCAATATTTTCTCTATATTTACTTTTTATCCAACTTAATACGATTTAATATAAAAAATTTATATTATTTTATATTTTTTGCACTAAAAAAGAGTGCCCCTAAAGCTGACTCTTTTCATTATTTAAACCACTTATTATTTTTTTAGCAAGTTCCCTCGAATCCACATGATAAGTACCCATTTCTATTTTACTTTTTATATCATTTACTCGTTCAAAATTAACACTTTCACCATTCATACTCATTTGACTTAAGCTTTTACCAATATCCGATATTTCTATTGAGTCTTTATTTTGAAAATTACTCGTATGCTTTTCCTCTATCATATGAGTTTTTTTATAAATATTTTGAACAGGATTTGAAAAATTTACAGAATTTATTTTCATTTTTAAACCTCCTCTATATCTATATATGAATAATACGTACACACGAATTAAACCTTAATAAAAATAAACATTATCATTTTTTTGTAATTTTTTAGTTTATATAAATTAAATTTTGTCCATAATTATCCAAAGAATTCATATATTATAAATTTAACAAGGAGATTTTATGGAGATATGTATATATTCTAGTGATAAAAATTTAATACATAAATTAGAAAGCTTTTTGAATCAATTTCTTCGTGAAAAAAATATAAACTTTAGGATTAGTAAAATAAATTCGTATGATGAATTAAATATAAATAAATTTATTGATATACTTTTTATAGAACTAAATGATAATATACCATTTAAAATATTAGAATCTATACCAACTATATATATTTCAGACGTATTGTTTTACACATTAAACGACATATCACAAAAAAATACTATACTAAAACCTATCAACTATAAATCATTCTGTAATGTATTTTCAATATTCTTTTCTGAGTTTTTGGAAAATAACAAAAGAAATAAATCACTTATTTTAGAAAAAATAAATGAGTTTTCTATAGACAATAATTTTAAATTTGATGGTAAATATAAAGAATCAAAAAATAATATTAAAAATATAAATAGTTCATGTATATTATATATAGAAAATTTAAATAAAAATAAAGTAAAAATATTTACAGAAAAAAATTCTTTTGAAATAGATGAAAGTATTGATCTTTTTGAAAAAAATTTGAAAAATAATTTTTTTAGATGTAATAAAGACTTTTTAATAAACATAAAAAAATTATCAAAAATAGGTAGAGATTTTGTAATAATAAATGACTATAAAATAAAAGTAGATAAAAATAAATTTAAGATACTTAAAAATAGTATTATAGATATACTTAAAATTAATTTTTAAAATAAAAAATAAGCTAAAATTTATAGCTTATTTTTATATCATATCCGATTTATATTCATTATAGTACTTCATTACTTTTGGAACATAGTTTTGTGTTTCTTTTGGCATTTTATATATATCATCAATTGACTCTACACCTCTATTTGCCATCCTAGTTGGACCTCCATTATAAGCCATAAGCCCCATTTGAATATCTCCATCGTATTTATCTATATAGTCTTTTAAGTGTCTAACTCCACCATCTACATTTTCTTTTATATCAAACGGATTATTTACTCCATAGTATTCACAATTTTCTGGCATTAATTGCATAAGTCCTTTTGCACCAGCTCTTGACACAACATCTGGTTTAAAATTTGATTCAACTTTAATAACAGCTCTTACTAAATCAGGGTCTACCCCATATTTTCTAGATGATTCTTCAATTGCTTTTTCTATTTCAATAGTAGAGTTTTTATCAGTTAACTTTATATTATTACTAGTACTAATATTTTCTACTCTATTTTGATTTTGTGATGAATTTAAAGTATCTAGACTTTTAAGTTCTCCGTTTATTTCTAAGTTTTCAATATTTATATTAAGTTGTGGCTTAGTATTTTTGCCACTACAAATATGACTATTATTATTTTCACTATTTACTCTTGATATCGCATTTAATAGACTGGTTAAAGCCAAATCAAAACCATTTGAGTTATTATTTTGACTTTGAGAAGTATTTTGTGACATTCCTAAATTACTAAGAACACTTAATAACTGTATATCCATAATATCACCCCTAAACTTTATTTTAGAAATTAGTATAACAAAAAATTACTTAGTTATCAACTTAAATATTTATGTAATTTATACAGTTTTATCTAATTCTAAACCTAAAGATTTTTTTTATCTAGACTATTTAATTTTATATCCTTTGCCTTTAAATTATCTTCATTTTCTATTTTTTTATCTTCTTCTATTATCTTTTTTTCTTCTTCAATTATAGGCTTTTCTTCCTCAACTATAATTTTTTGCTTTTCTTCAATTATTTCTGCTTTAATTGGATTAGTATTCTCTTTAATTATAGGCTTAGCATTTTGGTTTAAAGTATTTACTCTCTTTTCTTCAACTAATATTTTAGGACTCTCTTCTTGTAATAAAATCTTTTTATTCTCATTACTTTTACTATCCTGTTTTGACTCAAAACTATTAGCTAAAGCCTTATGCGCCTCAACAGATGCCTCATTTCTTCTAAGCTCAGCTTCTAAAGAAGATAATTTTTGTTTTTGCTTCATAAGTTCAGCTTTTATAGATTGAATTTTTTGTAGTGCATCATTTATAGAACTTATTGCCTGACGTTTTTCAACTATTTCATTTTCTTGTTCAACAATTTTACTTGAAATCTCCTTTTCCTTATCACTTAATTCATTTGATTTACTTTTGCTTTCTTCTTTAGCCTTAGTATCTTTTACTTTAGATTCTGTAGTTTGTATATTACTTAATTTTTTATTCTTCTCATCTTCAACAATCTTTATTTTAGCTTCCTTTTCTTCTATACTATTTAATTGGCTTTCTTTTTCTTTTAATATAGACTCTTTCCCTTGAAGGTCTTTAACTTTACTTTCTTTTATTTGTTCATTAGCTTTTAAATTTTGTATTAAACTAGTTTCTGTATTTTTTATTTGTTCAATATTTTGTTGCTTTTGTTTTATTTGGTTAGTTAGTTGCTCCTTTTGAGATATACTTCTCTCTTGTTGTCTAACTAACTGCTCTTGCTTTCTTATTATTTCGTTTAAACGTTTCTCCTCTTTTAGTGTATTCTCCTTTTGAACAGCATAATTCATCTCCATTTGAATTCTAGAAGAATCTAATCTAAGCTTTCCTATATCTTTTGTATAATCATTTTTACTTTTGTTTAGATTTCTCTCTAACTCATTTGTTTTTGACTGTTTAGTATTTACAGCCATTATTTGTGTTTGAACGTACTGTATTTGAGTCTTATTATCAGCAAATTGAAGCTTTGATTTTTGATTATTATTTATAGAAGAATCTATTTGTTTGTTTCTATTTCTAGTTAATTCTAATTCATTTTCACTTTTTTTATTATTTTTTTGATAATTATTATTAGAGTATGAATCGAAGTTAACTCTGTAATTGTTGTTTACCTTCATACTACCCTCCCAAATCTGTTTATACGTATATAACTCCTTTTAAATAATTCGGATATAATATATTTTTCTTTAGAAATTATTAAATGACATAACACAGTAGTAAAATAAAAAGAGAGCTTTAAAGCTCTCAAATTAATTTTTTATATTTATACTATCACTTTGAATAGAATAAATACCATCTTTAGATGAAATTACATAAAAATCAAAATCATAATTTTCATTATCAATATAAATACTTAAAAAATTATCTTTTATATTAGATTCATATAAAACAAAACCGTCATCCAAACTTAGATTATCCTTTATATATAAACTATAATAGCAATCATCAATTCCTATATCATCCCAATAGATATTAAGATTTGAGTTAACTATTTCATAGTGTATATTATTTACTTTTTTATCTTCTATGCTTTCTTCATTTTGATTAATATCTTTATTATCTATCTTTATATCTACTATATCACTAATTTTTGAAGTTTTATCTTCTTTTTTACCCACAACATAAAGACTTATATGCTCTAAATCTTTTGTACTAACTTCTAATGTAGCTCTTACCTTTTTATCAATATTGTCAACTTTTACAGAATGTAGCAGTTCAAAGTTTGTGTAGTTTTTATTTATATATATGTCATAATCATAAACTTCTTCCATAAAGTCCCATATAAAATAAATAATCATCTTATCTTCTAACTTATTATATAAAACTTCTAGGTTTTTTATTTTTTGATCTGAGATAGGCTTATTAGAAACATTGACTGTTATAATTTTACTCTTATTTTGGCAAATTACCTTTACTTTCTCTACTCCTCTTTTAAGTGCCACTATATTTCCTTTATTATCAATACTTATTGTTTTATTGTTACTAATAATTTGGTATTTTACTTTATCGTGTTTTAATTCTTTAGGAGAAGTTTCTACACTTACATTCAAATTTTTCTTCTCTCCAACAATTAGATTAATATTATTTTTAACATTTATGTTTTTTATTCTAGCTTTTATACTATAATCAAAATATTCTTTTTTCTCACCAGCATCAACAATTATACTAGCATCTCCTACTCCAACGGCAGTTATTTTGTTATCATCTATTTTTAATACATTTTCATTAGTTGACTTATACTCAATTTTTTCTTTTTGCTTAAACTTATCGTAATCAACCTCTATACTACCTTCAATATCTGCAGTATCTCCAACAAAGTTAAGACTATTACTAATATCAACAGTTAAATTTTCTACTTTTGGATCTATAACCCTTATATTTATTTTTTTTAACACTCTAGTATCCTTCATAATTGCAATTGATGATATCCCTTCTTTTAAAGAAGTAACCTTTTTACCTTCTATTTTTAAAACTCCATCATTATCAAGAACTTTAAACCAAATCTTTGGAGATTTAGCATAAGAAGGTATAACTACATATTCTCCACTAGACAATGTAACTGTATCATTTAGCTTCATAGTAAACTTATCTAAATCACGTACATAATCTCCATCTACAATGTCTATATTTATACCTTTTACCATAGGCTCAATTACACCAAATTTAAAAAAATAATACTGAAGTATAAAAACTAAAGGTAGTAAAATAATTAAAATGATTTTTTTACTAAAAAATTTCATAAAATCACTTCCCTTAGATTTTTAGTTTATTATATCATAAATTAATACCTATATTTTATAATTATATACCAATAAAACAATATTTTCTTAAAAATTAAAAGTAGCCAATAAAATGACTACTTAACTTCTACATTATATTTTTTCACTAATTCATCTAATTTTTTATTCTGTTTTTCATAACTAAGTTTATAGATTAAATCTTCTTTTATAGTATCAAATTCTTCATATTTTTCATCAGTTTTTTTAATTACATGGTAACCAAAATCCGTCTCAACAACTTCATCATATATTTGTCCAACTTTTAGACTAAATGATGCTTTCTCAAAAGGCTCTACCATCTGACCTTTCATAAAAAATCCTAAATCTCCACCATTTTGAGCACTCGTATCATCTGAATATTTTTTTGCAAGTTCTGAAAAATCAACACCAGACTTTGCTTGTTCTAATATATTCTGAGCCTTTATTTTGTTCTCTTTTTTTATGTTTTCAATTTCTTCATCAGTTTTTTTGTTAGTATCTTCATCACTTGAAGTTTCTGTTGGATTTTCTATTAGTATATGTGATGCCTTTATAGTTAAAAATTCATCTTTATTTTCCTCATAATACTTTTTAGCTTCTTCCTCTGTAACATCAGAAACTTTACCCATATAATTAGTAGCTATTAACTCTTTTTCTAAAGATTTTTCTATATCCTCTTTTGGTATTTTTAGTTTACTTAAAATATCATCTTCAGTAATCCCAAAAGTTTGATTTATACTTATCATTAAGTTATCATACTGATTTTTAATATCTTCATCAGTAACTTTTATTTTATTTTTAACTCCTTCCAAGTATAACACTTCTGTTGTAGTTATGTAATCAATAAAACTCTCCTCATAAGCTTTTATTTCTTCATCTGTGATTTCTTTTTTGGAATTTATGAAAAATAAAGTTTCCATCCTTTGTTTTAATTCTTTTTCTTTTATACTATTTTCTCCAACCGTAGCTATAACTTTATTCTCGCTATAATATTTATTTGTCATAGGTAAACTTCTTCCCTCTTCCCTACCATATAAAAAACCAATACAAAAACAAGTTATGCTAACTATTATTCCCAAAGCTATTTGTTTTTTAATCATAAAAAACTCCTTCACATATATTAGTTATTTATATTATACTATATAAATACTAATATAAATGAAGAAGTATCGAATATTTTATGAAATATTTGTGAAGTTAAGTGATACATTAATTTAAATATAACATTTGGATAATATTTTCAATTATCATATTTAACTCTTTGTCTTTTTTAAATAAATAATCAGAAATAACCTCTAACAGTTCAAAATCATTTTCACAATCAATATCCAAAATACCAGTATCTCTCATCTTATAAATTCCACAATTTCCATCAAAAACATTATTAAAATTGTCATTAATTAAACTATCTCTATTATAAACATATATAGATGCGTTCATATCATAACAGGGTTTAACCTGTTGTCTTGCTATAAAATTTGAATCCATAACTTTTCTAACTATATTATTATCAAATTCTTCAACCATATTAAATGATGGATTTCTTCTAGAATCAACAACAGAAAAAACAACATCTAAATTATTATTGTTAACTTTTTTATTTAAACATTCATAAATATCGTTAACTGTTCTAATAGGTGATGTTACATCTAAATCTATAATATAGTCATACTTTTTATCTAATCTTTTTTCCATATTATTAATAGTATGCTTTATAGCAAACACTTTAGAAGTAGTATCACCAGATATTTCACTCGGTCTATTTATAACATTTATATCCATAAAGTTTTTAGCAATATTTATTATATCTTTTCCATCACTACTAATACATACATCAATACTACTATATTTTTTACCATGATCTTTTATAAATAATTCTATAACTGATAAAGTATAATAAATAAGAGGATAACCTAAAAATTCTCTAATATTTTTGTTTTTAACACCTTTTGAACCAGCTCTTGCACAAACTGTAAATAATATATTCATCTACTCACACTCCTTGATAAGCTTTAAAAGATTATATGCATGATTTAAATTATTTTCGTTATATTTATTATTTAAAACTAAATCCATAAAATAATCTATTTCCATTTCATATATATAATTACTATCTACACTATCAAAATAAATATCTTCATCAAAATCAAAGACTATTTTATTATTTATTAAATCACCTTTTATACATCCCTCTTTTGTATAAATCTCTATCTCTCTTTTTGATCTTCTTCCAAAATAATCAAGATGAAGTTCAACTAATTTATCTTTATAATTAGCTATATAAACAGATAAATCTTCACTATCTATTTCTAAATGTGAAAATTTGCCTTGAAGATTATATACCTTTTGTGGAAACCCAAAAATATGAGTTATATAATCCCACTCATGAATTAAGTCTATACTGACTCCACCTCCCTGACTTTTTATAGAGCTGTATATATTCCTATAGTCAGTATTAGGTCTCCAGTCAGGTAAATAACTAGAACATATAACTCTTACCGAATAAACCTTATTAATATCAATATTTTCTTTTAAGTATTTAATCACATTACTATACCTAAGAGGAGAGGCAACATAGTAAATTCCTTTTTCTTTTAGTTTTAATTCATCTAGATCATATGAAACTTTATCAAAAATAGGCTTTTCTATAAACATATTTTTACATTTATCAGCCATAAATTCAATAGTTTTATAGTGCATACTAGTTGGATTGTTTATAAAAACAATATCATAATCATTATCAATCTTATTCTCTTCAAAAATTTCCTTATCCAGTAATTTTTTTATATTATCATCAACATTATTATTCGTATTTCTAAATGCATGTATTTCCGTTTTTATACTTTTTTCTTTACAAAATCTAACAAAATTATTTAAATGTCTTTTTCCAATAGATCCAAGTCCAAAAAAACAAACTTTCATTAATTATCACCTTCAATTTTATTAATTAAAGATAAAATATATTTATCTTTTTCAAAACTATATCTAACAAAAGAATCATCATCATTTAAATATTTAATAAAACCTTCTAATTCTTCTAAGTACGCATTTTCTATTATATTATCACTATAATTATTATCTTTATCTATGTTTTTGTATAAATTAATATTTTTAAGTAATTTTTCATTACAGTCGTATTCTTTTAAAGATTCTGGTGTACCATCCCAAAATATATGTATGTTTTCATTATACATTTCAAAACTTCTAGTAGCTTTTCTAGACACAACATCTACATTTAAAATTCCAACATTTCCATTTTTATGTTTTAACATAACAGAATAGTTATCAAAGTAATCAATATTTAAAGAACTAACTTTATTTTTTATAGTAAAAATTTCTTCAACTTCTCCAAATGTTTCAATAATCCAAGGAAGCTCTATTGCAAAAATTTCTCTACATCCATTAGTTTTTTTATCTCCAACAAAAAAATCATTATAATTTTCCCATGGATGCCAGTCTGGTAAGTACTGACCTGTATGATATCTGTAGGTTATATTTTTTTCTCTAAGTGATTTTTCTTTTATAAAATTAATTTCTTTTCTGTATAAAAATGTAGATGATAAAAATAACTTTATTCTTTTTGAATTTGCTAACGAAATAATTTCATCATATCTATCACTTACTAAATTTATCTCAGTAAAAATATTAATATTTTTATTTAAACAATTTAAAATTATTTCAGAGTGATAAATAGGATGTGTACAAACTAAAACTGCATCTAAATTTTCATTTTGTATAGCTAAATTTAAATTATCATAAGTATTTATATTAAAAATTTTCTCAACTTCTTCTCTTCTTTCTATCTTTGTATCAACACCAATAAGTTCTATATTTTTATAATTATTTTTTAAAAGTCTTATTCTTCTTTTTCCCATAGAACCAAGACCTATTACTAAAAACTTCATACCTTAATTCTCCAAATCATAAAATTTCTTTTTTAAATCAATTTTATTATTATATAGAAAATACTTTATTTCTTCAATTATTTTTAAAGATACGTTATCTTGTTCATAAGGGTTGATAGTATCTTTTATATATTCTATAAACTCTTTACTAAGACTTTTATTTAGTGCTTCCTTTATATCTTTTTTATTTGGTTCACAGTTTATAACTGATTTTGCCTGTATTCTTCCCTTTTGTCTATCTCCAATATTTATAGTTGGAATCTTAAATGAAGGAGCTTCAACTATTCCACTTGATGAGTTTCCAATAATAACATCACAATACTTCATAGCACTAAGATATCTTAAACTTCCCATAGATGTAAATGCTACATATTTTTTAGTATCTTTACTTACAAATTCATCTATCATTTTGTTTATTATTCTTCCATCAGTATCTGAATTTGATTTTGTAAATATAACGTTCAAATTTTTCATACTATCAAGTGCATCAAGTAAATTTTTAAACTGTTTTTCTGATGTATTATTTTCTAAAGTTACTGGATGAAAAGTTACTAAAACATATCTACTATCTAATTTAAAATTTATACTTTCCTCTAATTCTTCTTTTGATAATAATTTCATATTTTTTATATTTTCAATTCCAATAGCTCCAACATTAAATACTCTATTAGGTTGTTCTCCAAGCTGTATAACTCTATTTCTATATTCATTTGTACTTGTAAAATGTAGATAACTCATTTTAGTTATTGAGTGTCTAAAACATTCGTCAAAAGCTCCTTCTGTAGTTTCACCACCATATAAATGCGCTATTGGTACTTTAAATATACTACAAACACTACAAATAGCAAATATTTCATATCTATCCCCTAAAACAACCACCATATCTGGCTTTAATCTTTCAATTACTTCAGAAAAACTTATCATAGCAAGACCCATACTTTTTGATATCCCAACAGATGTATCAGAACTTAAAAGCATTTCTACTTTTTCGTCTATTTTATAGCCATCTTCTTCTATTTGTTTATATGTAAGTCCAAATTCAGGGGATAAATGCATTCCTGTAACTACAAGTTGTAATTTTAACTCTTTATCTTCGTCTATTTTTTTTATTAAAGGTGATAATAATCCATATTCTGCACGAGTACCAGTTATAATACAAATTTTCTTCATTTTTATTCTCTCCGATTTTAATATAAATATAGTGATGCAATTTGCATCACTAAAGATTAAATTCTTTCAAAATAATTTTTCTAAATTTAAGTAGTTATAGCTAATTATATTAAATCATCTTCTTTATAGTCTTTTGTAGCAATAGTCCCTAATATATCATACCACTTCATAGGTGATATACCACCTGCTGGTCTTTTTACTGATATATTTTCTTCAGTTAAAATATCGCCTTTTTTTATTTCTTTATTAGCAACAATACTTTTTCTAACTATAGATATATTTTTTTTCTCTGAGGGTGACGGAGCTTTGATACCATTTCCTATAGCTTTTTCTATATTTCTTATAGATTTTACCATTTCTTTTAACTCTTGTGGCTCAAGGCTTGCTTTATGGTCTGGTCCTTCCATACTTTTATCAAGTGTAAAATGTTTTTCTATAACTTTAGCTCCCATAGCAACTGCAGCTATTGGAACTTCTATACCTAGAGTATGATCCGAATAACCAACATCAATATTAAAAGTTTCTTTTATGGTATTCATGGCACTTAAATTTACATCCTCTATAGGTGTTGGATATTCTGTATTACAATGAAGGACAACTATATCATTATTTCCATTACTTTTTAATATTTTTAATGCTTCACCAATTTCTTCTAAATTAGACATACCTGTTGAAAGTATAATTCTTTTATTTAATTTAGATATTTTCTCTAAGTATGGAAGATTTGTTATTTCTCCTGATGGTATTTTAAAAATATTAATACCTAAATCATTAAGTAAATCTATACTTTCTAAGTCAAAAGGTGAGAATATACATTTTATATTTTTCTTGTTACAATAATTAATAATCTCTATATGATCAAATTTATTCAATCTATACTTTTTAGTCATATCATAAAGAGTTTCTTTATTATTTGTATTTAAAGTTTGATATTTAGCTTTTTCCAAATTTTTTGATGTGCATTTATCTGGATTATATGTCTGAAATTTTACAGCATCTACACCAGATTCACAAGCTTTATCTATTAATTTTTTTGCTAATTTCAAATCTCCATTGTGATTTACTCCAATTTCAGCTATTATAAAAATCATATATTTCTTCTCCATTAATTTAATATATCATTTTCTTTAATTTTATCTAAATCTCCAGAAATATATTTAAATAAAATTACATACTCATCTTTCTTTACAACTAAATTTTTATCATATTTATATATAACTTGATTATTTCTATAATTAGATACATAGTCTATAAATTTTTTATTAGTTATTATAGAACATTCTTTAACTTCAAACCTCATATCCTTAAAAACAAAATATGCATTTTGACCCTCTATATTAAATGCTCTTATTTTTCTCATAATTAAATCTATATTATCATTAGATATAGCTATCTTATTATTAAATAAATTCCTAGTAAAATATATAGATTTTTTATCTTTTAAACTCTTATTTAAATTAATATCTATTTTAAATCCTCTATTTTCTGCAATTTTAAATACTTCTTTTTCTAATTCAAATGATAAATTATAAATTAATCCTAACTCTAAATCTTCTGTTATAGGAAACTCTACTCTAGATATAATATCTCCACTATCTATATCATCATTCATTATATGACATGTCGCACCAATATTAATATTGTATAAAATAGATGCATTTATCGGATGTTTTCCTTTTATCTCTGGCAACAGTGCTGGGTGAATATTTATAAAAATCTGTTCTTTCTGTTTTTTTAAATAAGATATAGGTAATATATATGGACATCCATTTGATATAAGTATATCAAAATCTATAGATAGTATATAATTTATTAATGATTCTTTATCTTCTATAATATAATGTTTTAAATTCTTCTCTATAGATAATTTATGAAGATAAGAATTTTTAACAACAAACAGACATACTATCTCATATTTAGAGGTATCTATACTTTTATATACATTCAATCTACTTCCTATAAAAAAAATTCTTTTCATTATATCTCCTTTATTAAATATTGTTTTTATTATATCCTGTATTGAAAAAATATTTTTTGTTCTTTACCATTAATATTCTTCCATGAAGTTATAAGTTTATTATATATATGTATATTATGCACTCTATATCCTATATGAAAATCTAATAATTTTTTACTAAAATACTTTTTAAATCTAAGCAAACTATCATCACTATAAATAGTACTCCCACCACCTAAATGTAAATACTTAAACCTCATTTTCTTTGCAAACTCTATAACACTCCAAAATAATAGATTATTGGGATATAAATTAAGATAATCTTTTTTACTACCGCCTAAATGATAGTGAATATAATTATTATCATACAAAAATATCCCACTTGCTATAGTTTTTTCTTTATAGTCAACCATAAAATTAAAATAATCTAATTTATGTATTTCATCAAAGTATTTGTCAGAAAAATAATAATAACTATTTGCAGTTACTTTATTCATAGTTTCAATATATATTTTTTTAAAAATATTTAAATCATTATTACAATAAAATTCAAGATTATATCTATTTTTTGCTTTATTTATTTTATTCCTATTAGAACTACTTATTTCATTAATCCATATATAGTCAATATCTTTAGTCAAATCTACAACTACTGTATTTCTGTTAAAAGCTACATTTATATTTTTTTTGAAAATATCTTTATTTTTAAATATAGGATGAAACCTTATAAACTCTGCTACTATATTATTATTTTTACAAAAATTAATAAAACTATCTTCAAAATTATTTATAAATTCTATGTCTAAAGAATTGGATAATGGTCCACCATAGCCGTATGCTGTTTCTATATCATAATACTCATCATCTAAATCATATCCTTCTATTTTTCTTAATAAAAATGGATAAATTGCTATTTTTTCATTATCTTCATATACAAATAACTTCCCAACTCCTTCATTATTCGCTTCATACAATTTATAATATTCACTACGATAATAAATATCTCTCAATTTTATCGGTAATTTATCTACATATTTATTCCATAATATATTGCTAGTATCTAAAACTTTTACCATAATTACTCCTTTGTAATTTTATTAACCATTCTTTCCATTTCTTTAAACTCTCCCATATCAAGCCAAGAATTATCAGTAACTGGATAAGTTCCAACTTTCTTACCTTTTTTTATATAATCATCAATCAAGTAAGTTATATGAAAAAACTCATCTTTTGGTATATCATCTAAAACTTCTGGCTCTAAAATATACATTCCTGTGTTTACTAAAAAATTGTATTCTGGTTTTTCAATTGTATTTATAATGTTTCCACTATCTGATAACTCTATTACCCCATATGGTATTTTATAGTTTTTAAGTGATGTTACAACTGTTATTTTATTATTATTCTTCTTATGATATTTAAGTATATCAGAGTAATTTGCTTCTATTAAAACATCACAATTAATAACAAAAAAAGCATCTTTTATTTTATCTTTTAAAAGATTTAGACTACCACCAGTGCCTAATGGCTTATCTTCTTCAACATAATGAATATTATAACTTCTATCTAATTCATTAAAATATGCTTTTATCATATTCTTCTTATAATTTACTGTTAAATAAAAATCTTTACAACCATAATCAATAAATCTATCTATTATTCTTTCAATAATTGGTGTATCTTCTATTGGTATAAGTGGTTTGGGAAGTATTTTAGTGTATGGGTATAGTCTAGTACCCTTACCACCAGCCATAATTACAACTGGTACATTTATATCCTTGTAATAGTTTAACTTATCTAAAAAATTATCATTCCAAAATACTACGTCAACAACTTCTTTTTTGTTATTAAGTATCGGTATACATTCAACTGATTTTTCCTTCATAAGTTGTTTTGATAATGATTTATCTTTTTCTAAAAGAAATATCGGATTACTATTCATAATTTTGTATACTTTTTCATCTAGGTTTCCGTTTTTAAGTATCCATCTTCTGATATCTCCATCAGTAAGTATACCTTCTAACACATTTTCTTTTGTTACTAATAGTACTTTTTTTGCAAACTTATCTAATAACCTTATAGACTCTTTAATACTTATATCAGAGTCTATAAATAAATATTTATACCTCAAAAAATCACTTCATTTCTTTTAAAATAGATTTTATAACTTCTGAAACATATAACACTTCTTCTTCTTTTAAATTTGAGCTACAAGGCACATTAATTACTCTTTGACTATAATATTTAGCTTTCTCTATTTTATAAGCTTGATTATTCTTATATGGCCTCTGCTCGTGTATAAGCCCCCATATAGGTCTTGTTTGAATGTTTTTTTCGCTTAGTCTTTTTATTAGTACATCTTTGTTTAGCCTTATATTTTTTAAAAAAAGTGAATAAAACCAGTAGTTAGGTCTTGTATCTTTATTAAAATCTAATATAAAATAGTCATCACAGTCAAGCAAAGTCTTATACAAATTATAATTTTTAGATTTAATTCCTATAAATTCTTCTAGTTTTTCGAGTTGAGCAATACCAACAGAAGCCTGTAAGTTAGTCATTCTATAATTATAGCCTATCTCATTGTGTGTATAATATAGTTCATCATCTTTTGCTTGTGTTGATAAGTATTTGGCTTTTATTAATAGCTTATTATCAGAAGAAACTAACATACCTCCTCCACCAGTTGTTATTATCTTATTTCCATTAAAAGAGTATGCTCCAAAGTCACCAATAGTTCCTGCAAACTTACCTTTATATGTTCCCTCTTTTATATAACTTCCCAAAGCTTCAGTTGCATCTTCTATCACTTTTAAGTTGTATTTGTTAGCTATATTTATAAGCTTTTCCATATCAACTATGTTTCCAAAAATATGAACAACTATTATAGCTTTTATAATCTTATTAGATTTCTTATTTATTAAAATATTATTTTCAAAAATACACTCATTTTCACAAAATTCTTCTAGCTTTTCTAAATCCATATTAAGAGAATCGTCACAGTCCATAAAAATAGGTTCTGCACCTACATACCTAACAGGATTAACTGCTGCAATAAATGTAAGAGTTGGGACTATAACTTCATCATTTTTTCCTATATTACTTAACATCAAAGCCAAATGGATAGCTGATGTACCACTTTGACAAGCAACAGCATTATCAACTTTTATGTACCTTGAAATATCTTCTTCAAATCGATTTATGTAAGAACCACCAGTTGAAACCCACTCAGTTTCAACAGCATCAGTTATATATTTAAGTTCATTTCCTTTTAAATTTGGTACTGATAATGGTATAAATTTCATACTATACTTCCTTTATATATTATAAATATCAGATTTATATCTATCTATATTATTTCTTAAAAATTCAATAGTCTCAGCTAGTCCCTCTTTTAAAGAGTATCTAGGAGTCCAATTTGTTAATTCTTTTATTTTCTTATTTGATCCTAAAAGTCTATTCACTTCACTTTTTTCTGGTCTTAATCTTTCTTCATCACAAATTATTTTTGCATTTGGATTTATTTGATTTATAAGTTCTTGGGCTAACTCCCCAATCGATATTTCTTGTTGTGTTGCTATATTTATTTCTTCACCTATAGTTTTATCACTCTTTGCAATTTCTATAAAGCCTCTCACAGTATCTTTTACATAGTTAAAATCTCTTGTTGGTGATAATGAACCAAGTTTTATTTCACAGGCTCCAGAAAGAAGCTGAGTAATTATAGTTGGAATGACTGCTCTTGCCGATTGTCGTGGACCATAAGTATTAAATGGCCTAACTATAGTTATTGGCATATCAAAACTTCTATAAAAAGATTCTGCTATTCTATCTGCTCCAATTTTTGTGGCAGAATAAGGTGATTGACCTTGATATGGATGATTTTCATCTATTGGCACATATTTTGCAGTTCCATAAACTTCAGATGTAGAAGTAACTAATACTCTTTTTGTATTTAAATCTCTTGCAGCTTGAAGTATATTTAAAGTTCCTTTTATATTTGTATCAACATAAGAATCTGGAGAGTGATAACTAAAAGGAATTGCTATAAGTGCAGCTAAATGGTATACTTCATCTATATCTTTCATAGCTTCTCTTATACCATTAGGATCTCTTATATCTCCTGAAAATATTTCTATTTTTTCTAACTTTTCTTTTGGTAATGTATCAAGCCATCCCCAAGAATTAAACGAATTATAATAAATAAATGCACGAACTTTATAACCTTCATTAAGTAATTCTTCCACTAAATGACTTCCTATAAATCCATCTGCTCCCGTTACTAATGCTTTTTTCATATTATCTCCTATCTATTTTCCTATCATCAAAATCATATGGTTTATAGTATTTACATTATATTCTTCAAGATATTTATATATCTTATTATTCAAACTATTATCATGTAACATACTCCTACTATAATTCTGTATTAAATAAACAAATTTATCTATACTCATTTCTTTATCGTAATATGCACACATTCCTATTAGTATTAACTTTATTATTATATAATTTATTATTAAATACGAGTATGATAACTTTATATTATCATCTAAGTTATATGGAAAATTATTTATAAAGATATAATTAACTAAATAATTTTCAAAAATATATTCTTTATCTTTTATAAAATTTTTATAATATAAATTATAACTTTTAATAAATATGCTTCTTGAATTTTTTAAACTTCCCTTATCTAAAGCTAAACCATTTATCATATCTGAAATATCTTTTGAAAAATTACTTCCAAATATATTTTTAGTACCAACAATTTGATTAACTAAATGTAATATAAAATTAAATTGACTTTCTGTAGTTTGCTCAAGATTTATAGTTTTTGTTATATTGTCATAGTATCCTTTTTCTATATTAAGATTATATTCATTTATAATATTTAAAATAGAATTTTTATCAGAAGTATTCTCTACAGATTTCACAAATAAACCTAGTATTATCAATCTTTCATCTATAGTAAATCTCCTATTTTGAATAATAGCTATAGAAAATATTCTAAGTTCTTCGAAATATTTAGCTAAAATTCTTGAATCATCTTTACTATCTATATTAACAATACTATATTTATGGTCAACATCTTCTTCAACTAAATCAAACTCCATTATTTCCTTATTTAATAAAACAACCCTTGCAGATTCTGGGCAAGATAATGTCAATCCCTTTTGAAATACTCCATTTACATGATAATATACTCTTGGATATTCTTTACATGTATTACACATACTTTCAGGACCTAACTCAGTATATATTTCACATAGGTTTTTAGAGTCTAGAAATGGACAAAATCCGTTTTTTAGATCAAATAATGCATATTCAGTTTCAGTATTTGACCTTCTGTATCTTTTGATACCATTTTTAAATTTACCTTTCATATAATTATTTTTTGTTTTCATATATTTTTTATAAGTTTTTCTATCTATTGTTATATTCCAGCCCTTACAACAAGTATCTTCACACTTACTCCCAATACATTTGAATTTTTCAAAATATTGTGGCTTAAGAACTTTGTACTCCATATTGCATCCTTTCATTATTCATTATATAAATTCATTTTTAAGTCACGATTAACTATATCTTCTAATAAATCACAAATCTTCTCATATGCATATTTCTCATCATCTATATAAAAATTCTCTAGTATTAAACTCTCATCTATCGGAAACTTTGTTATTTCTTCATTATTAAATTCACAAAATCCTTCGTAATCAGTTATAAAGTCTCCTTCATCAATTAATCCGCTTTTCATCCAATCTGCTATTGGTAATGGCCTTAAAACAGAACAGTTTTTATCCATAAAATATACATCTATTATAGTAGTACTCATCCAAGTATGTATTTTATCACATACATTTATCCAAGACCTTACAGAATCATTTTTTATTATATGAAAATTATCATACTTATATGTTATATCGTAAATATCTTGGTCTAAAGTTTCACCTGGATGTGGTCTGTATATAAATTCACAGTCATTATTTTCTGATAAATATTTTTCTATCCATTGAAGTATTATTTTTCTTGATTCAGTGTCAATCCTAATTCTCTCATCTATATTGTCTTTACCAAACCTAACTGAATGATAATGTATACGACTCTGTGTTAAATTTACCATAGCAAAACTTGAAAAAAATATTATCCACTTCTTATTTATATCAAGATTATACCCAATAGCTATTTCGTCCCTAGATTTATAGAGCATCCTAAATCTCTCTCTATCCATATCAACATTAATAGAACCTGTTACAAAACAATTTTCCTCAGGCACACCTTCTTTTATAAGTACATTTTTCCACTTTTCTCCCCAACATAGATGAATAGCATTTCTATTTAATTTTTTAGGAATATGAAGTTTTGTTTCATAATGTTTCTTACTTAGAATTTGTTCATATTGAAGATTTACAACTCTTTCTAATCTACACTCAAATAAACTCTTAAAGTAATCTAAGTGATAATCTTCATAAAGATAAGGTACCAAAACAGCATCTGGTTTAAACTTTAGTTTTTCTTTTGATGAATTTAGCATAAAATATGGCTCACATATTAGTAGGGTATGTCCTCTTCTTTTTAACTCTGACTTTAGTAAGTATGCATTTTGTAATTCTCGTTCTATACCTTCATAAAATAAAACAAAATCCAAATCTTATCACCTCTTGATATTATTTAATATTGTGTCAAATTTTTCTTCAAAATAACTGTAGTATAAAACTTTTTCATTTATTGATGATAAAATATCTACTGATAATTCTTTTATATTTCTTATTAATTCTTTATTTTTATCATTACTATAATTATTTAAAATATTTATTATGTTGTCATAAGTATTATATTTTGATATATTTCTATTGCTATTTATAATATTTATGATTTTATGTATAATATCTTCTTCTAAAATATTATTATTTTGTATATTAAGTATAATGTTTTCTAATTCATATACAGTATTATATATAATTTTATTAAAATTAATTATAACATTATTTTCCGAGTTTTCTATAATAATTGGATAGTCTTCTAAAATACTATATTTTATTTCTAATTCATAACATTTACTCTCTTTAAAAGCTAAGTTTTTTATGCTACCTATATATTTAATAAGCATATGATATGAGCTATAGTCATTATTATTATGAACTTGGTGCATTGTTTTCTTACATAAATTAAAAGTTTCATTTAAAATAATAATTTTATATTCATATCGATGATATAAATTATATATTTCAATTAATTTATCGATAATCATAAATTTATAATTTAAGCTATTATACTCTAGATAGTTTTCGTTTAAATACATATTATCTATTTTTTTCATCATAATTAATGGTAAGTTTATATATTTTATCGTACTACATTTTATAAATGCTTCGATTATAAAAATATTACTATCGTTAATTAAGTATTCACTAAAATATAAATTATTACTTTTTATAAAATCAAGTCTAAATAAATAAGAATATAATTCAACAACACTTATATTTTTATTTTTACAAATTGAATAAAATTCTAATCCTGATATTATATTATCTTTGTTTAGATATCTTTCTTTAGATATTATAGACTGTTTTTCTACAATTTCTAATCTAGTAAATTCTTCTAGTGACATATCCGATATATTATTAATTTGTATGTAGTCCAAATTAATGATATCAGTTCTTATATCAATTCTATCAAAGATACTTATAATATTTTCAATTTGTATGTCATTGTATGTATCAATAAATAATAAATATTCTCCCGTAGATAAATTTATAAATTTATTTCTACCCTCATTTACATTATTTGTTTTTAATTCAATAAGTTTTATATTTTCAAATTCTCTTATATAATTTTTTAATGTATTTATATCTTTATTGGTATCTATTTTAGGTAATGATAATATTATTTCTACATTACTTTTAATCAAATTAAATTTATCTAAAAGATTAAATAACGAATCATCTATACTAAACACAGTTATTAAAATACTAAGTTTCATATCATCACCTCTTATTATTCATTATTTAAAAGATAGTCTTTATAGTTTTTATAATATTTTATATAATCGTTATTTTGGTGCAGATACATTAAGTAGGAAATATTTCTATTAGTCATTGGAGAACTTAATAAAAATAAATCTTTTTCAATAATTTCTAAGTATTTTTTGTAAGAATCTTTATGTTTAGTTATCTCAAAATTTATAACTGCTATTCTGTAATCTAAATAGTTATCTATATCTACATCTGCTAAAGCAAAATTTCCTATAGATATGTAGTGTACAAACTTTAATAACTCAAATTCTTTTATAGAATAAACATATAAAAATTCTAATGTATATACTTCTTTTATAAATTTACTTTCAATAGACAGTTTTACCAAATCTTCGTATTTATTTTCATTTAATAATAGTGATGAGTAAATATCGTATAGCTCCTTTGTTTTATACTTATAATACATATCCTTAACACTATATAATATATTTTTATCTTCTAATAAAGATAACTCAAATAAATCCTTTTCATACTCTGACAGTTTAGTTTTATCTAAATCAAGAATATTATAGTGATTATATAAAATATTATCTATTAAAATGTTATTATCTATTAAAAATATATCGTTTCTATTCTCCACATACCTTTTATAAAGATATACTAATATATTATTTGTAATAGCAAAATGTATATCTCTAAAACATTCTTTTTCTAAAAATAAATTTATGTTTCTATTTAAAAAATCATTCTCTGTTGTATAATAATTTTCATTTTTATAATATACTAATTTTGCTCTTTCTTTAAATGGTATAAGTAAACTAAGCTTTGTATAGCTACTGAATATAAAAACTACGTTTTTATATTTTCTTAAAATATACTCTAAAATTTCTTTATTTTGTTTTTTGTTTATCTCGTACACCTTAATATTATCTTCGATATAAATATTTGGAGTGTCTAAATCCTTTTTTTCTATTATTTTTATTAAATTTTCCTTATTATCTATATAATTAAATACTGAGTCTTCTTCATCATTTCCTATTTGAACAAAAGTATATTTAATTACTTTTTTTTTTAGTAATTTTATAGTTTCTTCTAATTCTTTTATAAGCTCTTCATTTTCTGTTATATTAATACATCTTTCGTAAAAATAAAGAGCTTCTTCTTCATTTCCAAGAAGTAAGTTCATATACCCCATATTATAGATAGTATCAATATGATAATCATCTATTTCTAAGACTTTTAAGAAGTTATCTAAAGCACTTTCTAATTTATTTTGATATAGGTATATAGTTCCAAGCATAGAATAATAGTCTATATCTATACCATTTATAGATTTATATTTTTCAGTTAATTCTAATGCTTTATCAAAGTCTTTATTTTTTATGTAATTTTCTATAGATTTTTTTAAGTCAAATATATCGTAATATATGTTATCTAAATTGTTAGTTTCTTCGTTGTTGTATTGTTTTATATAACTTAGTAAAAGTTCTTCCAATTCTTTGTCTTGCTTTATAACAAGTTCTCTTATTTCATTCAAATTAAACATAAATTTTCCTTTCAAAGCTATTTTTTATAGTATACGGTATTATTATTTATTTTTTTATATAAATTTATAATAAAAAAAGGAGATAAAGTTATCCTCATCTCCTTTTTTATATTTTATTATTGAAGTAATTGCATTACTCCTTGTGGTTGTTGTTTAGCTTGAGCTGCCATCGATTGAGATGCTTGAGTTATTATGTTAAGTTTTGATAACTTAACCATTTCCTTAGCAACATCTACATCTCTTATTCTACTTTCTGCTGTTGTTAAGTTCTCGTTTGATGTTTGTAGATTACTTTGAGTATACTCTAGTCTATTTTGTTGTGCACCAAATTCTGCTCTTGCTGTATTCATTTTAGCTAATTGCTCATCTATTTTCTTTAATGATGCTTTAGCATATTCATTATTAGTCATAGTTGTACCAAGTGTATCTGTCTTAAAGTTAGTAGATACTGATACTCTTATATCACTTAATGCTTCTGCTACTCCCGATAAGTTTATACTCTTTATATCTCTAGTTTCTAGATTTGCTCCTGCCTGTATCTTTACAGTATCTATATCAGATTGAGTATCACTATTTATTCCATGTATATCACCTCTAAAAGTTCCCGTTGTTGCTGCATTTGTCGTAAGAATAAATGTACCATCACTATTATCTTTATATAATTTACCAACTGAATTTACATATCCATGAGTACCTAACTTGTATATTTTCTCAGTTTCATCATATACACCTTTAGTGTTTAATGCTATTACTCCAGTTTGAAGTTCAGCTATAAATTGGTTACCTCTACTATCCTGATATGCAAGGTCTACCGCTGAACCATTTTCATTTAATAATTCTTTTGATAATAATGACTTTTCGTTGAACTTACTTTCTGTTGCAATATTAGCTAATTCATCTGTTAATGCTGCTAACTCTGTATTTATCTTCTCTCTGTCTGAATCAGTATTTGTATCGTTAGCCCCTTGTATTACTAGCTCTCTCATTCTTTGAGCTATGTTTGTAGCTTCTTCTAAGCTTCCTTCAGCTGTTTGTATTAGAGATATACCATCTTGAACGTTTCTATCAGCTTGCTCCATACCTCTTATTTGAGATCTCATTTTTTCTGATATTGCAAGCCCTGCTGCATCATCTCCAGCCTTATTTATTCTAAGACCAGTAGATAATTTCTCCATCGAATTTCCTTGAAGTGCAGTATTTTTTGCCATTTGATTTACTGCAACCATTGCATTTACGTTAGTATTTATTCTCATTTTAACCCTCCATAGTTTTATCGGCATCCTTGCCTTTTTATTTACAATTTAATTATTCGTTTAATTTTTATAAACTTTATACTTTTTTTAATTATTTTTTGATTTTTATTTAATAATCGTAAAGTTTATTAGTAATATATTTCGGTAAAATACTTGTAAACTTTACACTTTTTGATTAAATAAATTTATTTTTGTATTTACATTTCTATTATAGTTATAATTAGCAGTCTTAGTAACTTTGTATTTTTTTATTTCATTTTTAATATTATTTATTTCATTAGTCAATAAAATGTGAATTTTATCATCTAATTTAATATCATTCCCTAATTCTTTTTTAAACCGTTTTATATCTACTTTATCAAGTATTTCCTGTCTTTTTTCCATAAGGGAATCCAATCTCTCTACATCACCACTTTTTATAACTTCAATTATTTCTAAGTTTATACTTTTCCATAATTTAACCATAATCTTCTCCTTACGCTTGGAAGAATTGTGCCATTTGAGCGTTTAGTTTACTCATAGTTTTTTCCATTAAAGCAAACTTTTTGTAAAGAGCAGTTTCTTTTCTATTCATTTTATTTACTAAATTAGATATTAACTCTTCTTTTTTCTTTATCTCATCAGAATAATAATTTTCTGCTACTGATGCCGTACTTTCTATCCCTGCCTTTTTAGCAAATATTGATGAAGATGAACCGATATATTTTTTTATAGTACTATTTACACCTTCAAGAATACTATCACTAGAACCAGCCATTTTTTTGTATAGTTCTTGACCATTTTCTTCTAATGCTTTTTTAAATTTTTCTTCATCAAATGATAATTGACCTCTTTTGTTATAGTCTTCGTGACCACTTATACCTATAGACATCATAAACTCCATATTGTCACCAAATATAGCTTTTTGCATATCGTCCATAAATCTTTTTAGGTCGGGGTCATTTTTTAGTATACCTTTTTTTGCATTTTCTTCCCACTTCTTAATTTCTTCCTCAGACATATCTTTCTTTTGTTCTTCAGTTAGTGGTTTATAATCTTTATTTTTCTTTTCTAATATTTTTTTATAAATATCATCCATTAATTTGTTATAATCATCAACAAAATTCTTCATATTTTCAGTTACTTTATCAAAATTTTGTTTTGATGTTACCTTTGATTCACCAACAGAATTAACAGTATAATTTATCCCATCAATAGAAAAACTATTTGATTCTTTACTTAAATTAATAGTTTGACCATCATTAGTTTTTACTTCTATTTTTGAATTTTCTCCCTTTTGTTCTATTGAGAATTGGTTTGGCCTTTTACCACTTCCATCTAAAAATTCTAAAGCATTAGATTGACTACCGTCAGTATTTACTATTTGTAAAGAACTATTTTCTCCAGTTTGAGTTGATTCTAACTTAAATTCTCCAGTCATTTCGCTAAATGTGGCCTTAAATTTTCCATCTGATGCATCATTTATCTTTTTGACCATACTTTCAATAGTATCATCTTTTGTTAGAGTTATAGTCTTAAGCTCATCTTCTTTGGCTCCTGAAGTTTTTATCTTAAACTCTATTTTATCTCCATTACCAAAATTAGCACCTAAAGATTCAAGTGTTGATGTTTTAGTTAATTTTTGACCGTTAGCAGCTTGATTAGTTTTCATAGTTGCACCAGAGGCTAATTTTTCTACTTTAAAAGTATAATCTATATTAGATGCTCCTGAAGTTCCTACTGCACTTATAACATTAGAGTTTGAGCTATTTATTTCTAACGTATTCCAGTTGTTACTGTTTAGTATAGAATCTTTTGAGGCCATAGAAAGGTATTTATCACTAAAGCTTTTAACATCTCCAATTATATCTCTATAAATTTCTTGTTGCCATTGAAGTATTTGCTTATCACCTTTTATATCATTAATTTTTTCTTGTTCTGCTGCAAGCATTTCTTTTACCATAGTATCAGTATCCATACCAGTAGCAAGCCCTGGCATTCTTATTCCACTTACACTACTCATAGTCGTATACCTCCTAAACTAGATTACTTTCCTGATTTTATTTTTCTATCTACTTCATACCACATATCTCTTATTTCTTCTATAACAGGCAGTATATCTTCTATTATTTTAACGTCCTTATTTATATTAGCTCTTGCTAGTTCAGATTTTATAAAATCATATACATCATATAAATCTTCCATATGTTTATTATTTCTATCCATAGTTATCATAAGTTCTAAAAATATATCTTGAACTCTAACAAGCTCTTTATGACTTCTTGGTATATTTTTCTCTATTAATGCAAGCCTTGCAATTTTAGTATATTTTACAGCTCCATCAACAAGCATTAATAAAAGTTGTTCTTGGGAAGAAATAGTATTTATAGAATTCTTCTTATATGCATTATACGGATTGCTTGCGTACATTTTTTACACCTCTTTAATCAAAAATTTTAATAGCATCATTTATATTTACTTTGAAATCATTATTTTCATCTTTTACTTTATCATATACTTCTTTTCTTAGTATTGTTTTGTTTTTTGGAGCTTCTATTCCTATTTTAATACTATTTTCATCTATTTTAACAACCTTTATTTCAATATCATTTCCAACTAAAAAACTTTCTTTTTCCTTTCTAGTTAAAACTAACATTTATAATCCTTTAGTTATTGGTTCTCTAGTTAAATACTTATCACTTTGGATAATGTATTGAATAGCTTGGTTGTTTTTAGTATTTATTAAAATAGGAGCTTTTAAATTTACCGTACTATCTTTTATATATTTTCCAAGTCTTACTAAAACTAATACTAATACATCTTCTGGCTTAGTTATAGAAAGCATATCTATTATTTCATCATTTATATCTACCTCATAATCTTTATATATTACAAATGGCGATATTGCTACAAAACCTATATATTCATCATCAATAGATACTAAAGACTTAAACTCATCATGATTTTCTATATCACTTAAAGTAAATTTTTTATACTCTTCAAATCCAGGTAACCCACTTTCAAATTCTATTTCCAAAATTAGTCACCTACCTTATAAAATCCATTAATGTTGGCTGAATTAATTTTGAGCTTACTTTAAGTGATGCTTGATAAATCATCTCAGCAGTAGTGAATTCAACTAATTTTGATGCATAGTCTGTATCTTGCTTTAAAGATAGTACGCTTGTCATTTCAAGTATACTAGATTCATTTAATTCTTTAACTTTTTCTAACTTTTGTAAATTTGTACCAATTTCCGTTCTTTTATTTACAGTATGTTCAAAAAAAGAATCTAGCTCTGTTTTTAAACCATCATCTGCAAATAGTAACTTTTCTTTGTTATCTTCAACATCTACTCCATTTGCTATATCATTCATAGTTTGACCTATTTCATTTATAACATCTAAAAAGTTTCTTTGAGTGGTATCTATTTGACCATTATTATCAAACTGTATACCTAAAACATCAGCAACAGAAAGATTGTAATCTATATCTATATTATCTGATATTTCTATATTCAGTTTACTTTGTAAATCTTCTGGCTTTATACCATTTGGATTATTATTAGCATCATATAAATTAAGTTCAAGACTAGCTGGAGGACCTTCATTTATTATTATTGGAGGTGTTTCAAGCTCTGTTCCACCCATCACATATTTATCTCCATATGCATTATTTAATACATCTCCAAGTTGCTTTATTTTTTCATCAATTTCTTCTGCTATAGCTTTCATTTCATGATCACCATAAGCACCATTTCCAACTTCAAGTATGGATTTTTTTAGATCATCAAGTATCATTCCAGTCTTATCTAATGTTGAGTCTGTACTTTCTAACCATCCAGTTACTTCATCTATATTTGAATTATATTTTTCAGTATATCCTATCTCATTTTTAAGGCTCATTATTCTTCTTGCTTGATATGGGTCATCCGATGCTCTATTTACTATTTTCCCTGTATTTAGTTGCTCATTTAATTTACCCATTCTTTGCATATTTCTTTGAGTTTGGTATATTTGACTTGATGTTAAGCCAGTATTAGTAACTCTCATTTAACTACCTCCTATCTTTTAAGACCATTTATAACAACTTCAAGAAGTGAATCAATCGTTGATATTACTTTTGCGCTTGCATTATATGAATGTTGAAATTGTATTAAGTTAACCATTTCCTCATCAAGAGATACCCCAGTTATAGAAAGTCTTGATGATTCTATACTATTTAAAACTTTACTTTGATTAGATTCTGCTCTTATAGCTTCTTGAGTTTCATTCCCTAACTTTTGAATTAAATCATTATAAAAATTATTTATAGTTATATGTTTTGGCTGACCATTTTCATCTAGTACTGGTGCACCATTTGAATCTAGTACCGGTACTACTTTTTCATCTTTTAAGTCATACATTTCTTTTGCTATATTAACCATTTGATCATGTGGTATTTGACCTAATATATCATGTGCATTATCTGCCACAGAAAGCATAGGATTAGCATCTGGATCAAATATAAATATCTCATCATTTATTTGTGGAGTAGTGTTATTTTGTATTATATCATTAACATTTTCTGCTAGATGCTCAGCCATATTCTTCATATTATCAACATATTCATCTATTTTATTAAGCATTGTAAAAGAACCTTCAAGTTCTCCAGATGCATCCCTTATATCAATAGTTTGAGTATTTGCAGGAACTGTTATATTGTTTCCTTTTGAGTCTTGTGCAGTTACTTGCCCCGATCTATCTCCATTAGCATCTAAAGTTACTTCACCAACTCTTTGTCCATTTCTATTAACTAATTCATATCCTGTTATAGCTCCTGTTGCTGGATCTGTAATAGGTTTATTAGTATCAACTGTACCTACTAATTTACCATCTTTATCATATACTTCTTTAGTCGCTATTTTAAGTGTTGGATTTCCATTGTTATCTTTTCCTATTATAACTTCTTTTCCAGGCTCCATAGCAGCATCTATAAAGCTCTTCGCTTCATCTGTAGTTACATTCATTCTAAAGCTTAAATCATCTATTATTCTATCAACTTCATCATATAAATCATTAGGAGTTTTTCCACTTCCCTCAACTAGCTTTATATCTTTTTCTAAAGCTCTTAATCTATCTATATTTGAGTTGATTGCACTTAAATTATCTTCTATATCTTTATTTATTTGATCTTTCATACTTTCTAGCTTATTAGTTACACTAGAAATGTTTTGTGCTAAATATTTTGAGTTTTGAACAACGACATCTATTGATCCAGCATCCCCTGGCCTTTTAGATAACTCATGCCAACTCATATAAAAATCATTATAAGCACTTGATATAGATGAGTCAGAAGGCTCATTGAATATAGTTTCCATATGTCTTAAATTTTCATATCTTTTAGCTATTTCTCCATATTCATGACTTTCATTTCTATACTGAAAATCATGAAATGAATTTCTAACTCTTACTATATCATTAGCTTGAACACCTTGACCTACTTGACCTGCTCCTAAGTAGCTATTACTTCCTGGATAACTATATGCACTCCTTTGACTTTGAACAACTTTTTGTCTAGTATACCCTGGAGTATTCATGTTGTTTATATTATGAGATGTTGTTTGTATATTCATTTGACTTACACTCATTCCAGAGTATGATGAGTATAGTGATGATATTAATCCTGGCATATTTCTCCCTCCAATAAGTCTATTTTCTCATTTGACCATACGCGTTATAAGTTTGGTTTGGTCTGTTTGGATTTAACATATTTATCATTTTCTTTGTAAAAAAAATTTTATTTTTTATTAATTCTTCATTAGCTTCTTTTTGTATTTGTATATCTCTAAGGATAACTTGTATCTCATCATATGCTTTTATTAGTAACTCATCTTCTGTTTTATTTATGATTTCACCAACTTTGGCTTCGTTACCCATTATTTTTCTTCTTTCAATTTCTGATTTTGCTATTTTTTTAGATATTTCGTCTAAATCTCTTGCCACTTTATCAACTTTCATAACATCTTGATCTAAAATATATTCATATTGATTATCAAGAAATTCAAGTAGTTTTTTCAAAAGATTTTTCTCTTCAAAAATGATTGCTTTTATATCAGAAACACTCATAATATCCCTCCTAAATGTTAATCTAATTTTACACTTGACAGTCTAATCGCTAATTTATTATCTATTATTATACTCTCTCCACTAGCAATTCTTTTTCCATTAACATTTATATCAAGACCTTCTTCAACATGTTTATCAAGGACTATTACATCGCCCTCTTTAAAATTTATTATTCGACCTATTTTTTCTTTTGTTGAGCCCATTTCAACACTTATCTCTAGTCTTGATTGCATAACGTCTTCAACAGCATTTATTTCTTCTCTTTCTCCTTGTATTAACTGTTCAAACTGAGCTTCATAAATAGTTTCATTATTTTGTTTTGACATTTTCTACCTCCTCTTTAAAGATACAAATCTATTAAAAGACCATTTATTTCTTCAACTTTTGATGCTACATCTATATTCTCTTTTTGTTCATACAAAAATTCTCTGGTCATATCTTCTAACTTTTCATTTACAGTTTTAACTGTCGTAAAGTAGTTTCCTTCCCAAAAACTCGTATTTTTATTTATACTATAAGCATATTCAACCACTGATTTTAAATATCCCTTTATAGCCTTTTTATAATTCAAAACATCCGAATAATTTTGAGTTTGAGATAATCTCTCTCCTATTTTTCTTATATCTTTTAAATAATCATCTAATTCTTCCTTAGTTTTACTTTTATGAGCTTGACTAAAACTTTGGTCAAACCCATTTTTCCCCTTATTAACTTTTGTTTCTATATTAATACCTTTATTTGAATTTATATTTTGAACTCTCATTTTTTACCTCTGGTTTAATTATATAAAATCTATACGGATAATTTGATATTCACTTAAGTTTTGGCAGATTAAATACAAATAAAATCTTGGTAAAATCATTTTACCAAGATTTTTATAAAATTTAAATATTAAAATAAATAACAATCTAGTAACTTTTTGGGTTATCTTATAAATTTATCTATAAGAGCAACAAGCTCAGCAATTTCTGGCTTAGTTATTTGAGCATCCGCTCCAAGTTCTTCACCCTTTCTTCTCATCTCGTCACTTATTAAAGATGAAAATAGAATAAGTGGTAGATGATTAAGAATTGGGTCTTCTTTTACTAATTTAGTAAGTCTATGACCATCCATTAAAGGCATTTCTATATCAGAAACTATACAAGCAACATGTTCTTCTATATTCTCCCCAGAGTCTTTAATTTCTTGAAGGAAGTTCCATGCTTCTTGACCATTATCTGTTCTTATTACATTTTTATATCCTGCTCCGTGTAGACAGTCTATTATAAGTTTTGCAAGAAGCATAGAGTCTTCTGCAACTAATATAGGCTTATCACAATCCTTACGTTCTCCCATTTTTTCAATTGATTCATATTGTATACTAGACTCTGGACTAACTTCTGCAACTATTTTTTCAAAGTCAAGTATAGTTATAAGTCTATTTGAAAATTCAGCTATACCAGTAGCAGCTCCTTCATCTCCTCCGTATATAACTCTATTTGGCTTTTTAATATTTTCCCAAGAAACACGTGCTATACCTATAACTCTATCAACTCTAAATGCAAAGTTTAATTTATTAAAATGAGTTGCTATAAATATGGACTTTTCATCATTTTCTCTTTCTATACCTAAATATCTTGCTAAATCTATAACAGTAATAATCTCATCTCTTGGCTTAAAAATACCCTCTACCATTTCATGAGAGTTTGGCATTTTTTTTACCTCATCAACTATCATTATCTCACGTACTTTAGCGACATTTATACCAAATGTTTCTCCAGCTATAACAAACTCCATTAATTCAAGCTCATTAGTACCAGATTCAAGAAGTATCTTTGTCTTACCTTGATTTTCAGAAAAACTCATATCCTCTCAAGCCTCCTAATATTACTTATACTTTTAAAAATTATCTACTACTTTATAGTAATGTATATTTTGAGCATTTTCAACAATTAAATATTACTTGTTAAAACTTTTATTATAATTAGTATAAATTAAAATAACATCACATAACAATTCTTATGATATATATTTTACATTCCAGTATAAAATTTTTCAAATGTAATTTAATATACTATGTACTTTTTTTTTTTTATGTGATAGAATTGAGATTGTCAAAAATTTTAACCGGGGGTGCGTTATTTGAGAATAAATAATTTAAGTTCTCTGGACTACACTAGCTTATTAGGAAATAATAATAACTCTAGTAGTTCATTATTGTTTGAAACTTTAATCAATAACTTATCAAATAATACTCAAAACATTAATAATACTTCTTGTTGTAATCATAGTTCTAGCTTAGATTCACTAGATAATCTATTAAATATAGGAAATGTAGACTTAAATATCGGAAAAGTTAGTGTTGATACATCAAAAAATACAGTTAGTATGACTGATTTAGATATAAATTACTTAGGAAGAAATATAAAAATCGATAATTTAGTTATAAATAATTTAGAAAGTAACAACACATCAAATAAAACAGATAATAATACATCATTAGAAGAAGATAATGAAACTATAACCACTACAAATCAAACGGTAACTACTGAAAATGTTTCATCAAATACAAATAGAGAAATTGACTCTAAAATAAATAATGCAATAAATCTAGCAAAAAAACAACTTGGAAAAGATTATGTGTGGGGTGCAAATGGCCCTGATACTTTTGACTGTTCTGGTTTTACTAAATATATCTATAAAGAAACATTTGGAATAGATATACCTAGAGTATCTTATGACCAAGCTGAGTTTGGTAAAGAAGTTTCTAAAAATGAGCTAAAGCCTGGTGATTTAGTGTTTTTTGACACTATGAACAAAGGAAGAGTTTCTCATGTTGGAATTTATATAGGAAATAATGAGTTTATACATGCTGCAAATTCTAAACAAGGTGTTATAACTTCATCTTTAAGTGGGAAATACGAAGATAAATATATAACGGCTAGAAGACCTTACGAAAAATAAAGAGCTATCTTTTGATAGCTCTTTTTCTACGCTAGTGCATCAATTAAAACTCCCGGTTCCATATCAAGTTTTATATTGTTAAATCTTTCAATTTTACCAGCTTTCTCTACTGAATTTTTTGCATTTTCTATTGATGCCATGTTCATTCTAACAACAAAATCTGATATTAGTCCTTTTTGAGACTGCTTTGAAATATTTTCCATAGCATTTAATATCATTTTTTGAGATTCTTCCTCATCCTTTGCATTTTTTAAGTTATTTTTTAGTTCTTCACCTTGTTCTCTAACAAACTCAGCATACTTTTTCATTTTTGGATATCTATTACTTAAATACTCATCCTCTTCTTTTGATAGTTTTTCTCCTAATGCTAGTTTCATAGCCATATCGTTTGGAGTTTGAGGTCTTTCTTGTTGATTTTTTAGCTGTTTATTACTTTTTTTATTTTCATAAGGCTCATCTAAAACTTGATATTCTTCTTTGTTAGTTTCATTTATATTTATACCATTTCCTATTTTTTCTTGAAATCTTCTTATTTCATCAGTAGGTGCCATCATGCTTTTATGTTTAGTGTGATTTACACTGTAAATACTTGATGTTACATATGAAATCAAAAAAATCACCTCCAATAATTTAAAAAATAAATTTAATTATTTTATATTAATATATGTATATTTTAATTATTCGGATAAAAATAAAAAATATAACTAAAAAATCCTATGAACAAGTCATAGGATTTTTATTATAATTTAGATAACTCTGCAACTATTATATCTTCTTTGAAAGGCTTTACTATAAATCCTTTAGCACCACTTGTTATAGCATCTTTCATCATAGCCTCTTGACCAAGTGCAGATACCATTATTACAGTAGCATTAGGATCCATTCCTATTATTTCTTTTAAAGCTTCAAGCCCTGTTTTTTCTGGCATTGTTATGTCCATAGTAACTATATCAGGCTTTAACTCTTGATATTTAGCTACTGCTTCATTTCCGTTACCAGCTTCTCCAACAACCTCAAAACCATGTTTTGTTATCATATTTTTTATAGACATACGCATAAATGCAGCATCATCAACTACTAAAACTTTTTTACTCATACTTATTCCTCCACAATTTTATTTTCTCTTGTAAACTGATGGTTCTACTCGCTCAAAATCATTAATTAAATTGCTAATATTTTCAGAAAGACCTATTATTAGATATCCTCCTGGCTTAAGTGATTCATATAGTCTTTTGCATAACTTCTTCTTAGTTGGTTCATCAAAATATATCATAACATTTCTGCAAAATATCACATCATATTTTGACTTTTCCCAACCTATACTATCATTAAGATTGAAATACTTAAAGGTAATCATTTTTTTTAAATCATCTATAACTTCAAAATTTCTATTATCTGTTTGCTTAAAGTAATTCTTCACCCAAGCTTGTGGCAACTTAACTACTTTTTCTTTAGAATAAATACCTGTTTTTGCTATTCTTAGAACATTTCTTGAAATATCAGATGCGGTAATAGAAACTCTAAATCTCTTATTGCCTCCAAGTGCTAAATGAGATGTCATAGCTAAACAATATGGCTCTTCACCACTTGAAGAGGCTGCACACCATATTTTAATTTCTCCTGATGTAGAAGTCTTCATTTTATTTGCAATTATTTTATCTCTTAAAAATGCAAAATGTTGTTCTTCTCTCATAAAATAAGTGAAATTAGTAGTTAATTTTTCAACTACTATAGCAACCATCTCTCCAGTCTTATCTTTCATTAATGCATCAATATAGCTACTAAAGTCATTAAATCCCATTCTTTTTACTATAAGTGCAAGTCTTGTTTCTATTAGCTTTTCTTTTTTATCAAGATTTATTCCATAATTATTATACATAAAAGTTTTTAGCCTTGTAAAGTCTCTACTCGTTAATTGCATGTTTTAAATCCTCTGAAATTTCTATTAAAGAATCACAATCTAATATTAGTTGAGTTTCTCCATTTATTTCACTAACACTTTTTATAAAGTTTTGATCTATTTCTGTTTCTTTCATCGAATCCATTTTCATACTTTGCTCTGGTAGTATAGTTATAACTTCACTTACAGCATCAACTATTAAACCAACTTTATCTTCACCATTTTCAATTATTATAATACAAGTTCTTTCATTATAATCTATTGGCTTAAGACCAAATCTCATTCTTGCATCAATTATTGGTATTATAGTACTTCTTAAGTTTATTATACCTTTTATATATTTAGGAATAAATGGTACTTGAGTTATTTTTGATATACCAACAATTTCAATTATATACTTTGACGATAAAGCATATTTTTGATTATTAACAATAAACACCATATACAAATCATCTATTGTATCAGAAACTGCACCTTCTACTATTTCTTCATTCTCATTCATAGTAAATGCCTCCCCTTCTATATCAGTTTTTCAGATTTACCTACACTCTTTACTCTAAGCTTATTAGTAATTGTATCAAACACTATAGTTCTTCCACAAGAGCCTAGCACATCTTCAGCAACTATTGGTATTCTAAGTTTTGCTAAAACTGTTTTACAAGCTCTAACATTCTTTTCACCTATTGAAAATATATTTCCAGCTGTTTTGTTGTTAAAACCAAACATATGAGCTCCACCAGCAATCTTTGCTTTCATCATTCTAGGATTTGCACCTTTTTTACGTAGCTCCTCATATAATAGTATTATGCCTGTGTCCGCATATTTCGCTTTATTTATAAGTTTTTTATCAGCTGTAGAATCAGATAATAATATATGAACCATACCTGCAATTTTATTTATTTCATCATAAATCACTATTCCACAACAAGACCCAAGTCCTATTGTAGATATAGTATCAGGTGATTTTACTATATTATAATCAGCAATTCCAACAGTTATATTTTTCATAAATTTTTCCTATGCCATTCCTAACATTTCTAAAACTCTTGTACAAGATTCAAGCTCTGGCATAAAGTAGTATTTCCCTTGAACTTCTTGGTCCATTGTAAAGAAGTCTGTCTCTATACATAAAGCAGTATCTGCAACTGGTCCATAAAGCGATATAGGAAGATTCATTATAGCCATTATCATATCTATACTAAAGTATGGTATAGATTGGTTTATTGTCATACCAGTCATCTCAGACATAGCCGTTAAGTAAGTCCCACAAAGTATATTACATATTTCCCCCATAGAACCTAATTGTTGACGTATATCATCGTAGTCATTAGGATTATATTTTACAACTTGTTTTGTTATTTTTGAAAGAAGATTAAATGCAGCGTCAACTTTCATAACTATCATTATAAACCCTTCTATATCTCCAGATAACTGAAGAACATTTCCAACAACAACTTCTTCTGGAGAATCATACTCATCTGTTATACTTGAAAAGTTTACCATATCACTTTTTGGTATACCTATATCAACCATCTCATTTAACATAGCAGCTAATGAGTTTGATGCATTTCCAGAACCGATATTACTTATTTCTTTAAATATACTAAGTTTTTCGCTATCTAACATTCTATATACCTACTTTCTTCTTTTTAAGTTTGTTTAGTATTATCTCTGGTATTGAGTCAAGTGGTGCTTCTTTTAAAACAGCACCTATTTTATTTGCAACCATTGGCATACCATAAACAACACAAGTTTCTTTGTTTTGACCAATAGTAAATCCACCTTTTTTTCTTATATTTAAAAGACCTTTCGCTCCATCAGAGCCCATTCCAGTTAGTATTACTGCTATAATTTCACCTTTTACTTCTTTAGCTACACTATCAAAAAGGTAATCAACAGATGGACAATGCCCACTTACTTTTTCTGTATCTTTTATTACTAATTTATATACTCCACTACTATTTACAACTCCCATTTGTTTTCCTCCAGGAGCTAAATATGCGTATCCACTCTTTAAAATGTCTCCATCTTTTCCTTCAACTATTCTTATTGCACATTCTTTATCTAGTCTTTCTGAGTATTTTTTAGTAAATACTGGTGGCATATGTTGAGTTATAACTATAGGTGGAAGCCCTGTTGGAAGCCTTCTAAGAACTCTAGAAACAGCCTCCACTCCTCCCATAGATGCACCTATTGCTATCAAATCATTATTGCCTTTTATTATACCACTATTACTCAATAAATTACTGTTTGTTGTAGTTTGAGTTTTTGTGGTTTGTAAAGGAGCTCTCCTTTTATATACTTTAGCTCTTGATGCTTCCTTTATTTTAGATATTAATTCAACAGAAAAACTGTCCATATTATTAGACTTTGGTTTTTCAACAAAAGCTATAGCACCAGCATTAATAGCCTCAAAACATCTATCATTACAAGTACTTATAACTATTGTTGGTATTGGAAGTTGACTCATTAAAATTTTCAAAAACTCTATTCCATCAATTCCAGGCATCTCAATATCTAATGTTAGTACTTGAGGCTTTAATTTTTTTATCTTGTCTCTTGCTTCATAAGAGTCTCTAGCAGTACCTAATACCTCTATTTCATCAGAAGTCTCAATATTGCTAGATATTATTTTTCTAAACATAGGTGAATCATCTATTACCAAAACTTTTATTTTTTCTTTCATTAAAAACTCTCCCTAAATACTCTTATATGCTTATTATAGCATTTGCATCAAGTATTAAACTTATAGAACCATCTTCAAGTATTGAACAACCCGACATATGAGATTGAACTTTATCAAATTGAGTTAACATATGAGGTATTGGTTTTATAACAACTTGTTGTTGACCTAAAACTTTATCAACAAGTATACAAACACTTCCTAATTCTGATTCTACTAATACCATAACATCTTCAGTTTGAGTTTCATCTTCAATACCTAATATCTTAGATAATCTAACTACTTTATAACATTCACCTCTTATTATACTGTGTTCTTCACCATTAGGATTTTTAACTATCTTAAATCCACCTTGAGTGAAAACTTCTTTTATATTAAGAGAAGGTATTATATAAGTTTCTCTACCAAGAGCTATCTTCATACCATCAACTATTGCAAGAGTTAAAGGTATACGCATTATAAACATTGTTCCTTTTCCATACTCACTATCTATACTTAAAGAACCTCTTAGTTTACGTATATTAGTATAAACAACGTCCATACCAACTCCACGACCAGAATACTCACTTACAGCTTCTTTTGTCGAGAAACCTGGAGCTAATATAAAGTTATATGCTTCTTTATCACTTATTTCATCTATCGATTTAGTAGTTACTCCTCTTTCTATAGCCTTTTTAACTATGGCCTCTTTATTAAGACCTCTACCATCATCTTTTATTATTATTACTATATCTCCACCAGTATTTTTAGCTTCAAGAACAACTTTAGCTTTTGCAGGCTTATCAGTCTTTGCACGTTCTTCTGGAGTTTCTATACCGTGGTCCATACTATTTCTTATCATATGCATTAAAGGGTCTGATATATTCTCTAATATATTCTTATCAACTTCTGTTTGTTCACCTATTAATACTAAATCAACAGCTTTACCAGTCTTTTTACTCATGTCTCTTACTATTCTTTGCATTTTAGTAAAAGTAGATGATATAGGAACCATTCGTATAGACATAACAACATCTTGAAGTTCATTAGTTAATTGATGAAGTCTTCTTGATTGTTTTTCAAAAGAGTCTCTATCAAAGTTTTCCATTTGTGATTGTTTTTCAACCATAGATTCAGTAGTTACTATTTCTCCAACTAAGTTCATTAAAGCATCTATCTTACTTATATTAACAGTTAAGAAACTATTTTTAGAACTACTTTCTTGCTTTTGTTGAACAGGTTCTTTTTTTGCTTGAGATGTCTTAGGCTCTGGCTTAGTTTCTACAGTCTCAGCTACCTTTTCAACTTGATTTTCTTTAGTTTCTATCTCTTTATCTGTACTTTCTACTTCTTGTTTTACACTAGAAGAACTTTGTATATCACTTCTACTCATTCCGAATACATCTTTTAATTCTTCATCTGTAACATCTCTTAATTCGTACTTATCTAAAAACATAGTCTTTTTAGCTATGTCATCAATAACTTCTTTTGCTTCTGGTGTATATAAATAAACTGTAAATCCATTCTTTATAATATCTTCATCGCAATCAGAGTCTAAATCTTCTGGTACTATTTTTGCAACAGTTGATACTTTATTTAAACTAGTTACAACTCCTAAAGCTCTTATAGACTCCATCGCACAACCTTCGCTAAATCTTACATTTAAATAAAGGTAATTTTCTGATGAGTTTGATGTTTCTTCATTAGTAGGAGTACTTTCTGTACTTTCAACTGATGAATCTCCCTCTTTTGCTCTTTTTAATAAATCTTTTGCAATTCCTCTTAATTCATCTATATCTCCATCAGGAGTTTGACCTTCCTGAACTTTTGATATTTCCTCTTTTAAGAAATCTATACTATTTAGCACAAGGTCTATTAGTTCATCCCATTTATCACTTGAAAGCTTTAAACCATTACGAACAGCATCAAAAATATCTTCAACACTGTGAGTTAAATGAGTTAAATTTTCATATCCCATCATTGCAGATGCACCCTTTATAGTGTGCATAGCTCTAAATATTTCTTCAATTTCTTTTTGTTCCAACTCACCAGTATCAGATTGACCTACTAGTAGAATTTCTTCTAATTGTTCCAATAACTGCATATTTTCTTGGACATAAAACTCATTCATAGAATCTATACTCATGCTAATTCTCCTTTTCTTTTTATATTTTATACTTAATTTTAATTTCCAATATTAAGATTATTATAATAAACTATAATACACTTTTTATAGTAATAAAACATCTTTACATTACGCACTTAATTAAGTTATATTATAAAATTATTTCCGTCCTGTATCAATAAAACATAAATTTATTTTCACTAAATATATAAATTTATTTATTAAATTTTTAAATGCTAAATTTAACTATTCAAAATATACTTCAAAGTACTCATGTAATATTATATTACAAAAACAAATAATTTTGCAACATGTAACAAGTTTTAACTTTACATAAATCTAGTTATTGTAAGACTTAGTTTTTACATTAAACCTTTCTACAAGTGATTTTAGTGCCTTAGCTTGTGTGCTAAGTTCTTCACTTGACATTGCACTTTCTTCACTAGTTACTGAATTTTTTTGGACTACTAGCGATATTTGAGAAACACCCTCAGTTACTTGATTTATAGCCTCTTCTTCTTCTATTGAAGACTTACTTATCTCATCAACTAATATTATTGATTTATTTGTGGTTTCTATTATTTTTTCTAAAGATTTAGCCGTATTATCAACTATTTGAGTTCCTTTTTCAACAGCAAGTATTGAGTTTTCTATTAATACAGATGTATTTTTTGCTGCTTCTGCACTTTTTTGAGCTAAATTTCTTACTTCATCAGCAACAACTGCAAACCCTTTACCAGCACTTCCTGCACGAGCAGCCTCAACAGCTGCATTTAAAGCTAATATATTAGTCTGAAATGCTATATCATCTATAGTTTTTATTATTCTTCCTATCTCTTGTGAAGCATCTGATATTTCTTGCATTGCACTTACCATTTGCTTCATTTGTTCATTTCCTTCACCAACATCTACTCCTGCACTTACTGACAATTCATTTGCAAGGTTTGCATTTTTTGCTGTATCTTTAATTTTTTCTGATATATTATTTATAGTTATAGATAATTCTTCAATTGAATTTGATTGCTCTGTTGCACCTTGAGCTAACATTTGAGAAGTACTTGAAACTTTATACGAGGCTTCTTCAACTTCTTGTGCAGTTATTTTAACACCTTCAATAGTATCACTTAAATCTTCAGTTATTTTTATTAAAGAATTTTCTATAGTTTTAAAAATTCCAATATACTCAACAGATGGATATACATCAAAATTTCCATTTGCAATTTCATTTAAAACTCTTAATATATCATTTATAATATCTTTTACTTTAGAGTTTAAATTAGCCATACTTTCTGACAAAATTTTAAGTTCATATTCTGTTTGACTTTCAATATTAATATCAAAATTACCTTTTGCCATCTCATTTGCTGATATTCTTACATTATCAAGCGGTTTAACTAGTTTTTCAGTTACTCTAAATTTTATTATAATTCCTATTATTACTAAAAGTACACTACATACAATAGATACTACAATAGCAAACTTAAAGTGACCTGATATATTAGAATTATAATTTTTAGATATAGATAATAAAGTCTCTAATCCTTTAGCACTTTCTTCTTTTAATTTAGTATAAATAGATGTTATATTGCTACTAGAACTTAAAATTGTATTGATATTGTTAGATTGAATAAATTGTTGATATTGTATAGACTCTGGTGGCTGATTTATATTCATTGTATTTACCTTTGAGTCAGATTCTTTAAGTATATTATATTCACTCTCAAACTGATTTGTTAATGTAGCTATATTGTCTAATATACCTTTTTGGTCAGGTGTTATTTGCGAAATAGTATTAATTGATTTTTTAATAGACTCAAAACTTGACTTTATAGTATTATCATAATCACCAAAATATCCATTTGATACAGACTCTTGCTGTGTTGGATAAGGGTCTAAAACCATACAAATTATATTTTGGTCAATCCTAACTAACTCTTCTTTTATATTTTGCATTTCAATTACTGCTTCATTTACTCTACTATACTCTAAGTTTTGTTTATTACTTATAAACATCTTACTTAGAGTAAAAAAGTTAGAAAAAATGCCAACAATTAATATAGCAAAAAGAGCTAAACTTAACTTTTGGCCTAATTTCATATTCATCTTACCAGAATTTTTATTCATTACCTTCCAATTCCCTCCTTTTAAAAAATAAAATTTACTATAAAATAATCAAAAAATAAACTAAAACATCTAAGATTTAATTTTATTCTTAACTATTATATTATAAGAGTTATATACTTTCAAGTATATAAGTATTCTAAATGCTTACATAAAAAAGAGTGGATAAAATCCACTCTTTTACTGCTACTCTGCCATACTATGTTCAAGTCTTAATTTATCAGCAATCATAGCTATAAATTCTGAATTTGTAGGCTTTCCTTTTGTATTATGAACTGTGTATCCAAACAATTGATTTATAGTATCAACCTTTCCTCTGCTCCAAGCTACTTCTATTGCATGTCTTATGGCTCTTTCAACTCTACTTGGTGTAGTATTATGTTCTTTTGCAATATTTGGATATAATTCTTTAGTTACAGCTCCTAAAAGTTCAACATTATCTATAACCATTTTTATAGCTTCTCTTAAATATAAATATCCTTTTATATGAGCTGGAACACCTATTTCATGAATTATATTAGTTATTTCTGTTTGTATATTACCAGAGCTTCTCACAAATTCTCTTCTTCCAAGTTGTATATCTGGATGAGATTTTGCTCTTGATTCTGTACTTACAACTTTATTTGACACTAACTCTCTTATTCTATTTATAAATATTGAAAAGTCAAAAGGTTTTATTATGTAATAATCAGCTCCTAAATCTATTGCCCTTTGAGTTATTTTGTCTTGACCAACAGCAGATAACATAACTACTTTTGGCATTTTTACTAAATTTAATGATTTTAACTTCTCTAAAACACCAAGACCATCTAGATGTGGCATTATAACATCTAAAACTATTATATCAGGACTTGTTTTTTGTATCATATCTAAAGCTTCTATTCCATCTTTAACAACTGCTACTATATCTATATCACTTTCACTTGATAAATATTCTTTTAGTACTTGACAAAAATCTTTGTTATCATCAGCCAAAAGAACCTTTATTTTTGAATTCATCTAAAATCCCCCCATTTAAAATTATATTAGACTCAATAAACTATTTTTCGTATTTTTTTCACGTTAATTTTTATTCGACACTATAGTTTTATATTCCTTTAATATTTTTATATTTTTTAAATAGTAATTATTCTAACATCTCATCAATAAAAATACAATAACCTTTTTTCTTATCATCCTTAGACACGTGAGTCAAAGCTCCTATTATTTTATTATTTTGAATTATGGGAGAACCACTCATACCTTGTATTATACCACCTGTATAATCTAGTAAATCTTTATCCGTTATTTCTATCATAATTTGTCTATTATTACTATTTTCAAAATCTAAATCTTTTATTTTTATTGAGTAAGTAGATATATTTCTATTTTTATCTTCAAATAGTATATATGCATCTCCTATTTTTACATCTTCTTTACTTGCAACCTCAACAAGTGAGTTATTATTATTTTTTATATTTAAATTTGCGTTTATGCCATAATTATTATTATCATAAAAACTACCTATCGGAGATAAAAAATCAAAATCTCCATCAATATGCCCTATATTTTTTTCGCTAGATTTTATGATATTTATACTTTTAGGATTATATAATTTCCCACTTTTTATTTCTAAAAGTTCATTAGTATCTGTATCTGTTATTGGATGACCTATACCCTTAAACTTTTTGCTTTTTGGGTCATAAAGAGTTATTGTACCCATTCCAGATATTTTATCCCTCACCCAAAATCCTAATCTTTTTTTACTATTATCATTTTTAATCTTAACTAGTTCTTCTTCATAATTTCCATCTCTTTTTACTTTTACCCTTATATTTTCAGAAGTTACATTTTGCAAAATTTTTGGTATTTGATTTACATTTTGTATCTTTTCACCATTAATTTCAATTATACTATCCCCAACTTTAATACCACCAATATATTCAAAGTTATCATCTTCATATCCAATAACTAAAACACCTTCTGTTGTAGCCTTTAATCCTATGACTTTTCCCATAGGATATACATATCTTTTCTCTTTATTTTCACTATATACTTGTGTACATTTTTCATTAGTTTTAGTGTCTTCTTTAAAATAATAAACTAAAACTAATGAAATTATAAAAATACCAAAAAATAAAGTTAATCTTTTCATAATATTTTCCCTTCACTGTTTTAGTTATTTTTTGATATTTTTGGTATTTTATTCATAAAAAAGGAAGCTTTTAAAAGCTTCCTTTTGATAATTTTATTATTTCTTTAGCATGTTCTATAGTTTTTTCTGTAATATTGCTTCCTGCTATAAGCCTTGATATCTCATCTCTCTTTTTAACTTCATCAAGCTTTTTTATACTAGTAAAAGTTCTATTTTTGTCTGTAGTTTTTTCTATCGAATAATGTGTATCTGCATATGCTGCTATTTGTGGAAGGTGAGTTATACAAATTATTTGTTTATTCTGTGCCATATCACTAAGTTTTTTTCCTACAATTTGAGCAGCAATACCACTTATACCAGTATCTATTTCATCAAAAACTAAAGTATCTATATCATAAATATTTGATAAAATAGTCTTTAAAGACAGCATAAATCTAGACATCTCTCCACCAGAAGCAGTTTTTGAGATTGGCTTTATTTTCTCTCCTAGATTGAAACTAATCATAAATTCAATGTTATCTTTTCCATCAATGTTAAGGTTTTTATCCTCAAAACAAACCTTAAACAGAGAGTTTTTCATATCAAGACTAATAAGTTCATCTACAATAAATTTTTCTAAATTTAAAGCAATCTTTTTTCTTTCATTAGTAAGTATTTTTGCTTTTTCTAGTAATACTTTTTCTTTTTTATCTATTTCATTTTTTAGATATTCTACTCTTTCATCTTTTCCTAAGATCTGCTCTAATCTATTATTCATTTTCTCATAATAAATTAAAATATCTTCAATAGTATCTCCATATTTTCGTCTTAAGTTATTTATTTCATCAACTCTAGCTTCTACACTTTGAAATTCATACTCGTCAAAGTTTATATTTTCTTTGTAGTTTCTTATATCACGTGAAATATCTTGAAGTTCATACATTATTCTTTCAACTTCTGCGCTAAATTCTTCTATTTTATTATCAAAATTAGATATATAGGAAAGCTCTTTTGATACATTACCAATCATATCAACTATATTTGTAGAACCTCCATATAACAAATTATAAGAAACATTTAAATTATTAAAAATCTTTTCACTATTTCTATATATATCTCTTTTGTTCAATAACTCATCATACTCATCTTTATCTAAGTTAGAAGACTCTATTTCATTTAATTGAAATTTTATTAAATCAATTTCTCTTTCTATTTCAAAGTCATTTTTATTTTCGTTTAAAATTTTAAGTTCGCTTTTTAAGTTGTTATATTCTTCATAAGCTTTTTGATAATCTTTCTTAAAAACTTCTAATTCTTTTTTTCCAAACAAATCTAAAATTTCAAGATGATTATCTTTGTTGTAAAGTATTTGGTTTTGATGTTGAGAGTGAATATCTACTAAAGAACTTGCTATTTCCTTAAGAAGTGAAACTTTAACTACACGTCCATTTATTCGTGGTATACTCTTTCCATCTTTGTATATTTCTCTAGTTATAATGATAGTATTATCATCATCTATATCAAATCCATTTTCATTAAGAATTTTTGATAGCCTTTTATTTTCTGAATAAAAAACTGCTTGAACAATACCTTTTTCTGTACCATTTCTAAGAAATGTTCTATCATATTTTTCTCCAAGACAAAGCCCTAGTGCATCAATAATTATAGACTTTCCAGAACCAGTTTCTCCAGTTAATATATTTAAATTATTCCCTATTTCAAGCTTTAATTCTTCAACTAAAGCACAATTTTTCATATATAATTCAAGTATCAAAAAAATCAACTCGCTTCTAAACTTTATTTACTCAAATTATGTGAATCATTAACTACTTTTACTATATTTTCATAGAAACACTCTTTATCAAAACAAATTTTTTCATTTACTATTTTAAGATGTATTAAATATTCTATATTTCCCTCAGGACCTTTTATAGGAGAATAATCAATATTTAATATTTCAAAACCACTTTCTAAAGAAAAATCAGATATATTTTTTATAACTTCAATATGAGTTGATTTATCTCTTACAACACCTTTTTTTCCTACCTTTTCTTTTCCTGCTTCAAATTGTGGTTTTATAAGTGCAACAATTTCTGCTCCCTCTTTTAGTAATTCTTTGCATTTTGGTAAAACTAATTTTAAAGAAATAAAAGATACATCAATAGATGCAAAATCCACTAACTCATTAGTATCCTCTATTGTGACATATCTTATGTTTTTTCGCTCCATACAAACAACTCTATTATCGTTCCTTAATTTCCAAGCAAGTTGACCATACCCTACATCAACAGAAAAAACTTTTTTTGCTCCATTTTGTAGCATACAATCAGTAAATCCACCAGTTGATGCACCAATATCCATACAAACTTTATCCTTTAAAGTTAAATCAAAATTTTTCATTGCTTTCTCAAGTTTTAGTCCTCCACGACTTACATATGGAATTGGATTTCCTTTAACAGTTATCTCACAATCTTCTTCAAAATCAATTCCTGCTTTATCACATCTTTGATTATTCACAAAAACAAGTCCTGCCATTATAGCTTTTTTAGCTTTTTCTCTACTTTCAAAATGTCCTTTTTCAACTAATAATAAATCTATTCTTTTTTTCATATTTTGCCTTTCTAAAAATACTACAAGTCTTTAGATATTTTAGTTTTATTTACAAAGTTTTTTATACTTTCTGAGATTTTCTCAGGAGAAAGTCCTATCATATCATATATCTCATCAACACTTCCGTGTTCTATAAATTCTTCTTTTATTCCTAAATTTAGTATATTAATATCTAAATTATTATCTATTATAAATTTATTTATTCTATCAGAAAAACCACCAGTTAATACATTATCCTCTATAGTTACTATATTTTTATGTTTTCTTATAAGATCAAAAAGTAAAGTTTCATCTATAGGTTTTAAAAATCTTGCATTTACTATAGTTGGATTTATATTTTCATTCATTAAAATACCCTTAGCTTTTAATGAATGCTTTACCATAATACCTATTGCTAATATAAGTGTATCTTCTCCATTTGATAAAACTTCATACTTACCAATTTCTAACTTATTATACTCTCCAATTCCTAAGTGATAACTACTACCTCTTGGATATCTAATAGCAACTGGTGCATTAATCTCTAAACTCAAATCCATCATAAGCTCTAACTCTTTAGTATCTTTTGGAGCCATAACAAATATATTAGGAATTGAGTTTAAATAACTTAAATCAAATATACCCTGGTGAGTTTCTCCATCATTTCCTACAATACCAGCTCTATCTATTAAAAATGTTACAGCCTTTTTAGTTATACAAACATCATGAATTATTTGGTCGTATGCTCTTTGTAAAAAAGTTGAATAAACTGCAAAATAGGGCTTCATATTATTTTTTGCAAGCCCTGCACAAAAAGTAGTTGCATGTTGCTCTGCTATACCAACATCAAAGTACCTATTAGGATGATTTTTTGAAAAAATATTAAGTCCAGTACCTGATGGCATAGCAGCAGTTACTGCAACTATATTTTTATTATCATTAGCCATTTTAGATAACTTTTCTCCAACAACGTTTGATATACTTTTTTCAGTAGACTCTCTTACACCTGTTTTTATATCAAAACTTGATACTCCGTGGTATTTGTCTGGTTCATTACTTGCTGGTCTATAGCCTTTTCCTTTTTCAGTTATTATATGTAGTAGTACTGGTCCATTCTTATCTTTTACAAATTCTAACATACTTACAAGTTCTTTTATATTGTGACCATCTATTGGACCATAATAACTTATTCCTAATGATTTAAAAAAGTCACATTCTTGATGGTTAAATTTACTCTTTATACTTTCTTTAACTTCTGTTGCAGTTTTTAATAAAAGTTCTCCACTTTTTGAAATACTAAGTATTTTTTCAAACTCATCTTTTACTTTTGATATTGTAGAGTTTTTTATTAATGATGATAAATGATTTGACATTGCCCCAACATTTTTGTCAATAGACATTTCATTATCATTTAATATCACTATCATTTTAGTTTGAGTGTATCCTATATGATTAAGCCCTTCAAGTGCCATACCTCCAGTTATTGAGCCATCTCCAATAACTGAGATTACATTAAATTTTTCATTTTTTATATCTCTTGCACAACAAATACCTTGCCCAATAGAAATTGATGTACTACTATGCCCTGTATCAAATATATCATGCTCACTTTCACTTTCTTTTGGAAAACCACTAAGACCTTTGAATTTTCTTAAGTTTTTAAAATTATCTTTACGCCCTGTTAATATTTTATGAACATAAGACTGATGTCCAACATCCCAAATTATTTTATCTTTTGGACTATCAAAAACCTTATGAAGTGCAAGTGTTAATTCAACAATCCCTAAATTTGATGATAAATGCCCTCCAGTTTTAGATAAAGACCTTACTAAAAATTTTCTTATATCTTTTGCTAATATATCCAATTCATTAAAATCCATAGACTTTATATCTTTTGGATGATTTACTTTATCTAAATATTTATACATTATTTTTCCACCTTTGTTAGTAAATTTAGAGTATTACGATAACCAAAAAGCTACTAATATACCTAATATAGCACCAAATAAGACTTCTATCGGAGTATGACCTACTAATTCTTTTAGCTTTTTATGTTCAAAGTACTTTTTTGTTTGTAAATCTTCAACCATCTGATTAAGAATTGTTGCCTGTTTTCCAACAGCTCGTCTAACTCCTGATGCATCATACATTATTATCAGAGAAAATACAGCTACAATTGCAAACTCAATAGAAGAAAAACCTTTTTCAATACCAACAAGTGTTGATAAACTAGTTACAAAAGAACTATGAGAACTAGGCATTCCACCTGATGTAAATATTCTAGATAGCTGAATAAATTTGTCTTTGCCAGTAAATATTTTTATAAACTGAGCCAAAAAACAAGCAAATACACTTATAACAAAAACTTTATTGCTAAAAATCTGTGAAATCGCCTCCATAGTCCCTCCTTAATTTTTTCGTGAGATAATATAATCAGCTAAACAAATTAAAAATTCACTATCATCAAACTCACTTATTTTAGACTTAGCCTCATCTATTAATTCATTAGCTATTTCCTTAGATGTTTTCATTCCTAATATTGAAGGATAAGTTGATTTATGTCTTTGTATATCACTTCCAACTTTTTTTCCTAATGCTTTTTCGTCTCCTTCTATATCTAGTATATCATCAACAACTTGAAAAGCTAGACCTATCTTTTTTGCATAACATGATATTACATTAAGTTCGTGTTCTGTTGCTCCTCCAATTATAGCACCTGCTCTCATACATCCAATTATAAGAGCTGCAGTCTTATTTATATGTATATAGTGTAGTTTATCTTTTTCTATTATTTTTCCTTCACTTTCAATATCTACAACTTGTCCACCAATCATACCTTCTATTCCAGAAGATTTTGCTATTTCATTTATTGCTAACAAATACTTTTCAGGATTTTCTTTGTTAATAGAACCAGAAAGCATTACTTCAAATGCATAATTTAAAAGTGCATCTCCTGTAAGTATTGCCATATCTTCACCAAATACTTTGTGGTTTGTTGGTTTTCCCCTTCTTAAATCATCATTATCAAGTTGAGGTAAATCATCGTGTATCAAGGAATAAGTATGTATCATTTCTATTGCAATTGCAAAAGGAATCGCATCTTTAATGTCTCCTCCTACAATCTTACAAGCCTCTAGTGTTAGTATTGGTCTTAATCTTTTTCCCCCTGATAATAAACTATACTTCATAGCTTTTACTATATTTTTTTGAAATCCCTCTTCCCTTGGAATGTACTTTACCAATATATCTTCTATTTTGGCACATTTTTTATTTAGCTCATTTTTAAATTCCATCTTTCCCTCCACAATAAATAATATAATTAGATATATTTATACCTGTTGTGTTAGTTAAACGATTAAAAATACTGAAAATACTACTTATACATCTTTAATTTTTGAAATTGTGATTTATAAACACCGGTCTTTTCAATATATAAATTTAACTAACACAATGAATATATTTATGTAATTTCATATTTATTTTTATACTTATCAAGTCCAATAAGTGCACACCCTATAGCATTATCAGTTGAATATTCAGGATTTGTAAAATATAAATCTATATGTGTTTTTATTCTCTTTTTTAGATTTTCTCTTATATAAGTACTTGATGATACCCCTCCTACAAAGAGTACCTCTTTTATATTATACTCATTACAAATATAACTCAATGCCTTTTCTATATTTCTAATTATTGCATCTAAAGTTAATTTTGAAATATAGTGTTTATCATATTTGTCTATTACTTTTACAATTTGATTTTCAAGCCCTGATATATTCATATATCCTTGATTTACACTAGTTTTAAGACCTTTTTCTATTTTTTTACTACAATTTATTGCACCAAAATCAATATATTTACCACAAGGAAAATCATAACAAAGTTTCACTCCAACCCTATCAATAAGTTGTCCAAAACTAATATCTTTAGTTCCACCAACTATTTTTATTATATACTTTTCATCTAAATTATTTTCTCTTTCAATTAATAATATTTCAGTAGTTCCACCTGACATATGAAAAGCTAAAAACTTATTTTTATTTTTTAGTTTGTTAGTAAAAAGCCCTGCTTTTATATGATTTTCTTGGTGAGTTGTAGTATATAAATATGAGTTATGAGTACTTGACAAAAGCTTTGAAAAATTATAACCCACATTAAATACAGGCATATATGAATTCTCTAGTGGTCTTGGAGCTTTTGATACACATATAGCCTTAATAGTTTTATTTTTTAGTTTTTCTTTTATCTTATCAGAAATTACTCCTAAATTATTTATATGCTTAAAAATAGCCTCACTTTGTCTTAGTCCATTACTATTTTTAGCTACATCAAGTAAAATTCTCTCATTAAATAAAACTTCACCATTTATAGATATAGCTGCTATAGAGGTTGTATAGCAGCTAGTATCTATTCCTATTATAATATCATTAAAAGATTTCATTAACAATACTTCCAAGTATTCCGTTTATAAATTTAGGAGTCTTATCATCACAGTAAATCTTACTAATTTCTATTGCTTCGTTTATAGAAACTTTTGTTGGTATATCATTATCAGCCATTATTTCACAAATTGCTAGCCTTAATATTGCTAAATCAACCTTTGGCATTCTATTTACAGACCAGTTTTTTGCATTTTTATTTATTAACAAGTCTATTTCATCTTTTTTATTTTGTAGTATCTCTATTATTTCAAACATATACTTTTTGTCTATCATATCTTCTAAAGCTATATCTTTTGTGTTAAAAATCTCATTAAATCTTTCTTCTATTATATCTTTATTATTATGCAAAAAAGTATCTATTAAAAATTTAATATCTTCTATTTCTGTTTTTGTAATATCAATTTGATACAAAAGTTTCATAGTTGTATCTCTGCTTATTATCTTTTGTTGTTTAGCACTAATTTTCATAAGTTAATCTCCTCTTTATATTAAAAAATACCCTCTGAAAAACAGAGGGTACTTGATTAATTTTTCTTTGGTTGCTTAGAATCATCCTTATCAGCTTTTTCTTTTTTAAAGCTAATTCCTTGAATATGTATATTTACTTGAGAAACTTTAAGCCCTGTCATTGTTTCAACAGTATTTTTTACATTTTCTTGTATTTTTAAAGCTATATCAGGTATTGACACACCATAATCTATAGTAACCATAACATCTAAATTAACTTCTTCTTCCTCTATTTGTACTTTTACACCACTATTTTTTAGTATTTTATCTGTAAATGTTGTGTTGGTTTCAACCCCTTTTATTTCTAGAGCTGCTAATCCTGCTATAGTTGCAACAACATCATTAGAAATTTTAACCTGACCGAAATTCATAAATTTCCCTCCTTATTTTTAAGGACTTTGCTTTGACAAATCTCTTACTTTGTCTTAATTATATAAGAAAATTTAAAATATGTAAAGAAAATTGTTTATAGCATAATCTTAATAAAACTAAGTTATATTAATATATAATTTATTATTTCACACTAAAAATATTTTATGCTTTTATATAAAACTCTCTTTATTGGTTGTTATTTGATAATTTTATATTTTCATAATCAACATTAGCTTCTTTTGCTACAACATCAAATATTTTAGCGGCATCTTCTTTTTTGATTTCTTTATTACTTACAACTACATTAACTTTTCCATCACTTATATAAACTAAGCTATTTTCAAAACCTTTAGTACTTAATAAATTTTCTATTCTAAGTTCTGTTTCTTGGTCTTTTACTATTTGAAGCTTCATAGAAGATGCCTCTTTTCTAGTTTCTTCAGATGTTGAAGGATTGTTTATCATTTCATTTAATTCATCTGCAAGGTCTGTTCTTTGTTTTTCTCTAGTCATTTTCATATCTAATACATAAGTTGATTTTTGCATATTCTCTTTTGAGTTAAGCTCTTGTTCTATTTGTTTACTAGCTTCTGTTACTTTTTCATTTACTTCTGTTGATTTACTGTCTACTACAAGAGCTTTGTCTGAGTTTTTTTCAAGCTGTGCTTGTTCATACTCCTTAAACTCCATTGAAGTTTCCATTAAAGACTTTTTACTTAACTGATAATTAATAGTACCAACAACTACTAACATAGTAGCCAAACTAAGTACTACAAATCCTCTTCCCTTGTAATTAAATTTCATAAATTCTTCCCCCTATTTACTAAATATTTCAACTTGATGCCCATCGACTTGAAGAGCCGTTTGAACTGCTTTATATAAAGTTTCTTTAACTAAAGGATCATCAGCACCACTAGAAACAACTATTACACCCTTTATTTTTGGTTCGTGAGTTTTAATTATTACAGGATTATTTGAGCTTGAAGTTATCATAGTTTTATTTTCACTAGAAGTAACTATAGTTCTTTCTCCTCCTTTTGGGTCTTTCTCCTTTGTTTGTTCGCTAGTTGAGTTTACATTAAAAGCAGGTTGTATTTCTTCACTAGAGTCTAGTGTTATCATAACATCTAAATCTCCTGCTCCTTTTATTTGAGATAAAATACTTTTTAGCCTTTCTTCTAAGTCGTTTTGATTAATATATTCGCTTTCGTTATTTGAAACTTCTTTAGAAGTTTCTCCTAAGTTTGTTGAGGTTGCTTCAGTTTGTTCAAGTGATGAAACAAGAATAAGTGATAATAAGCAAATCCCTCCCAAACATAATAAAGATAATAACTTTTTCTTATCTTTCTCATTTATGTTTTTAAACATAATCTCATCCCCTATTAATCAATTTGTATTGTTTCAATTGATATATCTAGTATCTCTACCAAACCATCCTTTAGTTCATCTAAATCATTATTTTTTTCTCCAAAGACTTGTTTTGTATTTTCTTTAGATTCTATGCTTTTATCGTCCTCATTATTACTATTTTTTTCTTTTAATTTTATTTTTTCAATACCAGGTCCATTAAACTCAACATCTTCAAGTTCATAGCCATAATCATTTAATTTTAGTTTTAATACTTCTTTTACCCCATCTTCATATCCTTTTGATAAATTATTAAGTTTTGCTTTATCATTCAGTTTATTAATACTATCTACATATTCTTTGTTGTATTTATTTATTGATTTTAGTATGGTGTCTTCAAGGCTTGAATTTTTTGAAAAAAAACTTATTATTGGATTTATAATAATAAAAACAAATATAAAACTAATAACTAAGTTTATATAAGGATTTAACTTTGATTCTGGAAGAATCATAGAAACTAAATTAACTATAAAAGCTCCTATCAAAATAGTAACAATCCATATTTTAATACTTTCTAACATAATTCCCCCTAATTAGCAATAACACTCATAGATGTTAGTATTGCAACAGTAACGAAAAACATTACAGTAATGGCTATTATACAGGCAAGTACTACTGTCATTAAGTTTGAAACTTCATTTAAAAAACTAGAAATTTTATCCTCACCAATTGGTTCAATAATTATAGAAGAAATTTTATATACAAAAATAACAGAAAGTATTTTTATGATTGGAATAGCACAGATAGAAATTAAAAGTAAAAGCCCTATACCTCCAAAAATTCCTTTTATAAGTTGTGATGATGAAAGTAGTATATCAACAGAGTCAGAAACAAAATTACCTACAACTGGGATAAAATTTCCAACTGCAAATTTAGCAGTTTTAACTGTAAAGTTGTCCAAATTATTGACATAAAGTCCTTGTATTGAAATAAGACCTAAATAAATAGTAAAAATTGCTCCTATTGATACTAAGTTTATATTTCTTATAAAATTTGATAGTTTATTCAATTTAATACTTTTTGACAAACCATTTATAACAATAATTGCAAAAGCTATAGATATTGTAACTACCAAAAAATCTTTAAAAAAAACATTTATAAATGTAACTCCACCAACAAAAATTGGATTTAGTACTGTTGATGTTATTGGAAGTCCAATTAGCACCAAAAGAGTTATTAAAACCGGCATAATAACATTCATAAGTCCTATTGTTGAGTCAATAGTTTTAGTAGCTATATAAAGCACATCTCTAAACCCAACTAATACAAAAGAAATCATTGTTATAAAAATTATGTAGTTAGTTATTTGACTTATACTTCCAGATGAAAAAGAATTATCAAGGCTTTTTAGGATTGATGATAAAAGTGCTAAAACTAAAATTATTGATGCAATTTTTAGACTTGATTTTAACTCGTCAAATATGAATAGTTTTATTGACTCCTTATTAAAAATATCTAAAAGACTTTTTTTACCTGAGAGTACATCTTTAAAAAAGGTTTCTAAGTTTTTTTTATCTAAAATTAATGACTCATCAATATAACTTTGTATTTCTTCTAGATTTAGGTTTCCAAGTTGATTTTCTATATATTTATTTATATCATTTTTAGTTTCATCATAATTTTCGTTAGCAAAAGAAACACTTTTAAAACTAATAAATATACAAATTACTAAAAATATTTTTTTCATAAGTTATCCCCCTACGGAATAATATCTAAAACCATCTCTATTATTGATAAAAGAATAGGAAATGACATTGTCATAACAATAATTTTTCCTCCAAATTCAAGTTTTGATGCTATTGAGTTTTCTCCTGAATCTTTGCAAAGTTGAATTGCAAATTCCATAAGATATGCAATTCCTATAAGCTTTATAATTAAAGTTATATACATACTTGGTATATTAGCTCTATTTGCCAAATTTTCTATTCCATCAATTATAAAGTTTAGTTTAAATATTACTGATAAAAATATCATAATACCAGTAAGTATACCTATAAACATTGCTATTTCTGGTCTATCCTTTTTTATTATCATACATAATACAGTCGAAAAAAGAGATATACCAATTAGCTTCATAACTTCCAAGTGTTTCACCTTCTTTTTTAGTAAAGTTGAAACATAGTTCTAACTGCATTAAATAAATCATTTATCTCAGTTAAAACCATACCTAAAACTATAATTATGCCTGCAAGTGTAGTAAAGGTTGCCCAATTTTTTCTATCAGCTTGTTCTAAAAGCATATTAACAACAGATATTAAAATACCAATACCAGCTACTTTAAGTATCAAACTTATATCCATAATATCCCCCTTAGATTAAAATTATCCCAATCATAACACCTATTATTGTAGACAATTTCTTATATACTACCCCTTTTTTTTCAATATCTTCTTTAGTTTCTAAAGTAGTTTTTTTGAAATTTTCAATAGATAAATCTATAACTCTTTGTTGAGATGATACATCACTCTTTCCTAAACTTATTAATACTTCCTTTAATTCTTCTATATCTTTATCATTTAGATAACTTTCTTTTTGTAAGTTTTTTATATTAAATAATATTACTTCTTCTAATGTTTTATCTGTATTTTTAGTTAAATCGTCTGAAATACATCTAAAAAAATTTGATAACGAAAAATCTTTTTTATTTCCAATTCTATTAAAAACTTCATTTAAAGTATAAAGTCCAAAAGAAATATCTGACCTTATATTTTCTAATATCCTTATAATTTCATTAACTTCTTTGTGTCTAGTGGTATAAATTTTTGATATAAAGTCTCCTATCAAATAACTACAAGAAACTAAAACTCCTATTATAATTATTTTAATTTGCAAAAAATCACCCTAACTTACAAAATACCATCTTTTTTCTTCTAAATCATAAATCTTTTCAATAGTGCCTGCACCATTTTTTGATGAAAGTATTATGACTTTTTGAAAAAGTTCTTTATCAAGTAAACTACTTAATTCTTTTCTCTCTTTTATATCTTCAATTGAATTTCCGTGAACTGTAGTTATAAGATTTACTCCACCATTTAATGCAGTATATAAAGATTTTATTTCTTCAATACTTCCAATTTCATCAGTTACTATAACATTAGGAGACATTGACCTAAGTAGCATCATAATCCCAATTTCTTTTGGGCAAGTTTCTATAATATCTGTCCTACACCCCAAATCCATTTGACTTACCCCAAGATAAGAACCACTTATTTCATTTCTTTCATCAATTAATGCTACCTTTACACCTTTAAATCCTAAACTTTCATTTCCATCACTTAAATTTCTAACTATATCCCTAAGTAGAGTAGTTTTTCCGCATTGTGGAGGAGATATTATTAAAGTATTATATATTTTATTGCTATTTCTTATGTGAGAAATTATCTTATCAGAACAACCTATTATCTCTCTTGAAATCCTTATATTAAGTGATGAAATATTTTTTATATTTTTAACTTCTCTATCCTCTATTATTACTTTTCCAACAAGACCTACTCTATGCCCTCCATTTAATGTTATAAATCCCTTCTTTATATCATCAATAAATGAGTGAACTGAATATTTACACATTATTTGGAAAGTTTGTTCTATATCTTCTTTTAAGACTTTATATGAATTTTCTATTTTTTCAGTAAGAGAGTTATTTTTCTCATCATAAAAATAATCTTTATTATTAAAACTAACTATTAAAGGTCTATTTATTCTAAGCCTTATTTCTTCTATTTTATTGTTAATTTCAAAAATTTTTTTTACTCTTTGCCTTAAAATAGGCGAAATAGAATTTATTATTTCATCATAAAACCTCATTAACTTGTCCCCCTTTTCTTTTGTATAATTTATTTTATTAAATTAAATTTTTAAATATTACTAAAATAACTAAATTTTTACTAAATAAAAAAAGACCTAAATAGGTCTTTTATCTATCTTCATTAGTTACGTTAAATACGTAAGGTATATTTCTATAATAATCTCCATAATTTAAACCATATCCAACAACAAACTTATCTTCAATTTCAAATCCTAAATAATCTGGAACTAAGTCAACTTTTCTTCTACTTGGCTTATCAAGTAACACGCAAGACTTTACACTCTTTGGATTTTTTGATTTTAAGTGATTAATAACGTGATGCATTGTAAGTGCACTGTCAGTTATATCATCAACCACAAGTACATCATATCCTGTTAAGTCACATTTTATATCATTTACAACCTCAACACTCCCCGAACTTTCTTCGCTATGACCATAACTTGATGTAGTCATAAATTCAATTTTAGTTGGAACAGTTATTTGTCTAACTAAATCTGCACAAAATATAAAACTCCCTTTCAGTAATGACACTACTAAAAGATTTTTGTCTTTGTAATCATTAGATATTTCTTGTCCTAGTTCTTTAAGTCTTGTTTTTATTTCTTCTTCTGAGCATAGAACTTCCCATTTTTTAGTTTCTATATTCATCTTTTCCTCCGTAAATAATATTTAATATTTATAATTTTATAAAATTTTATAAAATTTTGCAATAAAAATAACAAAAAAGGAACTATCCTAATTGGATAATCCCTTTTTATTTATATAAATACATTAATTATTTTTTATTGTTGTCTCCAGTTATCATTAATAATGCTTCTACTCTTGTTATAGAGTTATTTGGCTTGAATGTCTTATCTTCATATCCCTTTATAACTCCAGATTCATATAGTGCTTGAACTGAAGCATCTGCCCAATCTTTTATTTCAGCATCATCTTTAAATGTAGTCTGAATATCAGCATTTACTATTGTAGAATTAACCTTATATGATACTTCTATACCATATTCTTTAGCTTTATCTAAAGTAACAAATTTCTTTTCTACCTTACCTTTATTTGTATCTGTTACTCTTTCTACAAGAACTTTACCTTCATTATTTAATAATTTTCCTTCTTTATCTTTTAATAAGAATGCTTGAGCTATCATCTTAGCAGCTTCTTGTCTTGTTATGGCATCATTTGGCTTAAATGTAGAGTCAGCATATCCATTTATTATAAGACCTTGTTTATCATTTACATTATATAGAGCAGCTATATACTTGTGGTACCAAGAATCATTAGCTACATCGTGGAATGGCTCTTCTTGACCATCTTTGTATTCTATTCCAAGAACTGTACATAACATCTTAGCAAATTCTGCTCTAGTTACAGAGTCTTTTGGTCTAAACGTTGTAGAAGCATCTACATATCCACTTAACATAGCATCTACTATTGTTTTTTCTGCCCAGTGCCCTTTAAAGTCAGAATCTTTTAATAATGGCATATCAACTATTTTCTTAGAATCTAATGATTTTATATTTTTAAAAGTTAAAGTCATAACTAAAGTCTTAGTGTCATCTTTTTGAGCACCTTTAACATATAACTTCACTAATTTTCCGCTGTTTCCTGTTCCAGTTTCATCTACTACTATATCAAACTTTTCTTTATTATTTTCTATAGCAAACTTTAATTTATTAGTAGCTGCATAAACCTCATCTATAGCAGTAGTATCTTTTTCATTAAGAAGAAAATCTATAGTTATCTTATCTTTCTTAGTTCCTTCTATAGTAACTGCAGTAGTAGTGTCTTTTATTTCTAAAGAACCAAATACTTCTTCTCTTATAGTATTAACATCTGTATCATTTACTAAGCCACTATCAATATTATTGAATTTAAATTCATAAGTAGGTAAACTTAATTTATTGTCCTTTGGCTTTAAAGTTATTACTTGGTATCCTGCTTCATAAGTATAGTTATCTTTTCCATCAGGTACTATTTTAGAACTTACAGTTATTGGGTCTTGTTTTTCATATCCATTTTTTTCTAATAAGTCTATTTGACTTAACATACTATCATATTGAGCTTTAGCTAAGTCAACTTGATTTTTGTTAGTTACATTAGTTAAATCTAATTTCTTACCTAATACTACTAAATCTTGACTTGCATTAACACGGTTTTCTTCTACAAATAATACTTCATAATCCTTATAAGAATTCTTTAAAGTATGTTTGCTTCTTTCAGTATCCTTATATCCATTATAGTTAAATACTTCTTCTCTCTTATAAACTGTAGCTTTTGTTGTAGAGCCTTTAATAGTGTCTAATTTTATACCTTTAGCTGTTCTAACATCTACTTCATATTTAGCTATATTATTATTAGAATTAGCTTTAGTTTCAGCAGCAAAAGCAGGTACAACTGTTCCAAACGCCATAGCAGCAGCCATAGCTGTTGATAATTGTTTCTTCATTTTATTCCCTCCGTATTATCTATTTTATTCAAAAATTATCCCATACTTTAGTATAACAAACTTATGTAGTTGTTTTTAACGCATTCCTCACAATATATAATACAATATTCATTTTAATTTATCAAGTTGTTTTTAATTTTTTTTGATTTTTTATACAAAAAGTTTAATATTGTAACTATTTTGATATATTTTTAAGTGTTATTATTTGCTTTTATTTATTTTTTTATTTATTTTTTAAGTACTTTGGGTTATAATAATAATGCGTTAGAAAGAAAAATTATCTTTTCTATCGCATTCCTCAATAAATTGCCTTAGAAAATTTCTAAGGCAATAAGTTTTCTAACGAAAAAAGGTAGGAAAATTCCTACCTTATTACTTTCTAATTATTTTACAAACAGTCTCAACGTGCATAGTGTGAGGGAACATATCAACAGGCTGAACCTCAACACATTTATAACCATTATTATCTAAATAAAGTAAATCCCTTGCCAAAGTTGATGGATTACAAGAAACATAAACTATTTTTTCCGGATTCATAGAAACAATAGTTTCTAAAACTTTTTCATCACACCCTTTTCTTGGAGGGTCAACCACTACCACATTAGCTTTTTTTCCTTCTTTATAGAATTTTGGTACTACTTCCTCAGCTTTTCCAACAAAAAATTCAACATTACTTAAATTATTCAACTTTGCATTAATTTCGGCATCTTTTATAGCATCTTCTATTATTTCAATACCATAAACTTTTTTTGCTTTTTTTGATAAAAATAAAGATATAGTCCCTATCCCACAATAAATATCAAAAACTGTATCATTCTCATTTAAATCTGCATATTCTAATGCTTTTTCATAAAGAACATTAGTTTGAATAGGATTTACTTGGAAAAAAGAAAGTGGTGAAATTTCAAATATTAAATCGCCTATATAGTCATTTATTTTTCCACTACCAAAAATAATCTTATTTTTCTTACCTAAAATAACATTAGTTTTTTCCTTATTAATATTTAAAACTAAAGTTTTAAATCCTTTTATATTTTTTAATTCATCAACTAAACTATCTAAATTAGGTAAATTATTATCATTAATTACCAAACAAACCATAACCTCATTAGTTGTAAAACCAACTTTAGTCATAAGATGTCTAAGACTTCCTTTGTGAGTTTTCTCATCATAAATACTTATATTGTTTTTTATTATATATTCTTTTATAATTTTTATTATCTCATCATTTACATCGTGTTGTATAAAACATTTATCTGTTTTTATTATGTCGTGACTTTTCTTTTTATAAAATCCAATCTCAATTTCTCCATTATTATTTTTTATTGGAAATTGAGCTTTATTTCTGTATCTATAAGGATTTTCCATACCTAATGTATCATATACTACTACATCATCAAGTTTTCCAATTCTTTTTAAAACTTCTCTTACTTCATTAGTTTTAATTTCTAATTGTTTATTATAGTCAAGATTTTTTATTTGACATCCACCACATTCATCTAATTTACAAATACTATCTACTCTATAAATTGAAGGACTTATAATTTTAACTATATCTCCAACTGCATAATTTTTTTTAGATTTATTTATCTTAACTTTTAAAGTATCTCCAATAAGCCCACCGTCAACAAATACAGTAAATCCATTATACTTTCCAATTCCAACTCCACCTTGACCTATATCAACTATATCAACTATATATTTACTATCTTTTACTAACATTTTTAACCTCCGATTTTATTTTTCATTTTATCAAAAAAATAAGGACTTAAAAAGTCCTTATTATCTAGATAATATTTTAGCCATTTCATAAGTTTCTTTGTCAAACTCTCTTTTCATAGCTAAAGCTTCATTTATATCCATATCTATAATTTTATTGTCTCTTATACCAACAACTCTTGCTGATTTTCCTTCAAGAAGTAATTCAACTGCTTTAACTCCCATTTTACTTGCAAGTATTCTATCAAAAGCACTTGGACTTCCTCCTCTTTGCATATGACCAAGAACAGTTATTCTTAAATCAGCATTAGTTCTATCAACTATTTGCTTTCCTAACTCTTGTGCATTTCCTACACCTTCAGCTAAAACTATTATACTATGTTGTTTTCCTCTTTTTTTAGTTTGCTCTAACTTTTCACAAACTTCATCAACAGTGAAATCAACTTCTGGAACTATTATACTTTCAGCACCACCAGCAAGACCTGCATATAAAGCTAAATCTCCACAATGTCTTCCCATAACCTCAACTATATTAACTCTCTCATGAGATGCTGAAGTATCTCTTATTTTCCCAATAGCATCAATTATAGTATTCATAGTTGTATCAAACCCTATAGTATAATCTGTATAGGCTAAGTCATTATCTATTGTTCCAGGTATTCCTATTGCAGGAAATCCTAAATCACTTAACTTTTGCGCTCCAGTAAATGAACCATCTCCACCCACTACAACTAAACACTCTATACCATATTTATTTAAAGTCTTAACAGCTACCCCTCTTCCTTCTTCTGTTTTGAATTCTTCACATCTTGAAGACTTAAGTATTGTTCCACCCCTTTGGATTATATCTCCAACTGATGATAAATTCATTTCAAATATATCATCTTCTATTAATCCCTTGTATCCACGATTTATACCATAAACTTTGCATCCATGATATATTGCACTTCTAACAACAGCTCTAACTGCTGCATTCATTCCTGGTGCATCCCCACCACTAGTTAATATAGCTATAGTTTTCATCAAAAACTCCTCCTAATATTATTTATATAAATAAGGCATAGCCTTAATTTTATGTTTTGTTAATATTATAACATAAACTTTGTTATTTTTTAAACTATTATTTTATGAAATTACTTTTATCTTTATATCATCATTAGAAATTATTTTTTCTAAATCTTTTATTAAATCGTTACATATATTTATACTCATAAAACTGTACTTTAAAACTTTTTTAGTAGCTACCTCATAAAATAATAAATCTTCATTACCCTTATATCTACTACATACATTTATTATATTATTTAAAATATTTTTTTCATCAAATGAATTTATTCTTATATAAAGAGCTTTTTCCTCTTCATTAAGAGTATCAATCTTACTAGCTATTATTTTAGGACTTTCTTCTTCTGTTATATTTAATCTACCATTTATAAAAACTATATTGTCTTCTATTAAAATATCTTTGTATTTTTGGAAAACTTGTGGAAAAACTACTACTTCCATACTTCCATACAAATCTTCAATTTCTAAAAATGCCATAATATCATTATTCTTAGTGGTTTTTATTGTCTTTGAGTTTATTATCCCTCCAATTATAGCATTTGTATTATCAAGTTTTAGATAATTTTCATTTTCTTCTTTTAATTGATTTAGTCTTGCTGTATCTATTGATATTTTTTTGTTTATAGTTTTTTCATATTGTGATAATGGATGGGAACTAACATAAAGACCTAAAACTTCTTTTTCTAGACTTAATTTTTCCTTTTCATCAAGCTCTTTTACAAAAGTTAATTTATTAAATGTATTCTCTTCTTCATCAAATGAGTCAAATAAAGAAATCTGTCCTTTTATATTTTTTTTCTTATCACTTGATATACTGCTTAATAATTCTTCATAGCCATTAAGAAGTGTTGCACGATTTTCACTTATTTCATCAAATGCTCCACATTTTATTAGGCTTTCTATTCCCTTTTTGTTTAAATCACTAGAATTTATTCTTTTAGCCAAATCTATTATATCTTTGAAGTCTCCATTTTCTTCTCTTTCAGATACAATACTTTCAATTACATTAACTCCAAGATTTTTAACTGCAGTAAGACCGAACCTTATATTATTTTTTTCAACAGAAAACTTTGAATAACTTTTGTTTATATCAGGTTTTAAAACTTCAATCCCAAGCAAGTTACACTCTTTTATATATTCAACAACCTTATTAGTATTTCCCATAACACTAGTTAAAAGAGCTGCCATAAATTCAACTGGATAATGTGCTTTTAAATATGCTGTCTGATATGATAATACTCCATAAGCTGCTGCGTGAGATTTATTAAAAGCATAACGAGCAAAGTCTATCATATCATCAAATATCTTATTAGCAACTTCTTCACTAACTCCATTTCTAATACATCCAGAAATTATTATATTTCCATTTTCATCATCTTCACCATATACAAATTTTTTACGTTCCTTTTCCATAACATCCATTTTCTTTTTACCCATAGCTCTTCTTACGATATCACTTTGTCCGTAAGTATAACCTCCGAGGTCTCTAACAACTTGCATAACTTGTTCTTGATAAACTAAACAACCATAAGTAACATCAAGAATTGGTTTTAATTTTTCGTGAATGTATTTTATATCTTGTGGATTGTTTTTATTATTTACATAAGTTGGAATAGAATCCATTGGACCTGGTCTATAAAGTGAAATTCCTGCAACTATATCTTCAAAGTTATCTGGTTTTAGTTGCTTTAAAAATACTCTCATCCCTGCACTTTCAAGCTGGAAAACTCCTAGAGTATTTCCAGATGATAAAAGTTCGTATACTTTTTTATCATCAAGATCTATTTTTGAAAAATCTATTTTTATGTTATGATTTTTGTAAACTAATTCTATTGCATCTCTTATTACAGTTAAAGTTCTAAGACCTAAAAAATCCATTTTTAAAAGACCTAGTTCTTCAAGGGTAGTCATTGTAAATTGTGTAGTTATAGCTTCTTGTTGTCTATAAAGTGGAACGTATTCATCTATTGGATTTTTTGAGATAACTACTCCTGCTGCATGAGTTGATGCATGTCTTAGCATTCCTTCTATTTGCTTTGATATGTCTATAATTTCTTTAGTTTCTAGGTCTTGTTCATACATCAACTTTAAATCTTTGTTAGTTTCAAGAGCTTTATCAATAGTCATTCCAAGAGTTAATGGAATTTCTTTTGCTATTTTATCAACTTTATTATAGGCAATATCTAAAACTCTTCCAACATCTCTTATCGAAGCTTTAGCACCCATTGTTCCAAAAGTTATAATTTGTGCTACGTGGTCTTTACCATATTTTCTTTTTACATAATCAATTACTTCTTCACGTCTTTCATAACAAAAATCTATATCAATATCTGGCATGGATATTCTTTCATCATTTAAAAAACGTTCAAAAATAAGTGAGTATTTAATAGGGTCAATATCTGTTATATTTAAAGTATATGCAACCATTGAACCTGCTGCACTACCACGCCCTGGTCCAACCATTATGTTATTTTCTTTTGCAAAATTTATAAAGTCCCAAGTTATTAGAAAATACTCAACATATCCCATCTTTTCAATAACTTTAAGTTCATAATTTAGTCTTTCAATATATTCATCAGATGGATTTTTATATCTTTCGTTAAGCCCTTTAAAGCAAAGTTCTTTTAGATAGTTAAATACAGTATATCCTTCTGGAACATCATACTTTGGAAGATGTATAGTATCAAAGTCAAAACTAACATTACACATATTAGATATTTTTAAAGTGTTATCGATAGCTTCTAAATTATTTGGAAATAGTTTTTCCATTTCCTCTCTTGACTTTAAATAAAACTCATCACCTTCAAACTTCATTCTAAACGGGTCATTAATAGTTTTTCCCATCTGAATACACATAAGTATATCATGAATTTTAGCATCTTCTCTTTCAACATAATGAACATCATTAGTAGCTACAAGTTCGACATCTATCTCTTTTGCTATTTTTATTAAACTTTCATTTACTTCTTGCTGTTCTTTTGAGCCGTGATTTTGAATTTCTATATAAAAGTTTTCCTTTCCGAAAATACTTTTAAATTCAAGCGCTTTATTTTTTGCTTTTTCATAATTTCCCTCAAGAAGTGCTTGTGAAATATCTCCTCCAAGACAAGCAGATAAGCAAATTAAATCACTACTATATTTTCTAAGTTCATCAACATCAACTCTTGGTTTATAATAGAAGCCTTCTACATATGCTGTTGAAACTAATTTTATAAGATTTTGGTATCCGTTATTGTTTTTTGCAAGTAGTATAAGATGCCCTTGATTTTTATCAAGATTTGGGTCTTTATCTTTTAAAGTTCTACTTGCAGTATATACTTCACATCCAATAATCGGCTTTATATTTTCTTTTATACAAGTTTTATAAAAATCAATAACCCCAAACATACATCCGTGGTCAGTTATTGCAATTGAATTCATTCCAAGTTCTTTTACTTTTGGTATTAATTTTTTTACTCTAGAAAAACCATCTAATAAGCTATATTCAGTATGCACGTGAAGATGGCAAAAATCAGTCATAATTTCACCTCCAAAAATATTTATATCTAATTTTACCACAAATAATAATCAATAATCCTAAATAAAAAATCCTATAAAATAGAATTTTTATCTATTCTATAGGATACATTTTAAGTTACTAAGAGTTTTTTATATTTTGTGCAATTTCTTCAATTTTTCTAAGTCTATGATTTACTCCAGACTTTCCAATAGGAGGACTTAGCATCTCTCCTAACTCCTTAAGACTTAAATCTTCGTACATAAGTCTTAAATTAGCAATTTCCTGAAGATTAGCTGGAATACTATCTATTCCAATAGTTGATTTTATGAGTTTTATATTTTCAATTTGTCTAACTGCAGCATTTACAGTTTTTGATAAATTTGCAGTTTCACAGTTTACAATTCTATTAACATTATTTCTCATAGCCTTTACTATCTTTGCATTTTGGAGGTTAAGAAGTGCAGTATGAGCACCAATTATACTAAGTAAATCAGAAATTTGTTCACTTTCTTTTAAATAAACTACATAATTATTTTTTCTTGAAACAACTTTGCTATTAAACCCAAACTCATTTATCAACTCTTTCAAAGAATGTGCAAATTCTTCATTATTAGTTACAAATTCTAAATGATAGTTTTTCCCGGGGTTACTAATAGACCCTCCTCCAATAAAAGCTCCTCTTATAAAAGACTTTATACATTCATCACTATTTAGTATATCTTTTGGAACTGTGTTCATAGGTAAAAAGTCTTCATTTGGATTTAATATTCTAAGTTCTTTTAATAAATTTTGAGATCCCATTTCATCTGTTACAATTAATACGTAATTGTTGTTTCTTTTTAGAGTTTGATTTTTATTTACATATATCTCTGTATTTATATTAAAGTTATCTTTTAATATTTTAAATACTTTTCTAGCAACAGAGCTAAGCTCTGTCGTTATTTTTAGGCTTAATTTTTTGTATCCAACTATTTGTATACTACCAGAAAGCCTAACTATACCAGATAATTCACAAATATTACATTTATTATCTTCTACTAAAATTCTTGATAACTCATTTTTGGTTTCAGTCGAAAACGACATATAAATCACCTATTTTTTAGTCTTTTTTTCACTTCTAAAAGTGCCACTTTTATTATTTCTTTTTCATCATCATATTTTGCAAGTTCAACTACTCTGTCAATATGTATGTATTTAGCATCAACAAATCCTTCTTCTTTTTGAGGAATTGTATTCATATTTTTTGATTTCATCAAATACCAAAATACTGTTTTATGGACTGATTTATTTTCATCCCAATTTTCTTTGAATGTATAGTGAATTTCTCCCAAATACTTAGTTATTTCTGCTTTAACTCCAGTTTCTTCAAGTACTTCTCTTAACGCAGCTTGTTTTTTATCTTCACCCTTTTCAACTTTTCCCTTTGGGAGTACCCAATCACCATTAAATTTTCTAAGTAAAAGTATCGCATTTCCAAATAAAACTACCCCTCCAGCACTAATTTCTTCTTTCATAAATGTATCTCCTTAAATCTAGATAATAATAAGAATTTCAATATAAACTAATAAATACCTTTAGTTTGAGTCTGTCTTATGACTTAGTGCCAAATCTATAATTACTTTGGAAATATGTTTTGCATTATGTCTTGTGTAATTATTTTTAACCTCAACAAAATTATCTTCTATATATTTTATACCAATACTATTTAACTTTGACTTTTGTTTTTTATCAAGAAGCACTATATCTGCCCCATCATTTTTGTATTTTGCAAAAACTTCATCAGGAATATTTTTATTATTTACTAAAACGTAATCAATAATATTTTCACCACAATGATTTATTATAGCTTCTATATGATTAAAGACATCATAATCATTAGTTTCTCCAGGTTGAGTCATTACATTACTTATATAAACTTTTTTAGATTTTGAGTTTTTTATAGCCTCAACAACTCCATCAACTAATAAATTAGGAATAATACTTGTGTATAAACTTCCAGGACCTATAACTATTATATCAGCTTCATTTAGAGAAGATATAACCTCATCAAGTGGTTTTGCATTTTTAGGCTCTAAAGTTATATTTTCTATCTTAGTATTCTCATTTTTAACTACTTCTGGTATTTTTGATTCACCTTTTACTATTTTCCCATTTTCAAGTTTTGCTACCAGATTTATATCAGTTAAAGTAACTGGTAATACTTTACCAGTTATAGCAAAAATCTCACTCATCTTATATACTGCAACTTCAAAATTTCCATAAAGACCATTCATAGCAGCTAAAAATAAATTACCAAAACTTTGACCTTTTAAGGCTCCTTCTTCAAATCTATAATTCATAACCTCTTTCATAGTAGGCTCAATGTTTGCAAGCGATAAAAGACAGTTTCTAATGTCCCCTGGAGGTAACATTCCAAGGTCTTCTCTTAAAACTCCAGACCCTCCTCCATCATCTGCAACTGTAACTATTGCAGTAATATTTTTTGTGTAGTGCTTAAGCCCTCTTAAAAAAACTGATTGACCAGTACCACCACCAATAACAACTACCTTTGGAGCATTCTTTTCTTTTTGTTTTTCTATTAGTTCTTTTCTTTTTTGTTTTTTTGCCTTTATATAGAAATAAACTGATACTAATAAAGATATAAAACCTAAATATCCAAATACTAAAAACATATTTTTTGAGCTATCTAAGTAAAAAATCTCTATGATTTTTGATAACTCTATATCCTTTTTCTAAAAGACTATCATATATCAGATTAGAAATAGTAACTGATCTATGTCTTCCCCCCGTACAACCAACACCTATAACTAAATGATGTTTTCCTTCCTTTTCGTATTGTGGAACTAAAAAAGAAATCATATCATTTAGTTTTTGGTAAAATTCTTCACTTATTTTAGAATTCATAACATAATCTCTAACTTCTTTATCATCACCAGTTTTTGGTCTTAATTCTTCTATATAATAAGGATTTGGCAAAAATCTAACATCAAACATTAAATCACAATCAGAAGGTATACCGTGCTTAAATCCAAAAGATACAACAGAAATTGTAAGCTTTGAATTTACTTTTCCATCTGAATATATTTTTTCTATTTCTTCTTTTAAATTTTTTGGTTTCATATTAGTTGTATCTATTATACAACTTGATTTTGATTTAAGTGGCTCCATAATACTTCTTTCTTTTTTTATACCATCTGGTATTTGAATATCTTTTGATAATGGGTGATTTCTTCTTGTCATTTTGTATCGTTTAAGAAGTACTTCATCAGAACAATCAAGATAAAGTATTTCATAATCATACATTAATTCTTCTAGTTGATTTAAACTTTCATACAATTTCTCAAAAAACTTTCTTCCTCTTATATCAACACCAAGTGCAACTTTGTCTATACTTGAATTTGGTTGATAACAAAGCTCTGCAAATTTTACTATTAAAGTTGGTGGTAAATTATCAACACAATAAAATCCTATATCTTCTAAAGATTTCATTGCCTCACTTTTTCCAGAGCCTGAAAGTCCTGTTATTATCACAAACTTCATAAAAATCCCTCCTTTTATAAAACTATATTCTTAACATACGAAACATCTATTTTTGACTTTTTTATTATATCAATAGCCACATCAAAATTTCCAACATCACTTGGTTTGTGTGCATCAGAACCAACTATAAAGTTACAGTTTATATCTTTTATTTTTTTCAGTTGTTCTACAGTTAAAAAACCGTGACTACTATTTATTTCAAGATTTGTATTAGTATCTTTTGCAACTTTTGCTACTTCTTCAATATATACTTCTCCCTTATCTCCTGGGTGAGTTATTATAAATATATCGTTATTTTTCATTGCATTTATTATAGCTTTTGTATTGTATTCCTTTGCTTTTTTTCCTTTTATTGTAGAATTATTAAAGTGATTCATCAAAGAATCAAATGATATTGGAGTTGAACCAAAATGGTATCCTGCCATTATATAATCGCAAACTTCCAACACTTTATCATTAGTATCTATATTGCCTTTATCATCAAGTACATTACACTCCATACCAAGTAATATATCTATTTGATTATATTTTTCATTTAATTTATCTATTTCTTCTCTCATCTTAAAAATATCATCTAATTTTATACCATAAAGTAAATGCTTATATCCGTGGTCTGATATTCCAATTTTTTTGATACCAAGTTCAATAGCTTTTAAGACATTTTCTTCTATTGTACCAGCTCCGTGACTATATTTTGTATGTGTGTGATAATCTGCAAGTATTTTCATCTTTAGTCCTCTCCAATTATTTTAACTTCCTCTTCTAATTGTATATTAAACTTAGATTTTACAATATTTTTAACTATATACATCAAATTTAGTAAATCTTTTGCAGTTGCATCACCATTATTTATTATAAATCCACTATGCTTATCTGAAACTTGTGCTCCTCTTAACTTTAGTCCCTTAAGACCTGCATCTTCTATTAGCTTTGCAGCAAAGTATCCTTCTGGTCTTTTGAATGTACTTCCAGCACTTGGCATATTAAGAGGCTGATTAGTAACTCTCTTTTTAGTTATTTCATTCATAGTGTCTTTTATCTCATCAATATTCCCTTTGTTAAGTTCTAATGTTGCTGATAAAATAACATAATTTTTCCTATTTAATATACTCTTTCTATATGAAAACTCCATTTCTTCATTAGTTAAAATTTTTATATCTCCATTTTCATCAATTACTTTAACTTCTCTTACAATATCTTTCATTTCTCCACCATAAGCACCTGCATTCATAGTTAATGCACCACCAATAGTTCCAGGAATACCTGATGCAAATTCAAATCCAGTAAGTCCTTCTTTTAATAAAGCTTTTCCAATAACTGATAACATACAACCAGCACTTACAAAAATTTTATTTCCGTCGATTTTAAAGTCACTAAATTCTTTTGAGATTTTTATTACTACTCCTCTAATTCCACCATCTTTTACTAATAAATTAGACCCATTTCCCATTACAAAGTAAGGTATAGAATTTTCTTTTAAATACTTTATTAAATTTATTATTTCTTCTTCACTTTTTGGCTTTACCAAAACATCAGCCAAACCACCTACTCTAAAAGATGTATGATTTTTCATAGGCTCATTAAATTTTATACTATCTATATCAACAAACTTAGTTATTTCGCTATACATCAAAACTCCTCCTTTTGATTATATAATTACTATATTAATCATTTACAACTAATATAATAATGTATTAAAAAAAAAATAACAATATATAAACATCTAATAAGGTAATTTTGATATAAATAAAATAATTATTATTGTATACAAAATAAATCATTTATTGTATAATCTTAGTTGTTATTTTCATATATATTTTGATAAAAAGAAGGAGAATTAAGGTATGTCTGATAAAAAAATGCTTACTCCGGCTGAGATTGCCTCATATACAGTTGAAGCTGGAATAAAAAAGGCAACTATGAAACCATCAAAAGTTTTAGCTTCTGCATTTTTAGCAGGTGCTTATATTTCATTTGGTGTTTTTGGTTCTGTTGCTGCATCTTATAATTTACTTGCAAACCCAGCAACTTATGGACTAGGAAAAGCAGTTGCAGGACTAATGTTCCCTACTGGACTTATTTTAGTATTGATTGCAGGAGCTGACTTATTTACAGGTAATATACTAATAACTTTAGCAGCTCTTCAAAAGAAAGTTACTTGGAGTAGAGCATTTACTAATTGGGCTCTTGTTTGGATAGGAAATTTACTTGGAGCTTTAGTAGTTAGTGGATTAGTTACTTTATCTGGAGTTTTTGATTGGTCAAGTGGACTTTATGGGGGAGTAATAGTTAAAAATGCAATTGGTAAGCTTAGTTATGACTGGATAGCTCTTATTGCATCAGGTATTTTATGTAACTGGTTAGTTTGTGCTACTGTTTGGATGACTTATGCTGCAAAAGACGTTGTAGGAAAAGTATTTACAGGATTTTTTGGTGTATTCTTATTCGTATGTACAGGATTTGAGCATAGTGTTGCAAATATGGGATACTTATTCTCAGGATTGTTTAATAAATTAAATCCTATGTATTTAGAAGCTGCTCACAAAACTGTGGCTGACACTTCTGTAATAAATATACCAAATATATTTATGAACAATTTAATACCAGTTACTATTGGTAATATATTAGGTGGTATGATATTTATTGCATTTATATATAACTTTATATTCTTAAAAGAAGATAAAAAAGAAGTTAGCAAAAGTAGTTAATAAAAGTACATCATTTGATGTACTTTTTGTTTTTACAAATTATTTATAATTGTGATAGAATAATATCTAATTAAATATTTAAAAAAAGAGGTGATTTTTATAATTAGTTATTTGGAAGGATACTGGTATGAAATATTTATAACATCTATTTATGTAATAAATTTTTTAGTTGTTATAAGCCTTATTTTTAAAGAAAGAAGAAGTACAGAAACAACTTTTGCTTGGATATTAATTCTTAGTTTAATTCCTGTTTCAGGATTTTTTATTTATATGGCTTTTGGTAGAACTATTGCAAAAGAAAACATGTTTAAACTTAAAAAAGCAGAGAATAATGCATTGAAAGAAGAAATAACTAAAAATCATAAAGAATTAAGCAAAAATAACTCTATAAATAATGAATTAGTTGAGTTTAAAGATATGATTTATTCTCTCTCAAATGCTAATAATGCTGTACTAACTACTAATAATAAAATAGATATTTATTCAGATTCAACTGAGTTTTTTAACTCACTCCTTGATGAACTAAAAAAAGCAACAAAATTTATAAACATAGAATTTTATATTTTTAAAGATGATAATATCGGAAATGAAATAATAGATATATTAATTGATAAAGCTAAAAATGGTGTTGAAATTAGATTTTTATATGACGGTGTTGGAAGTAGAACTTTAAAAGATAAAACAATAAATAAACTAATAGATGCTGGCGTTAAAGTTGGTTGTTTCTTCCCTTCTTTTATGAAGCTTTTTAATGTTAATGTTAATTATAGAAATCATCGTAAGATTGTTGTTATAGATAATAGAGTTGGTTTTTTAGGTGGTAATAATGTTGGAGATGAATATCTTGGAAAAAATCCTAGATTTGGTTATTGGAGAGATACTCATCTTAAAATGAATGGAGATTGTATAAGAGACCTTAATATGAGGTTTTGGCTTGATTGGAGATATGCAACTAATGAATATATGGATCTTAGTAAGTATTTTAACGAAAAAATAGAATATGTAAATTGTGATTATCTTCCTGTTCAAATAGTTTCTAGCGGTCCAGATAATATAGAACTTGACGAGATAAAGTTTGGATATATGAAAATGATACAAAATGCAAAAAAATATATTTATATTCAAAGTCCTTATTTTATTATAGATAGAGCACTTACAGAAACGTTAAAAATTGCTTGTTTTTCTGGTGTTGATGTTAGAATAATGTTTCCAGGTAAACCCGACCATCCATTTGTTTATTGGGCATCTTCTTCTTATGCTGGAGAACTTATAAAGTATGGTGCTAAAGTTTATAATTATGATGATACTGCATTTTTACACGCAAAAACTATAGTAATTGATGATAAAGTTTGCTCAATAGGTACTGCAAATATGGATATAAGAAGTTTTGAGCTTAACTTTGAAATAAATGCATTTATGTATTCAAAAGAAATTGCTATAACCCAAAGAAAAGCATTTGAAAATGATTTAGAAAAATCAAAAGAAATAACTTTAGATATGTATAACTCAAGGTCAAAGGTTGTTAGAATAAAAGAGTCTATTTCAAGACTTTTATCTCCAGTTTTATAAAATTAAATCTATTATATAAAGTATTAAGAAAATATATATATTATAATTAATCAAAAATATAATTTTTAAATAAAGTAATTTAATATAAATAAGGATTAGTTTATGCAATGCTATCAAAATACTAATCCTTTAATTTTTTATATATAAATCTACTATGATAGTTAAAGTTTAATTTTCTAAATAAAGTAAATTATATATAATAAGACAAAGTAGCTATAAGAGTTAATATATGAACAAATTATCCAAATACTAGCTCTTTAATTTTATCCTATATATTCACTTTTACCAATAAACTTAAAATAAAAATAATTAGACTCTCTGTTAATTTATTTCTTATTTATGGCCTTTTCTAACCTAGCTAATGCTAATTCAATTGTTTTTCTTGAACATCCTATATTTAATCTAGCAAAACCTATACCAGCTTTACCAAAGTTAACTCCTTGGTCTAAGGCTATTTTAGCTTCTTTTTCTAAAAATGATTTAAGTTCACTACCATCAAGTCCAAGGCTTGTAAAGTCTAACCATAAAAGAAATGTACCTTCTGGTTTTACTAATTTTATATTAGGTATTTTTTCTTCTAAAAATGTCTCAACAAATTTAACATTTTCTTCTAGGTAATCTATAACTTGCTCAACCCAATCTTCTGCCTCATTATAAGCTGCCTCAGTTGCAACAATACCGAATGGATTATGACCTTTTATTCCCATTCTATCTAAAGTCTTAAGATATTCTTTACGTATTTTCTCATTATATATTATTATATTTGAAGTTTCTAGTCCTGCAATATTAAAAGTCTTACTAGGAGCACTACACACAATACAATTATTTGCAAACTCCTCTGAAATTGATGCAAAAGGTGTATGCTTGTGTCCTTTGTATATAATATCTGAATGTATCTCATCTGAAACTACCATTACATTATTATCTATACATATTTGACCAATTCTAGTAAGCTCCTCTTTAGTCCACACACGAGAGATAGGGTTATGTGGGCTACATAATATCATTAGTTTTACAGAAGGGTTTTTAGCTTTTTTCTCTAAATCTTCAAAATCTATTGTATATCTATTATTTTCATATTTAAGTCTATTATCATAAACAACACGACCATTATTTTCAACAACTTTAGTAAAAGGACCGTATACAGGTGTTTGAATAATTACTCCGTCTCCCTTGTCTGTATAAGTTTGTACAATAAAACTTAAAGCCTTAACTATACCTGGAGTAACACATATACTTTCTTTTGTAATATCCCAGTTATGTCTTTTTTTCATCCACTTTACTACAGATTCATAATATGAGTCCGGTTTATCACTATAACCAAAAACTAAATGCTTAGCTCTTTTTTCAATTGCATCAACTATTGGCTTTGCACATTCAAAATCCATATCAGCTATCCATAAAGGTATACAACTACTATCTTTACTTATAAACCTATCCATAAAGTCCCATTTGATTGAATTTGTTCCTACTCTATCAACTACTTTATCAAAATTATACCTCATATGCTCTCCTCCCAAATAATATTATATATGTGAATTATAGTGTTTTTTATTAATTATAATTTCTATTAATTCTATTATATTATTAATATAATAGAATTTCGTTTTCCTTATGTCAATATATTTTTATAAATAATATACTTAATATAAAATATTGTATGTTAAGGTTTAATTAAAATATTTCAAATTATTATTTCTTCAAATAAAATTACCCCTTAAAGTAATATCTTACAAGTATTATATACTTGTGTCTACTTTAAAGGGTTAATTCTATTGTATAGAAACATCTTTTTTATAATATTTTTCTCTATCAAGTTCTTTTTCACTACTACTTATAATTAATGTACATATACAATCTCCCATTACATTTACAGTAGTTCTACCCATATCCAGTATTCTATCAATACCCATTATAAGACCAATACCTTCTAGAGGAAGTCCAACTGATGATAATACCATAGATAATGTTATCATACCAACACCAGGTACTCCAGCAGTTCCAACTGATGCAAGTGTAGCTGTTAATATAATAGTTAAAAAGTTTTGTATAGTTAAATCTATCCCATAAATTTGTGCTATAAATATACAAGAAACTCCTTGCATTATAGCAGTACCATCCATATTAATAGTAGCACCAAATGGTATTGTAAATGAAGAAATAGATTTATTAACTCCTAATTTATCCATTTTTTCTAAGCTAAGAGGTATTGATGCATTGCTTGATGCAGTTGAAAATGTAACTAAAGCAATTTCAAAAAATTCTTTTAAAAATGGCTTAAGTTTAAGACCTGTAAAAGCTTTAGCAAGCATACCATAAACTAAAAATGCTTGTACTAAAAGTATTAAATACACCGTAAAGATAAATAACATAAGAGAAAAAATTGCCTTTATTCCAGTTGTTGCAAAAGTATTAGATATTAATGCAAAAACTCCAACTGGTGCTAATGACATTATCATTGAAACTAATTTCATACACATTTCATTTAATGCATCAAAAAATTCTTTTACAATTTTTCCTTTCTCTCCTATCATATTTATTGAAATTCCAACAAGAAGTGAAAATAATATTATTTGTAACATATCACCATTTGCAAGTGATTGTATCGGATTTGTCGGAATTATATTTAATAAAGTATCAATTATAGGTTGATTTTCTGATATTTTTGGCTCTTCTACTATAACACTTGACATATCAAGTCCATTTCCAGGATTTATAATTTTTGCAATAAATAATGAAATACTTATAGCAAGTGCCGTTGTTAACATATAAAAACCAAGTGTTTTCCCACCTATTCTACCAAGTTTTTTAACATCGTCCATACTTGATGCTCCACATACTAAAGAAGTAAATACTAATGGTACTACAAGCATTTTTATTAGATTTAAAAATCCCGTACCTAATAATTTAAGTATTCCACCTAATATAAAATCATCTTTAAAAGTACTTGGCTCAAGCATATTTAAAAACATACCAAAAACTATACCAAGACCTATTGCTACAAAAATTTTTATAGTTAAATTTTTTCCCATAATAATCTCCTTAATTGAAATAATAATTTTATACTATCACATAATACTTAAAAATGAAATAATTATTTTAATAAATTTCATTTTTTTATTTTATATATTATATTAATATTTAGAAATAATGTTAATACAATCTATTATAAAATTTATTATTTTCATAATGAAATAATTATTATGGTATTAACTCATTTTTATTTTGGTAAGTTTGATAAAAATAAAAAAGTGTCACAAAACAATAAAAATTGTTTATATGACACTTTTATTTTACTCTGTAATCTCTAAATTATGATATATATTTTGAACATCATCATCATCTTCAAGCATATCAATCATTTTATTCATTGATTTTATTTGCTCTTCATCAGTTAAAACAGTTGTTGTTTGAGGTATCATTTTTATATCTGCAGATATAAAATTATAACCTTTTTCTTGAAGTACATCTCTTACATTAGAAAAATCTTCTGGTGTTGTTATTATTTCATATCCGTCTTCCTCTGTTATAAAATCTTCTGCTCCAGCTTCAAGTGATAAATCCATTAATTCTTCTTCATCAATACTATCACTTGCTTCTATTAATATTTGACCTTTTTTATCAAACATAAAAGAAACACAACCACTAGTACCTAAATTTCCACCATTTTTATCAAAGTAATATCTAACATTTCCTGCTGTTCTATTTTTATTATCAGTTAAAGCTTCAACTATTACAGCAACTCCTGCTGGACCATAACCTTCATAAACTATTGTTTCATAGTTTTCATTAGCTCCTGCTCCTGCTCCTTTTAAAATAGCTCTATCTATATTGTCATTTGGCATATTGTCAGCCTTAGCTTTTTCTATTGCAGTTTTAAGTGCAGCATTGTACTCTGGGTCTTTTCCACCCTCTTTTGCTGCAACTGCTATTGCTCTTGAATGCTTAGTAAAAACTTTCGCTCTTTTAGCATCTTGTTTTCCTTTTTTATTTATTATATTTCCTATACGTCCCATAATTCACGCTCCTTATGTATAATTTTTACTATAAAATTCTAACATACCTAAATAATTTAGTAAATTATAAGTTTATTCAAAAAGTAGTTTATTTTTATCAAAAATGTAGTATAATATTAATATAAAAAAGAAATTACAGTCTTTTTTGCATTAGAGTGTGGTTTCAATAAAATAAATTAATAGTTGTTTTATTTTTTTGAATCACTCTTATCGCCCTTAAGAGTGATTTTTAGTTTATCATAAATAAAAGCACCCAAAATACTTATTATTAAAGCATCTGAGTTATTTATAATTAATCTAATTATTTCCATACTTCCACCTACTTCCTTTTTATAGAAGTAGGTTTTATTTTTATGGAAATCATCACTCTCAAACTGTAATTTCTAATATATTATATCATAAATTTATTAATTTTTAATATTAAAATTTTGGAGGAGCTGATGGTGTATTTCTCTTATGCTCACTTATTCTATGAAGTCTATCTATTATTTCCCTATCTTTTTGAGGAACATTTTCAAATTTACCTTCAACTATATCATCTATATAATTATAAGTTGTTCCCATTTCATTTTCATCAGTTTGTCCTTCCCAAAGACCAGCTGAAGGAGCTTTATTTATAATATCTTCGTGAACTCCAAGTATTTTTGCCCACTCATACACTTCTCTTTTTGTAAGGTTTGCAAGTGGTACTAAATCTACCCCTCCATCACCATACTTTGTGAAATATCCTGTATGAATTTCTGCTGCATTGTCAGTTCCAACTACTAAATATCCTAAATTATTTGCAATAGTATAAACAGTAGCCATTCTAGTTCTTGCTCTTAAGTTTGCATCAGTCATTCTTAAATTTTCTTCTTTGTATAAATTTTTATCTTTTAAGTTATCAATTACTTTAGTAAGTATACCTTCTTGTTCATCAGTTAAATCCAAATCTAAATATTCAATTTTACAACCATCTATAACTTTTAAAGCATCTAATCTATCATTTGGATTACTTTTTATACTCATAATCACTCCCATAGAATTATCTGGAAATGCTTTTTTTATTAAGTAAGTAACAACAGCAGAATCAATTCCACCACTAACTCCAACTATAAGCCCGTTACAATTTGCTTCTTTAACTTTTTGTCTTAACCATTCAACAGTCTTTTCTATTTTAGCTCTCATAATATTTCCTTTCTTTTTCTTATACATTTTCCTTATTATACCACATTTTTAATTTTATTATAATAAAGTTATATATTTAAACTTTTCAAAATTTCAAATATTTTTTAAGATTTGAGTATATATATGTTAAAATAAATTATAAAGGGGGAGTTTAATGCTTATTTGTAAACATAACGAGAAAGAACTTCACAAAGAAGACAAATTAAAAATATTTGCCGTTTTTCCAGTAGTATTTTTTATTTTTGGAATAGCTTATTCATATTATGAGTCAGGAATTGATTCTTCATTAAAGTCTGGTCTTAAAAATATAATATTATCGCCAACAATTCTCATAACTGATTTTTTGGCAGTTGGTGGAATTGGAGCAACTTTTATTAATGTAAGTTTGATAGGATTTTTTAATTTATACTTAATAAGAAAATACAAGCTAAGAATTAATGGTCTTATAATAGCTGCATATTTGACTGTTATGGGATTTTCATTTTTTGGAAAAAATATATTCAATATATTCCCTATATATTTTGGTGGATTTCTTTATAGTATAAGAAAGAAAATTGAATTTAAAAATATAATAGTATCCATAATGTTTGCAACTTCACTCGCACCTGTAGTTAGTGAAATTAGCTTTTTAGATATTTTACCAGAAAAAATAAGTGTACTTATAGGTATTTCGTTTGGTACATTCATAGGGTTTATAGTTACACCACTTGCATCTCATATGGTTAAATTTTATGATGGGTATAATATTTATAATCTTGGATTTACTGCTGGTATTTTAGGAACAGTCCTTACAAGTTCACTTAGAAGTCTTGATATAAATATTGAGCCTGTAAGTATTTTATATGAGAGAAATAATTATTTTATTATTTTTACTCTCTTAATACTTTTTTTATACTTGATGACAATTGGTGTTTATGTTAATAAGGACTGTTTAAAACAATTTAAAATAATATTTAGTTATAGTGGTAAAGTTGTTACAGATTATACATATCTTGTTGGCTACGGCTTAACATTTTTTAATATGGGTATTATGGGTATTTTATGTATGATATTTGTACTTTCTATTGGTGGTGTTATAAATGGTCCTGTTATTGCTGGTATTTTTACAGTTGTTGGGTTTAGTGCTTTTGGAAAGCATCTTAAAAATTGCTTACCAATAATAATTGGAGTTTTAGCTACTGCTTTATTCTTAGATAAAGATATAACATCAACTTCAGTAATAATAACAATGCTATTTTCAACTACACTTGCCCCTATTTCTGGAGTGTACGGATTTACAATAGGTATTTTAGCAGGAATATTACACTTTATTTTAGCAACTAATGTTGGTATAATACACGGAGGAGTAAATTTATACAACAACGGATTTGCAGGTGGTCTTGTAGCTGGTTTTTTACTTCCTATACTAGATGCTTTTTTTGAAAGGAGAAAATAAAATGGATTGTGAAGTAAAAAAACTAACAGGTTTAATTGATGAGATAAGTACTTTTTTTCTAAAAAATGATTCTAATGAAATGGATATAAAAATAAAAAAAGAAAGTAATCTTTCCAAAGTTTTTTTAACTATTTACAATACTAAATTTAGTGATGAAGATATAGATGATTTAAGAGATATTTTAAATATTCCAAGACAATGCGAAGTTGAAGGATTTTATTGGGAACTAATGGGTGATGATGCTAGTGGAGATGAACTTTTTTTAATTGGTTCTATGATAGACTCTGCAATAGTCGAAAAAAGAGAAAATAACTTATATATTGAAATCGAGAGAAAAAATTAAAGGTGTGAACTATACACACCTTTTTATAATCTTGGCTTATTCTTTTTACCAAATTTATTAAATATTTTTACAAGATACTTATTATCTTTGCAAACTTCTATTGCTTTTTCGTAGCACTTTGCACCTTCTTCATATCTTTCCATATCACATAATATATTTCCTTTTAAATTTAAAACTTCATCATCAAGTTCTATTTCAAGAAATTTATCAAAACATTCTAAAGCCTCATCAAAACATTCCATATCATTTAATATAATACCTTTATTATGAAAAGCATTAACATTTTTATCATTAATATCTATAACTTTATCATAATAATTTAATGACATATCATCTTTTTTTGTTTTTGAATATATATATGCTATTTTGAAATTAGCTTCTTCATTAAACTCGTCTATTTCAATAATTTCATAGTAATATCTTAAGGCTTCTTTGTATTTTTTTTGGTAAAGATAACAATTACCAATTAAATTTAATGCCCAAATATCTTTTTTTACTTTTAGATATTCATTTAGGTATTTTAAAGATGTGTTGTATCTTTTATTACTATATACTGACTCTATCTTTATTTTTAGGTAATCTAAATCTATAGCTTCATCTTTGTCAGATATATTCTCAAGTCTAGGAGATAATTCTAAGTTCTCGATAACTGTTAAACCACCCTCACTTAAAGGTTTTATATAATTTATTTCAAAATCTCTTTTATACATAGATTTAAAATTTGATACTTCGTAATAACCTTCTTTGTGCTTATATTTATCAAAAACTTTTTCTTTTAAATTTTCATAGTAATCTCTATCTTCTTTATAAAGCTCAATAAGTGAAAGTTTTTTATAGTCTTTTACTTCTTTATTTTCTTCTACCTCTGACTTACTACTGTATAAATAATCTTTTACTCTATGAACTTCCTTAAAAAATATATCTTTGTTGTTACTAAAGTATTTTTTCCAAGCATTTAATTCATTGTTCCATTCAACATTCAAATACTCATACTCTTTCTTAGAACTAAGGTCATAATCTATTATTTCATTTGCAAGTTTTTCTAAATCATATTTTTCTCTATCTTTAAAATGGTAAAAGTCTGGTTTTTCACTAGTTAAATAAAAATAGTTAAATATATCAAATAAGTCTTTCTTATTAAACCCATATTCTATTTTATAGTCTTTAAATATATTTTCTAAAACATAGTTATATAATTTTTCTAATTCATCTTCTAAAAGAGTTAATCTAAAAATTTCTACACTATCTAAATCATATTCATTATTTATATCTTCTTGTAATTCTTTCAATAGTTCGTTTTCATTGTTTATATTTTCTTCTAATTCTTCTATTAGTTCGTTTTCTTTATTTTCATCTATTTGTTCAATATTATTTTCTGTTATTTCTTCTGTATCTTTATTTTCTACTTCTAAATCTTCACTACTATTTTCTAAATCTTCTCCTAAAATAATTGTGTTTAAGCTAATTTCACAAGAGTTAAATATCTCTTCTAAATTATCAATCATATTTTGATATGGCTCTTTTAAATTTTCAAAAACTAAAACTTCACAGATTTTATTAAAATACACACTCTCATTAAATAAATTAAAAATATAACTTCCAATAGGTATTAAGTCAATATATTTTTCTGGAAGGTTTTTATAACTTATATTATTTATATTTCTAAATTCATACATTAATTTATTTGGTATTAAGGTTTTTTCTAGGCTACTTTTATAGTAGTGATTTTCCTCTTTTCCAACATACAAATCTATAATGTTACTTGGATTTATAAAATCTATATTGTGTTTATAATTATCAATAAAACTTATTATAAAAAGTTCATTTTTTCCATCTAATATATCACCATTTATTCCAATAGATATTATTTGGTTCATTTCAATAGTTGATGTTATAAGTTTTGCTATAAATATATTTTCAAGGTTTTTTAGCTTAAACTTTTCAACTTCCATACAAAAATCTATCAAAACATCTATTTCTGAGTTTTCAAAATTATCTACTTTTTGACTTTTAACTTCAGGCTCATCATCAGGTAATAAAATATCACATTTTATATCTTTTTCTAAAAGTAAATTTTTAATAACTTTCGCTTGATTTTCGTTGTAAGTAATTATTAAAGTATTTTTATAAGACTCTTTTTTATTACTAAAATCTATATAAGTGTTAACTATAAAGTTATTTCTTTCATCATTATGAGATATTTCTTCTTCAATATCATCAAAATCACTATATATTTCTATATCTGTATAGTATTCTTTCATAGTTGGCTTTGATAATATTTCTCTATTTATAAGAGAACCTATAGTAGTTATATGACATATTCCATCTGTAAATATTTTAGATAAAACTCCAACATTATTTTCTTCGTTTCTTCTAATACTAGATGTAAGACCTATTATTTTTAGATAATTTTTACAGTTATTTTCTAATATATTAATTACATTTTTATATACATTTGAAATTGCATAGTTAGCTTCATCAATTATTAAACAAATACTATCTTTATTATTTTCTATCCAATTTTTTAAATGTTTTTCATCTTTGTTTAAAATAAGACTTGATAGCACTACAAAATCATCATCTTTTTGTAAATTACTTATTTTATCATAGTTCTTTGATATAATCCTATAATTAAAACTATTTATATTTGGTATATTTTCCTCTCCAGATAAATCAAATAAAGAGCTTTTTACTTTTTCCAAAGAGTCATATCTGCTACTAATCCAAAGTACCTTCTTTTTGCTTCCTATAATATTATTAAGAGCCCAGTAAACTCCAGTAAAAGTTTTTCCACCATTATTTGGTATAACCAAAATAGCTTTATAAATATCATTTTCATTACTTTGATTTAATGATTTTATAGCTTCTTTTTGATGAATAAAAAAGTTATTAATAATATATTTTGAAGTTGCTAACTCTACATCTTCAAATTCTTCATCATCTTCTCCAACATTATTATTTATACTTTCTTCATTTTTTTCTATATTTTCGATATTTTCAATATCTGATTCTTCATTTGATTTAATGTCTAATAAATAATTTTCTGTATTTTCACTATCATCTACTTTATTGATATTTATTTCTTCTGATAATTCATTTTCTGTAAAATCACTTATCTTTACTTCTTTTCCTTTTTCATAAACATTAACATCTTCATGATGTTCTTGTATAGTTTCTTTAACTTTTTCAGTTCTTAATATTATATCTTTACCTTCATTATCTTTAAATTTATATGCATATTCATCTTCATTTTGTGTTGAATTTATATTATAAGTATTATCTATTTCTAATCTATTTCTTTTTTTTATTTTTCTTAAATATATAGTTCCTGAAAATTTATCATTAAATTCCATAAACTTCTCCCTAAAGTTATTATAATATTATATTGATTATACAATATATTTTTAAGTTATAACAATACTAAAAGAGATATTGCAAAAAGCAATATCTTTTTTATAAATTATGCCTGAATATATTTTAAGAAAGTTTCTGAAAAGTCTCTTTGCTTAAATTCTTTTATACTTTCATTTAAAAATTTATTGTTAAACTCTACTATATTTTTATAAGCATCTACAATAGATTCATTTTGTTGTATTCCTGACTTACTAAAAACACTACTTGCTAAATCTAAACTATTTTTATTATTTTCAAGATACATATTATTAAAATATTGTATTCTTCCTATTTCAAATAAAGCTTTGTAAAGATCTTTTAGTTGTTCTATTTGATTTTTATCCACATCTATACTAAAACTTATATTACCTAAACTAAATTTTATTTCAACATCTAAATCAATATGCCCAGCAGTTTCTATAAAAACATTACTCACATAATAGTTTAAAAACTCATATCTATTTACTACTCTTTTTTTAGAAACAGCACTAGAGCCGTCAACATGTATTACAGCATAGTTTGTAAATACATACTCATCTGATTTTGATTTTATAACAAAAAATATTTTTTCGTTATCCTCATGAAATATATAATCATCTCCATCAACTTTGTCAAAATCACTTGGAGATATTATTTTTCCTATATCAGATAATCCTAAAGTATCTGATGCTATTTTTCCAAAAATTCCTGCCATAAAAACCCCTCAAATATTTATAAAAATCTAACTAAATTATACCATAATAATAAATTCTATAAAATATATATTATATTTTTTATTTGTATATAAATATTAAAATGTAATTTTGCTAAAAATAACTTAAAAAGGTGATTTAATGAAAAAGAATACTTTTAGTATAAAAAATGCTTTTATAGGAATTTTTACGGGATTTATTAATGGTATTTTTGGTTCTGGTGGTGGAACACTCTTAGTTCCAATACTAAATAATATTTTAAAAATCGAAGAACATAAATCTCATGCAACAGCACTTGGTATAATAATTTTTCTAACTACTACAAGTTCTATTATTTATATTTCAAAAGGAACTTACGATATAAAACTTACATATCAAGTTGCAATAGGAAGTATAGTTGGTGGTGTAGTTGGTGCAAAACTCCTTTGTAAAGTTACAGGAAAATTTCTTAGAATTACTTTTGGAATAATAATGATAATAGCATCTATAAGGATGGTGTTTTAATGATAAACTATATTATAGGTTTTTTTGCTGGAATTATAGGTGGAATGGGAATGGGTGGAGGAACTATTTTAATTCCTGCACTAATATTATTTACGAATATAGACCCAAAAATTGCCCAAAGTGTAAATTTACTCTCATCAATCCCAATGACTATATTTGCACTTATAATTCACATCAAAAATAAAAAAGTTGAATTTAGTATAATAAAGTCAATAGCAATATTTGGAGTTCTTGGAGCAATATGTGGTTCATTTTTAGCAAATTATATCTCATCAAACATATTAAAAAAAGTTTTTGGTATATTTTTATTTATAGTTGGATGCATTGAGGTTAAAAAAGGTATTTGTATGAAAAAAAATAAGGGGAATTAGTTCCCCTCTTAAAATATAACATAATAAATAGTTTATATAACTAATCTATTCACATTAAATTAATATTTCTCCATCTTTTTCAGATAAATAAAACTCATCTAATACAGTAATATTTGCAGTTGCCCTAGTTATATCAGTTATTTTATTTACAAATTCATCTACTCTTTCTTTTCTTGAATAAATAATAAGTTCAACATCATTTAAGTATAAAGTATCTTTCACAAAATAATTCATATTCATAATCTCATTTTGAACTTTTCCAAGTTGATTGTAGTCTATTTTTATTCTAACTTCTTTGTATAAAACTTTTTCAACTATCTTAGCTGACTCTATTCCAATTTTTGCTCCTTTAGTGTACGCTCTAACAAGCCCTCCTGCACCAAGTTTTACACCACCAAAATATCTAGTAACAACTACAACCACATCTCTTAAGTCTTCTTTTTTTATTACTTCAAGAGTTGGAATTCCAGCAGTTCCTTGAGGCTCACCATCATCACTATATCTTTGTATATTCATATTTTTGCCGACCGTATATGCCCAAACGTTATGAGTTGCATCTTTATGTTTTTTCTTTATCTCATTAATAAACTCAACTGCCTCTTCTTCAGTTTTTATAGGCTTTGCATATCCTATAAAAGTAGATTTTTCTATTATAATTTCATCACTTGAAAACTCGTGTAAAGTTTTATAATTAGCCATAAAAACCCTCCCAAATGCTTATAGCCCAATTATAGTATAAACTAAAATTTATATTAATATTTAGTCCTAACCTTTTATTATATACTCTTTGTAAATATTATAGTCTTCTTCATCTAAACTAACTCTTAATTTAGTTCCATCTTCAACGTATTCAAATTCATCAACGCTATACTTATCTTTTATTTTACTAAATATATGACCTTTATCATAAGGCAGTAAAAGAAAAACATCGTATGTATTCTTCATAACTGCTTGTTGAATCATATTTAAAAGTTTGTCCATATTTATACCTTTTTTAGCAGAAATATAAATAATGTCTTCTCTATTTTTAGGATAAATATCAAGTTCTAATTTATCTATTTTATTATAAACTAAAATTATTGGCTTATCAGTTACATTAAGCTCTTTTAAAACAGACTCTGTGGTATTTTTTTGAAGCTCATAACTTGAGTTTGTAGCATCAATAACATGTAATATTAAATCTGCATACTTCACTTCCTCAAGTGTTGCTTTAAATGCTTCAACCAAGTCGTGTGGAAGTTTACTTACAAACCCTACTGTATCAACTACTAAAAATTCTTTTTTATTAGGTAAAATAGCTTTTCTTAATGTAACATCAAGAGTTGCAAAAAGCATATCTTTTGCCATTACTTCTTTTTCTTTATCATAATCTTTATGAGTTTTTATTAACTCATTTAAAAGTGTCGATTTACCTGCATTAGTATACCCAACAAGTGCTACTATAGGAAGGTTTGACTTTAATCTTTGAACTCTTTGAGTTTCTCTATTTTTTTTAACTTCTCTTAATTCTCTTCTTATATCAGCTGCTTTATTTAGTATATTTCTTTTATCAATTTCAAGTTTTTGCTCTCCTGGTCCTCTAGTTCCAATCCCAGCACCAGTTCTACTCATCTGCCCACCTATTCCATAAAGCCTTGGTAGTCTATATTTAAGTTGAGCAAGTTCAACTTGAAGTTTACCTTCCTTACTTAAAGCTCTTTGTGCAAATATATCAAGTATTAAAGTAGTTCTATCTATTATTTTTATCCCAACAACTTCTTCTATATTTCTTATATGAGCACCAGATAATTCATCATTAAAAATTACCATTGTAGCTCCAAGTGAATCGCTGTATGCTTTTATTTCTTCAACTTTTCCTTTTCCTACATAATAAGTGCTATCTTTTGATTGTCTATTTTGAATTAAACTTCCAACAACTTCTGCACCAGCAGCCTTTGTAAGTTCCTTTAATTCTTCCATTGACTCGTTTATATCTATATTATCATCTCTTTTTGTAGCTGATGTTATATTAAGTCCAACTAACAAAGCTTTTTCTATTTTATCTTCCAAAAAATCACCTTCTTTTATTATTTTTTGTTTAGTGTTTACTTATTTGGTTATTTTTATTATTATACCATTACAATACTAATTGGTAAAAATATTTTGGAAAGGAAAATAATATGAGTCATAAATTTTTTAACAATAAAGAATGTGAATACTTCCCTTGTCATAAAACTAATAAACCAGATGAGTTTAACTGTTTATTTTGTTTTTGTCCACTTTATGCACTTGGTAAAAACTGTGGTGGAAATCCAAAATTTTTAGAAAATGGAGTAAAAGATTGTTCTAGTTGTATGCTTCCTCACAACAAAAATAACTTTGACTTTATAATGAATAAATTCTATGAAATTGTTGAAGTTACTAAAAAGAATAGTTAGTAATTTATAAAAAATTAAAAGGAGGTACGCCTCCTTTTAATTTTTATTTATTCTATTTTTAGAAAGTTTATATATAGTATAAAGTAAAATACTACTTAAAAATATAAGTAAAAGTATCATAATTCCACAATGAAGAAAAAACTCTGCTGGCAAAATATTTATCACTGGGTCTAAATCAGGGTCAAAAATCCAATAATCATTTCTAAAAAATATTTTATGAAAAATAACAAAACTTTTTTCAAAATTAAACACTATTGGTATAAATAATATTATTGGTAACAAAAAAAGGGATAAGGATACATACTTAATAAGATTTATATTCTTTTCTTTAATATTTTTGTAAATTGCAATTATCCCAATAAAGCTACAAACTACAAATAATTGTCTTAACCTAATAAAAATATCCCTTACTTCTTCAAAATGAATTTTTCCTTCTTCTGAATATTTGATAGTTGGCATATGAAACTCTTTTTCATATCCTAAATTATAATCAATTAAATAGTCATAATTTAGGATTATTTCTTCTTTTGATAAGTTAGATATACTTTCTATGTCTAGATAGTCTATATCAAAATAATAAAGTTCTTTAAACCTTAAAGTAAAGTTTACACAAAGTATGATTATACTTATACTTATAAAAATCGAATATAAAAAATTTATAGCTTTATTCATATTAAACTATTTTTGTAGTAAAGTCTTCGATATTAATAACACCACTTACTATATCACTATAAAAATCTGGTTCGTGTGAAACTAACAAAACAGTTCCTTTAAATTCTTTTATAGCTTTTTTAAGCTCATCTTTTGCATCAACATCTAAGTGATTAGTAGGCTCATCAAGTACTAATAAATTTATATTTTTAAGCATTATCTTACAAAGTCTTACCTTTGCTGCTTCTCCTCCACTCAATACTCTCATTTGACTTGTTATATGTTCATTAGTTAAACCACATTTTGCAAGACTTTGCCTTACTTCAAAATTGCTAAGACCAGGAAACTCTGCCCAAACTTCATCCATTGGTGTATTTGAGTTTTCTCTTGAACTTTCCTGCTCAAAATATCCAACTTCTAAATATTCACCGTGAGTTACTTCTCCAGAAAATGGCTTTATTATTCCAAGTAAAGTTTTTAAAAGTGTAGATTTTCCTATACCATTTATTCCCTTTAAAGCTATTTTTTGATTTCTCTCAAGAGTGAAATTAAGTGGTTTTGTTAAAGCTTCATCATATCCTAATATTAAATCTTTTGCCTCAAAAATAAATCTACTTGGAGTTCTAGCTTCTTTAAATTCAAATGTAGGTTTTATTTTTTCTTTTGGTTTTTCTAGTATTTCCATTTTATCAAGTTGTTTTTGTCTACTATTTGCCATTCCACGAGTAGCAACACGTGCTTTATTTCTTTGAACAAAATCTTCAAGTCTTTTTCTTTCTTCAACTTGTCTTTCGTATGCTTGTTCTTCTTGACGTTTTTTAATGTCATTAAGTCTTACAAATTCGTCATAATTTCCTTTGTATCTGTTAAGTTCACCATTTTCCATATGATATATTACATTACAAGTATTATTTATAAAACTTATATCATGAGAAACTAATATAAAGCTATTTTCATAATCATTAAGGTACTTTGTAAGCCAAGTTATATGTTCTTCATCTAAATAATTTGTAGGCTCATCAAGTATTAAAATAGTTGGATTTTCAAGTAATAGTTTTGTAAGTAAAACTTTTGTTCTTTGTCCTCCACTTAAATCAGTTACATCTTTATCAAGTCCAATACTTGATAATCCTAGACCATTTGCAACTTCTTGAATTTTTGCATCTATCATATAAAATCCACTATTTTCAAGTATTGTTTGAATTTCTGATGTTTCTTCCATTAATTTTGCCATTTCTTCATCAGTTGCATCAGCCATTTTATCATACATTAAAAGCATTTCTTGTTCTAAATCAAAGCTTTTCTTAAATGCATCTTGTAAAACTTCTTTTATAGTTCTGCCTTTTTCAAGTACTGTATGCTGGTCTAAATATCCTACAGTTACTCTTGAAGACCATTTTATATTTCCAGCATCAGGCATTAATTTTTTAGTTATAATATTTAAAAAAGTAGATTTTCCTTCTCCATTTGCACCAACAAGTGCTATATGTTCTCCTTTTTTTAGCCTAAACGAAACATTTTCAAGTATAGTTCTTGCACCAAATCCGTGACTAACATTTTCAACAACTAGCATTTTTTCACCTCTTATTAAATTATAATAATTTTATAATATATTTTTTTAAATTTTAAATCAAGAAAAAAAGCCATACATATTTTGTATAGCTAATGCTTAATATTATTTAATATATCATCATAAAACATAATCATAACTCCTGATGTTGTTCTTTGTGCCATGGTTACAGTTTTTATAGATGTAAAATAAAATTTAGACTTAATATCACATACATTTTTATATAAGTTATCTATTTTTATTGCATACAAAGAATTATAGTCTATATATGATTCAACACTACTAAGTAAAATAGGCTTCTCGTGAGATTTATATTTATTTATTTTATGGTAATTCTTCTTTATAAATATTTCAAAAGGTCTATGATTATCAAGTAGTTTACCTTTTGCGTGATGTGGTATAGTCATATCTTGAATTAAATGACAAGATGCACCGAAATAAAACATAGCTCTTTCATAATTTTCAAACGAGAAATATTTAAGTGCTTTACTGTAATACTTTTTTGCTAAAGTAAGTGCATTATCTTCATATCCATACATTCCTTTTTTATGTATTGGATTATAAAAATGATGATACGATTTAAAGTCTTGGTCTGCCCAAACAAGACCTCTATCAATATTTATAATATGTTTTTTAAAAAAATCATACTCTCTTTTATATCCATACATCCTAAGAATTTCAAGTGCTTGGTCTTGAATATTTAAGTGAGTCTTACAATCTGTTTTTATTATAGTCTTTTTTATTGGATTAACTATTTTAAAAGTCTTTTTAAGAGCTACTCCATATACTCGCTCTATTTTTCTTTTCAAATAAATTCCCCCTATTTATTAAAGTATTTATCTATACCATTTGCTACACTTTCCATCATTTTATTTTGGTAATTTTTATCTGACATCATTAAATCCTCATTATAATTACTTAAAAATCCCATCTCGAGAATAACAACAGGAACTTTTGACCAGTTAAATCCTGTTATATCATTTCTTTCAAATATTCCATTTATCTTTATACCCGAATTTTCCATACTTTCTTTGATTAAATTGGCAAAATCACTACTTACTTCATAAATAGATGTAGTGTTTGAATTATCTTTAGATGGAATTAAGATACTTGCACCAGTTTTTGATGAATCATTTAAACTATCTGCGTGAATTCTTATAACAAAATTTGCATTTTTTTGATTTGCAAATATTGCTCTTTCTGAATTGCTAATATTTACATTATGACTTTCTCTTGTCATAATTACATTATATCCTTTTTTTTGTAATATGTCTTTTAATACAAGTGATGCTTCTAAATTAAGTACATACTCTGGCTTTTTTGTAGCAACTCCTGTTGCACCTTGAGATACTCTTGGCTTTTTTTGAGATGAACCTGGTGCTACTTGCTCTAAGTTTTTATCTCCCTTTTCTTGATGCCCTGGGTCTATACAAATTATTATATTTTTTTTAGTATCTTCCTCAACAAAAGATACTACAGATGTTTTTTCATTTAATAAACTCAAATCGATTAGAATTCCAAATACCCAAAAAAATAATATAATAAAAAATAGTTTGTAGTTTTTCATAGTTTAATTTTTCCTTTCTTTTTTATTATATTTTTCCAATAACACTAATTTTTATTATTACTTTTTTGTATATAATTTTATTATTTTTATCTGTTATTATAGTTAAACTATTAAAAATAGTAAAAAAACTACATACACTTCTTTAATTTTTAAAATTATGGTTTATAAACACTAGTCTTTTCAAGATATATCATAAAATTACTCAATAAAGTTAGTAAATTTATTTATAATCATTAAACCTACTCTAATTATTTATAAATATTAATTACATTTATTTTCAGTATGACTACTGTAAATTTAAATAATATAGTTAATTATTTTTACATTTATTTTCTTTTATAGTAATGTTTTTATTATTAGATTTATGAGAATTAAAAAAAACTTAATGAGTAAAATAAAACAAAGCACCATTGACATTAAAATCAATCAAAAAAGGCGGTGTTTTATGTTTTTTACGGGTAATAAATTTAAAAATAAATTTAGCGTTTATTTATACATAGCATTTTTAATGCTATTTTCTTTTACTAATTTTGGGTATTGTGAAGAAGATTATTTAATACCTATGGGTAATATAATTCAAATTGATGCAGAGTTAAATCAGGTTATAGTTAGAAATCAAGTTAAAAACTCCCCCTTTCTAGTAGGAGATAGATTGATAAGCATTAACAAAATAAAAATAGAAAACTACAGAGACTTTTCAGACGTTTTTTATAATTTAGACAATAATAGTTATGTTCAAGTTGAAATTATTAGAGGAGATAATAAGCTAGAACTAAAAACATCAAAGTCCAATCTAGAAAAGCTAAATCTAAATAATAGTGTGTCAGGATTTGCAACACTTACCTATATAGACCCAAAAACTAATAATTTTGGGGCTGTTGGTCATCCTATAGGAATTGGTTGTTGTAAAATGCTTCCTATAAAAAATGGCTATATTTTTACAACTAACGAAACTACCATAAAAAAATCTACAAAAGGTAATGTAGGATTTTTAAATGCTAAGAGAATACACTCAGTAGGAAAATTTAAAGATAATAACACATTTGGTATAAAAGGTAATATAGTTACAATGGATACACAAAATTTAAAGAAATACAAAATAGCTTCTCTAAACGAAGTTAAGTTGGGTAAAGCACAACTAGTTCTTCAAAATAAAAATTCAGAAATAGAAAAATATGATATAGAGATTTTACAAATAGATAAGCAATTATCACCAGAGTCAAAAACTTTTAAAATAAAAATAACAGATGAAAAACTTTTAAATATGACTGGTGGAATAGTTCAGGGTATGAGTGGTGCACCAATAATTCAAGACGATAAAATTATAGGTGCTATATCACACGCAATAGAAAATAATCCTCAAACCGGATATGCAGTATTTATAAAATGGATGTTATAATAAAAAAGATATCAACAATTTTGTTGATATCTTTTATTCTGTTTCATACATATTAGGAGATAATTCTTCTGGAACATTTACATAACTATTAGGTACATCACCAACTATTATAGTTTCGCATATCGGAACTTGAGCTTTTATTTCTTTTGTTTGACTTATAAGTGGCACAACAATATCAACTTGAGTACTAACTTCTAAATATATTCTATGCCTTGTTTGATTTATCCCAGCATCTTCAAATTCAGTCTTAAAATTTACATAAACTGTACCTATTGGTTCTATTGATAACTTAAGCTTTGGTCCATATTTTGCAAGTATTGGGCTATTAAGCGCTGTACCTATTGGTATATAAGAAGTAGTTGTTTTTACTTTTTTTAGCTCATTTTGAATTTCAAGTGCAACATCTGATGCTATTTTATTCATTTCTATAGTATTTGATTGAATCATAGATATTTTTCCATTTGAATCAATCTTTGTTGTCATAAGGTCAGAATAAGCTATTTTGCCATTTATAATTTCTCCAACTGCTTTATTTATAGACCTATTTCCTATTTCTTCAGCTTTAGTCTCTGCTAGTATTTTTATTGATGGAGTTAGGCTTTTATCTATGTACAAAAAACCTACAAAAAAAACAAAAAATATATTAATAAATAAAAAATATATGATAAACTTTTTAAAATTATTTCTTCTTCGTCTTTTTAATCTTCTATTCACAATTTTGCTCCTTATATAATAACTATATATTTAATATATATGAAAAAAATAATATTATTTTCTAATTTATTTATATAATAAACATATTTATAAATATAAAGGTAAAAAATAATATAGCATTCATTACACTACAAAATACTTATAGTTTATGGTATAATATTAATTCAAGTAAGGAGGTTGTGTTTGTGAAAAATAATTCTAATGATAATAAAATAAGACGTAAGCAGACCAGTACTTCTAATAGTAAAACAGCTAACAAAAGTACTATATCTAAAAATAATCCCCAAAAACCGTCTCCTAAAAAAGACAAAGGTAAACCTTGGAGATTTATTGGAATATGTTTGCTTGTTATATTAGTTGTTGCTTCTGCAGCAGCTACAGCGCTTGTATCTTCTTCCCTTAAAGATGTTCAGCCTGTAACAAAAGCAGAACTTGATAAAAGAACTTATGAAACAACTAAAATAAACTATGCAACTGGTGAACTTATGACAGATGTAAAATCTGTTAATAAAAAATCGCCAATACCTATTGATTATATGCCTTCAAATATAATAAATGCAGTAGTTGCTATAGAAGACGAAAGATTTTATGAGCACAATGGTGTTGATATTAAGGGTCTAATAAGAGCAGCTGTTATAAATATTTTATCTGATAAATCACCTGGTGGAAGTACTATACCTATGCAGATTTCTAAAATGCTTCTTACTACTGACCAAAAGACTTTATCTCGTAAAATAAAAGATATTTACTACGCTTATGATATGAGTAAAACTTTAACTAAAAATGAAATTCTTGAAGTTTACTTAAATAACTTCTTCGTTGGTAGAGGATTAATCGGTGTTCAAGCTGGTGCTAATGGATATTTTAGTAAAGATGCTAAAGATTTAACTTTAGCAGAATGCGCACTTTTAGCAGGTGTTACTCAATTTCCAACTAAATATTCACCTTACAATACAGCAAAACTTGATGGTAACGAAACAAAAGAAGACCTTGAAAACAAACTTTTATTTTATATAAATACTTCAGAAGATAATTTTGATGACCCAACTATCGTTGAGATTAATATGATAGATAAACTGCTTGAGTGGGGTCTTTTAAAAGATTATAGTATGGATGAAAATGATTTATACAACAAATTAAAGTCAGGTTCTATGGTTGTTAGAAAAGCATTACCAAATCCAGATGCAATAACTAGAAGAAATGTTGTACTTGGAAAAATGAAAGAACTTGGTTACATAACTGAAGCTGAATATAATGAGGCAAAAGCTGAGCCAATAAACATAAAACTTCCAAAGCCTGATGATATTGTAGAGTCTTCTGTTGAATCATATATAGAAACAGAAGTTATAAATGCACTTATAAAAAATGGACATAGCGAAGATGAAGCTATTAATATGTATTATAATGGTGGTATGACTATATCCTCTACAATAGACCCTAAAATGCAAAGTATATTAGAAGATGAATATGCCAATAATTCAAATTTCCCAGGACATAAAGTAGGTCCAAATGGAATAAGTCAACCTCAATCTTCATCAGTAATAATAGATTATAAAACAGGTCATATAAAAGCGCTTATTGGTGGTAGAAATATAACTGATAGAAAAGCGTTAAATAGAGCTAAAGAACCTCAACAACCAGGTTCTACAATAAAACCTTTAACTGTTTATACACCTGCAATAGATACTCTAAAAATTACTCAGTCTACTACTATTAGTGATAAAAAGGGTGGCTATAAATTTAATTATAATGGATGGAGCCCAAAGACCACTACATCAGGATCTGGAAATATGAGTTTACGTTTAGCTCTTGCTAAATCATCAAATACAATAGCAGTAAAAACTGCCGAAATGCTTGGAGATTCAAAAGAAGAAGTTATTGATATAATGATAGATTACCTAAGAAATTTTGGTGTTAGTACAATTCAAGCAGATTCTCACGATAGAAGTATGGCAGCCTTAACTCTTGGTGGTATGAGTAAAGGTATATCTCCTCTTGAAGTTGCAGCAGCCTATGGAACTTTAGCAAATGGTGGAGTATATATTGAGCCTATAATATTTACAACTATAACATCTTTTGATGACCAATTAATAGTTAAAAATACACCAGAGACTCATAAGGTCGTTGATCCAGAAGTTGCCTATGTTATAACTGATATGTTAAAAGCAGTTGTTACAGAAGGTACAGGAGGTAGAGCAAAGCTTTCTAATATGCCTGTTGCAGGAAAAACTGGTACAACTAATAATACTCTTGATGTTTGGTTTGCAGGGTATACACCATACTATGTATGTGCTACATACATAGGAGATGATGCTGGTGTTAGAGACCCAGAAACTGGGGAAATAGTTGAAAGAAGAAGTGTAAAAGGTGGAAGTGGTTCTGCTGCTAGTCTATGGCAAAAAATAATGAGTAGAGTTCACAAAAACCTAACTTATACAGAATTTAAAGTACCTGATAATATATACTTTACTAATATTAATCTAAAAGATGGAGGTAAGTCTTCGTCTGGAAGTAAAGCAGCATTTATAAATGGTACTGCTCCGAGCAGAAATTCAGTAGAACAACCTACTTATGAAGTTCCTGTTCCAGAAGAAAATACAAATACTAACGATAATATGAATAATAATGAAAATATAAACAACGAATTACAAGTTCCAGAAGGAGATAACTCAATAAATCAACCCGAATTTGGTAATCCTGAGGAAAATAATAACTCTGGTGTAATAACTCCTCCAGATAATAATAACTCAACGACTCCAGTTGAACCAAATATTCCTGTAGACGATGGAAATACTGGACAGACTGAAACTCCAAGTCCTCCAGCTAATAATACTCCTACAAACCCAACTGATCCAAATACTCCTGAGGTAAAACCTCCATCTAACAACAATCCTCCAGCACCAGAGGAACCATCACCACCAGTTGTTAGTCCAGACCCTAACCAACCGGTAGTTAGTGAATAAAAAACACTTGGCATAAAGCCAAGTGTTTTTTATCTTTCTCCTTTTTTATATGAATTACCAAGTGATGCTGGAGCCTTAGAACTTTTTACAAATAATACTAATATTACTAAAGTTACTATATATGGTATCATAGAAAGTAAACTCTCATTTACATTAAGTCCTAAAGTTGGATTTCCAAGATATATAGACATTGCAGTTGAAAATCCAAAAAGTAAACAAGCTACCATAGCCCATTGTGGTCTCCATTTTCCAAATATAACAGCAGCTATCGCTATATATCCTTGACCAGATATAAGTGTTGGTCTAAATGATGATGATACAGCAAGACTCATAGCAGCTCCACCAAATCCTGCAAGTATTCCTGATATTATTACAGCTATATATCTTATATTTACTACACTTATCCCTAAAGTATCTGCTGCTCCTGGATGCTCTCCAACTGCTCTTACTCTAAGTCCAAATTTTGTCTTATATAATACATACCAAGTTAAAAATACAAATATAAATGCCAAAAATACTGTAGCGTAAGAATTAAATAAAGTATCTAGTACACTACCTTGTTCAAAAACTCCATTAAGTGGTCTTGGTATTTTATTTTCTATTGGTATTGTTGGAGTAGTTGTTGAACCTTCAAATAATATCTTTGACATAAAAAGTGCAAGACCTGGAGCTAATAAATTTATGGCAACTCCAGATATAGTATGGTCTGCATTAAAGCTAACTGTAGCAATTGCGTGTATAAGTGCAAAAAATGCTCCAGAAATTCCTCCTACAATAAACGAAAGCCACGGATTTCCTGTTAATGCTCCACAAGCAGCTCCAGAAAAAGCTCCTATTGTCATCATTCCTTCTATACCTATATTTACAATACCAGAGTTTTCTGAAAAAACTCCACCTAATGCTGCAAATATAAGGGGTGTTGCATACATCAAGGTAGTACTAATTATTAAAGCTATATCTTCCATTATACATTTCCCCCTTTATTTTTATTTACTAATTTTAAAACAAAAATTCTTATTACATTACTAAGTGCTATAAAATATATTATAGAACCTATAACTATGCTTATTATTTCAGAAGGAGCTCCTACTGCTGATTGCATTTTGCTTCCTCCATATTTTAGTAAACCAAATAAAAGCCCTGAAAAAATAGTACCTATTGGATTACTATTTGCAATTAATGCAACTGCAATTCCATCAAATCCATATCCTTCTGGCATAGCAAGTACCGATATATTATTTGATACTCCCATAACCTGAATAGCACCTGCAAGTCCTGCAAGCCCTCCTGCTATAGCCATTGACTTAAATATTGATGACTCTACATTTATACCTGCATATTCTGCACCAAATTTATTAAACCCAACTGCTCTTAATTCATACCCTAAAGTAGTTTTAAATAGTATAAATGCTATTAATAAAACAACTACTATAGTTATTACTATACCCCAGTTTACTCTCACTGAAGGACCTAATAAATCTTTTAAAAAATCTATTCTAATACTAGCACTCTCGTGTATACTAAGTGATGTTTCACTATTTTCTTGCAAAAGTAGAGGTTGTCTAATCATAAAGTTATTTAAGTAAAATGCTATCCAGTTAAGCATTATTGTTGCTATAACTTCATTTATGCCAAACTTAGATTTTAAAAATCCTGCTATACCTCCCCATAATGCTCCACCTAAAATACCAATTATCATAGTAAGTGGTATATGTATTATAGCTGGAACATCTAAATTAACTCCAATTATAGTTGCAAATAATGAACCAATTATAAATTGACCTTCTGCACCTATATTAAAAAGACCAGTTTTAAATGCAAATGCAATTGATAAACCAGTTAATATAAGAGGAGTCGATCTTACTATTACCCAAGCTATATATTTTGGCTTACCTATAGTTCCTTCTATTAAAGAAACATAAGCTTCTATTGGATTTATATTTGCAATTAAAAGAACAACTGCTCCAACTAGTAAACCAAGTACTACTGAAATAAAAGAAAATAATATCGGATTTTCTAAAATAGAAATCTTCTTTTTTTCTACATTAGTGCTCACTATTTACACCTCCTGCCATCATAAGTCCAAGCATATTTTCATCAGCTTCTTTAGAATCAACAATTCCTACTATTTTACCTTCATATATAACAGCTATTCTATCTGAAACGTTCATAACCTCATCAAGTTCTAGGGAAACAAGTAATACTGCATTTCCTTCATCTCTTTGCTTTACTAAAGCTTTATGTACAAATTCTATTGCTCCAACATCAAGCCCCCTAGTTGGCTGAGTAGCTATTAAAAGTTGAGGTTTATTAGTTTCTTTTCTTGATGTCTCTATATTATCAACTTCTCTACCTATTATTATTTTTTGTTGATTTCCACCAGATAATGCTCTTGCCTTTACAGTATAATCAGTTGGCCTAACATCAAATCTTTCTATTATTTTTTTAGCATATTCATCTATCTTATTATTATTTATAATTCCGTTTTTTGAAAATCTTTCATCTTTGTAGTTTTGAAGAACCGTATTTTCTGCAACAGAAAAATCAAGTACTAATCCTCTTTTATGTCTATCCTCAGGAATATTTTTTATACCTTTTTTAAATATTTCTCTTGGCTTTTTATTAAGTACTTCTTCACCATTTATATTTATAGTTCCACTTTGCGCTTTTCTAAGACCAGTTAAAACTTCTACAAGCTCTGATTGTCCATTACCATCAATACCTGCTATCCCAAGTATTTCACCTGCTCTAACTTCTAAATTAAGCCCATCAACAACAGATACTTTTCTATTATCTTTTACTAAAAGGTCTTTAATTTCAAGAACTACTTCTTTTGGTTTTGCTTCAGATTTTTCAACTTTAAAATTTACTTCACGACCAACCATCATAGATGCTAAGTCATCCTCAGACTTTTCAGAAACCCTAACAGTATCTATGTATTTTCCCCTTCTTATTATAGTACAGTTATCTGCAACTGCTTTTATCTCTTTTAGTTTGTGAGTTATTATTATTACTGATTTTCCTTCTTTAGTTAAGTTTTTTATTATTTTTATAAGTTCATTTATTTCCTGTGGAGTTAAAACAGCAGTTGGCTCATCAAGTATTAATATTTCAGCACCTCTATAAAGAGCTTTTAATATCTCTACTCTTTGTTGCATCCCAACACTTATGTCTTCTATTTTTGAGTTTGGGTCAACATGTAATCCATATTTTTTAGAAATATTATCAACATCTTCTACTGCTTTTTTCATATCTATTGAACCAAATCCTTTTGTTGGCTCAGTTCCAAGAATTATATTTTGGGCAACTGTAAATGGTTGAACTAACATAAAATGTTGGTGAACCATACCAATACCATTTTCTATAGCAACATTTGGATTATCAATATTAACAAGCTTTTCATTTATAAAAATCTCGCCAGAAGTCTGATTATAAAGCCCGTACAAAATGTTCATTAATGTAGATTTACCCGCACCATTTTCTCCTAAAAGAGCATGTACTTCTCCTTTATGTACAGTTAAATTTACATTGTCATTTGCAACAAAATTGCCGAATTTTTTAGTAATATTTTTCATTTCAACTACTTTTTTACCATAATCTACATTACTATCTTCAAAAGACATTTTTTGCTCTCCTTTATAAAGTTTATATAACAATTATACTAAAACTATTTATATATAACAAATGGTTTATAAAAAATAGACTATCCATTTGTTGAATAGCCTATTTAAATATAAGTTACTATTGATTTTACTTGTTGTATTATTCTTTAGTTTCTGAAGTTTCTTCTGTTTTATCTTCGCTTGTCTTTTCTTTATTTAATTCATTGTACTCTTCTTCAGTTTGTGGAACTTTTATTTCACCAGATTTTATCTTTTCTGCTTGCTCATTTACAAACTCTAAAATATCTGGTTGAACATTTTTATTAGTAGTAGGAGCTATACCAACTCCTCCCATTTCTAAAGTATTTACTATAGTTTCTCCACCTTTAAAATTTCCATTAACTAACTCTTTAGCTAAATTAGCAACTGAAATATCTATATTTTTCATAGCTGAAGTTATAACATTATCTGGAGCTAAGTAGTTTTGGTCTTGGTCAACACCAACCGCTTTTTTATTATTTTCCTTAGCAGCTTCTATTGCACCTGTTCCAACAGCACCAGCGGCTGTTAATATAACGTCTACACCTTGGCTATGCATTTGATTTGCAGTAGATTTTCCTTTTGCAACATCTGTAAAACTCTCTACATATTGGTCTATGTACTCAGCTTCAGGATTTGCAGCTTCAACACCCGCTCTAAATCCCCATCTAAATCTTTCTAAAACAGGTCCTTTTACTCCACCTATAAATCCAACTTTATTAGTTTCTGTCATCTTTCCAGCAACTAATCCTGCTAAATAAGAAGATACGTGGTCTTCATATAATAACGAAACAACATTATCTTTATTAACAACTTCATCTATTATAGCAAATTTTTGTTCTGGAAAGCTTCCAGCAGCTTCCTCTATAGCAGGCTTTAACTTAAATCCAACCCCTATTATTAGATCCATTTCTTCATCAACAAAAGTTTCTATATTTGGAGCATAATCTGAATCTTGCTTTGATTCTAAGTATTTAACTTCTAATTTATCTTCTCCAATTTCTTTTTGTGCATCTTGAAGACCTTTCCAAGCTGATTGGTTAAAACTTTCATCATTAACTCCACCAGTATCTGTAATCATACCTATCTTTATTATACCATCATCAGTCTTTTTTGAAGTGTCTTCACTAGAGTTTTCACTTCCTCCATTACTACAACCTACTAACATAGAAGATGTTAGCACAGTGGCTAAACCTAAAGCCATAAATTTTTTAAGCTTCATGAAATCCTCCTTTTTATTTATTAAATTTATATAGTCAACTTAATAATACACTATTTTTCTATTTTTTTCTACTTACTTTTTTAAATTTCAATTCGTATTGATAAATATTATATACTCAATTAAAATTACTATAATATATTATAAATTATTTCCAAATTTCATATATTTATTATAAATTTATCTCATATTTGGGTAATTTAACTGTCTTAATGCTTCATAAACTACTATCGCAACTGAATTAGATAGGTTTAAACTTCTAGCTTTTTCTAAATTAACCATAGGTATTCTAATACAAGTATCTAGATTTTTCTTTATAAGACTTTCTGGTAATCCTTTTGTTTCTTTTCCAAAAACTATAAAAGAGTTTTCTACAAACTTAATATCAGAATGAGCTCTATTAACTTTTGTAGTTGAAAAATAAAAAGTTCCATTTGGATTTTTTTCAACTACCTCTTCAAAACTATCATAATATTTTATATTTGCTATATCGTGATAATCAAGACCACTTCTTTTTAAGTGCTTATCATCAAGAGAAAACCCTAAAGGCTTTACTAAATGAAGTGTTGAACCTGTTGCTGCACAAGTTCTTATTATATTTCCTGTATTTTGTGGTATTTCTGGTTCTACTAAAACTATATTTATCATAAATTCTCCCTTTTTAAATTATTAATTAAAATTTTCTTTGTAGTATTTACAAGCATGCTTTATAGCGCAAATATCACAATTTGGATTTTTTGCTTTACAGCATCTTCTCCCATGAAAAATCAAAAGATGATGTGTTTTTGATAGTCTTCCTTTTGGAATAACTTTCATAAGTTCAAACTCAGTTTTTTCTGGAGTTTTGGTGTCAACTATTCCAATTCTATTTGAAACTCTAAATACGTGTGTATCAACTGCCATACAATCAACTCCAAATGCATTACTTAATACAACATTAGCAGTCTTTCTTCCAACTCCAGGAAGCTTTATCAAGTCTTCCATATTATTTGGAACTTCTCCATTAAATTCTTCGCAAATTATTGTTGAACTATTTTTTATTTTTTCTGCTTTACTTTTAAAAAGTCCACAAGTTTTTATTTCTTCTTCGATTTGTTTTAGACTAAGTTTTTTAAAATCTTCTGGAGTATTATATTTTTTAAACATCTCTCCTGTTACTTTATTTACTCTAACGTCTGTACATTGAGCCGATAAAATAGTTGCAATTAAAAGTTCAAATGGAGTAGTATAATTAAGTTCACACTCAGCATTTGGATAAATAAGTTCTAATGTATCTAAAACTTCAACTATGTTATTCATCTTGTTCTCCTTCGCTTATCTTTCCATTTATTATTTCAAGATTTCTATTTATTATTTTTTTCCCTCTCCAGCTAAATGCTTTATCTAAATATCTTCTTTTAAATTCTTTATTTGAAATATTACTTATTTCTTCTAATTCTAGTCTAGTTAAAATGTTTTCTGTGAATTCTTTTATACTAGTCTTTTCTATATTTTTGTTGTGAGGACATACCTCTTGGCAAATATCACAACCAAAAACTTTTTTATTATCCTTTATAAGAGTTTTTTCTTCTTCTGTCAATTCTTCCTTTTTTTGAGTAAGATAAGATAAACATCTCTTAGGATTCATTTCAAAATTACCAAGTATTGAACTTGATGGACAACTAATAATGCATTTTCCACATTTAAGACAAGTCTTATTAAGTGGAGTATCTTTTTCAAAATTAAAATTATTAATTATGTACCCTAAAAACACATAAGAGCCATATTTATCAGTTATAATATTATTATTTATTCCAAAATATCCTATTCCAGATAAATATGCTAAGTATCTATCCACCAAAGGCCCTGTATCAGAATAATATTTATACTCAAAATTATTTATTTTACTACTCAAAAAATCACAAATTTTTTGCATAATATTTTTAGTAACTATATGATAATCATTTGAAATACAATATTTTGATAAATTACTCTCTTCAAACTCTCCTATATAGTATGGAAAAGCTATAACTATTATTGATTTTGCAGTTTCTAGTATATTTTTAGGATTTACTCTATTTTCTATTATACTCTCTTCCATACCAGTTAGGTAATTATTTTTTATCCTATTTTTTATTATATTTTCTAAATCATAGTAATAATTAACACCACAAATTCCTACTAAGTCAAGCCCTAGTTTTTCCTTACAATAGTTTTTAAGTATATCACTATTCATTTTTTGTCCTTTCTAAATTATTTTTTATATATTATACTTAAAATTATAATAATTATAAAGGTTGTGATGAATTGATTAAACTAATAATACCAGGTCGTCCTATAAGTAAGTCTAATTTTAAGCTATACAATAAAAGTGGTCAAACTTTAATGCCAGTTAAAGGTAAATATTCAAAATACGTTGCATATGAAAATATGATTGCAGGGTATATAAATAGTCAATATGATGGAGAAATAATAGAAGAAAATTTAATAACAGTCTTAAAACTTTACTTCCCAAATAAAAGAATTGGAGATTTACATAACTACCCAAAAAGTATCTGTGATGGTATAGAAAAAAGTGGAATAATAAAAAATGACAAACAATTAAAGCCTGTTCTACTTTTTGATTTTATAGACAAAGAAAATCCAAGGGTTGAAATAGAACTTTATAAATCTAGTGAATTTGAAGTTAGTTATACTATATCAAAAAAATAATGTCTCTATTTGAGACACTATTTTATCTTTTATTTACTTCTTCTTTTATCATTTTTATTTCTTCTTTATGACCCGCTTCATCAAGTGGAGTCTCTAAAAAAAATGGAAGATGTTTTAGTTTTTCATGAGTTATAAAATTTATTATGGCTTCAAGTCCTATTTTACCTTTTCCTATTTGTTCATGTCTGTCTTTTTTACTGTTAAAATCAGTCATAGTATCATTTAAATGAATTGCTTTTAATTTATCAAGTCCTATTATTCTATCAAACTCATCAATAATATCATCTAAATTATTTACTATATCATATCCTGCCGAATATATATGACAAGTGTCAAGACAAACTCCTATTCTTTCTTTGAATTTCACTCCATCTATTATTTCTTTTATTTGCTCAAAAGTAAATCCAATTTCGCTTCCTTTTCCGGACATAGTTTCTAAAAGAACTACTAAATCTTCATTTCCTATTATAGCTTCATTTAGTGCATCAATTATTCTTTTAGTTCCAAACTCAATTCCTCCACCAACGTGACTTCCTGGATGAAAACATAAATATTCTATTCCTATTGAATTCATTCTAGCTATATCTTCTTTTATAGCTCTTTTTCCAAATTCATATACATCATCTTTAGTTCCACCAAGGTTTATAGTGTATGGTGCATGAGCTAGTATTGGTCCAAAATTATTTTCTTTTCTTATTTTTTGAAATTTTTCTATATCCTTTTTATCAAACTCTTTAGCATTTCCTCCTCTTGGATTTCTACTAAAAAACTGAAAAGTATTAGCTCCTATTTCTACAGCTATCTCACTAGCTTTTGAAAATCCTTTTGAAATAGTTATATGTGGTCCAATTATCATAATCATCAATCCTTTCTTTATTATAGTATATACCCACAAAAAATAAAAACAAGTACCTAATAAAGATACTTGTTTACTCAACTAAACCTATCCTATTAAATGGAAATAATCTAACCATAACTTTACCCATAACATCTTTCTCATCAACTAATCCAACTTCTGCATGTCTACTATCCATACTTCTTTCTCTATTATCTCCCATTGCAAATAACTTACCTTCAGGGATAGTAATATCAATATTAGCTTCAGTTATATTATCATGTATGTACGGTTCATCAATAAGCTTATCATTTACATAAACGTTTGAATTCTCGATTTTTATGTGGTCACCTTCAGTAGCTATAACTCTTTTTACTAAATCTTTTGTACCTGAACCATCATCTTGCATAAGTCCTGTAGAAAAAACTATTATATCTCCCTTTTTAAGCCCAGATATTTTAGGAGAAATTCGATTTATTATTAAATAATCATTTTCTTCTAGTGTTGGATACATAGATTGACCCTTTACTAGAGTTGGTCTTACAAACTGAGTTATAACAAAAGCTAATACAAATGCTGTTAGTATAATCTTTATCCACTCCACTACCTCATTTTTTATCTTTTTTTTAGTTTCTTCAGTCACAAATTCCACTCTCCCTAAAAGTTTTCTTTTCTTCCAATCATATGAACTAATATTTCATTTATATTATCATATTTTTCTACTTCTATATCAAGGTCTAAAAGTTCACATGCCTTCACTAAATCCCTCATAACCTCAAGAGGATTAGCATATATATTTTCTATTTCTTCTTTACTAACTCCTTTAAATCCATGACCTATTGGACTGTCATTTCTAAGCTTCATAAGATTTTCTAACTTTAAATTATTTATAATATTTAAAGCTTTTTCCATTTTTTTAGTTTTTCTTACATACTTATTTACATAATTATTTATACCATGAATTAAGTTAGCATTATATATATTATACTTCTTTTTTAGAGTGTATAAAATATTTTTCTTCGAAAGCATATAACTGTTCATATCTATTTTATATTTTTTATTTTCTTTTGTACTTACAAATATATATTTAAGTAATGCTTCTTTAACTCTATAAAGCCTTCCCAAAAAATCTATGTACTCTCTATTTATTATTTGAATTCTTATGTTTTCAATAAGTTCAGATAAAATATCATCAACTTCTCCATTAATTAAATTTTCTAAGTTATCTCTTACTTTTGATAAACCTTTTAGATTTAAAAAATCATCACTTATTTTATTTAATGAATTTAGAGATTTTTTAAATTCAAAATTCATAGAATACATGCAAGACTCAGTTAAGTAATAAAGGTCTCCACTATTTATATCTGCTTCTTCAAGAATGTCTAAAATAGCACTATAATCATATCTTTTTAAGAATTTAGCAACTGCATATTCTTGGCATTCATTTAGCATAAATTTCCTCCAAAGTAATTTTATTAAGTATGATGAAGTTAGTATTTTATTCTAAGACCTTTTGGATAATGGTTTTTTAAAACTCCATTTGATTCTTTTGCCCAACCAAGTGGAATATTTTCTACACAAACTAAAACCCATCCTCTACTTTTTGATGTGTTTATAGTGTTACCTCTTAAATAATCTAGAGGATATTTACTATCAAGTTTAAAATTTTCTATATTCTTTACATCACTTGACTTTAAGTAATGAGATAATGAATGAGAAGGTTCAAATCTATTTTTCTTTAAAGTCCCCAAAAATAGTCCTCTTCTTAAAACTTTTAAATTCTTAGTATCTGGAAAATTATTTGGCACTAAATAAAGATTTTCTCCTTTTAATTCAAAATTACCATCTAACCCTACATTTAAAAATTCACTTTCAAACTCTCTGTAATCTTTTATATTTTTAGTTATATCTTTTAGTTTTAAGTTTCTTGTAATACTTTCTTCATCATCACACTTTTTGATTTTACAAGCAAAATGACCCTCACCTTTTATTTTATGTGGCCAAAGTCTTTTCATTTCAATCAATTTTGCTCCTAAATTCTCTTTTAAAAATTCTTCTATTATATCTTCATTTTCTTCTTTTGAAAAAGTACAAGTAGAATAAACTAGTATTCCATCTTTTTTAAGCATATTATAACCATCTTTTATGATTTGTCTTTGTATATTTTGGCATTCTAAAACCTTTTTATAACTCCAATCTTTTATAGCAAATTCATCTTTTCTAAACATTCCTTGCCCCGAACAAGGTGCATCTATTACTACTTTATCAAAGTATCCTTTAAATACTTTTTCCAAACTTTTTGAATCATTATTAGTTATTATAGTATTTTTTGCCCCAAATCTTTCTAAATTTTCTCCAAGTGCTTTTATTCTTCCTGGGTTTATCTCATTTGATACTAATACTCCAGTATTATTTAATTTAGATAAAATATATGTAGATTTTCCTCCAGGAGATGCACACAAATCTAGGACTTTATCATTTTCTTTTATGTCAAGAAGAGGTACAACGCTCATAGCAGAAGGCTCTTGAATATAATAAGCTCCTGCATCGTGAAGGGGATTTTTACCTGCATTAAAGTTTCCATCATAATAAAACCCTTCTTCACACCAAGGTATCTGATTTAATTCACACAGATTAAAATCTAAAAAAGTTTTTTTGTCTATTTTTAAGGTGTTTATTCTTATACCACTAGTTTTTTTATCTTTATAGCTTTTAATAAAATCATCAAATTCATCTTTTAAAATTATTCTCATATCATCTAAAAACTTGTCTGGTAAATTCAATATTATCGTCCTTTCTTATTTATGATTATTAAAATTATTTTTAGAATTTTTAATGTACTCATCTAGCTTATCTAAGCTAAATTTCCATAAAAATACTGTATATATCATAAATAATATAATAGACCATCTAGACTCTATCATCAATATAAAATCAAAAACTCCGTGAAGTACCACAGGAAAAATAAGTGATATTACTAGGTATTGTCTTTTTCTTATTTTAGTATTTTCAAATTTAAATTTTGAAAAATAATACCCCATAATAATTCCAAACATTATATGAGTTGGAATTGATACAAGACCTCTCATAATACCGACTTTATAAGCTAAGTTGCTCTCTTCAAAAAATAAATACATTATATTTTCAATACATGCAAATCCAAGGGACAAAATCACAGAGTAAATTATTCCATCAAGTTTTTCATCAAATGACTTTTCTTTTAGTAAAAATAAATATAAAAAAATAAATTTAAGACCCTCTTCAATAAGTCCTGCAACAATAAAACTTAAGTAAATATTATATGAGTTTCCTATAAAGAATTCATATGATAAAAATAAGTCTTCTAAATAAATAGCTAAAATACTACATAAAATACCAAACAAAAAGTACTTAAAAATAATTAATAATGGCTCTTTATTGTATTTATCTTTTATATATATCCAAATTAAAAATAATACTACTGGAAATATAGATAATATCAATAAATCAAATCTCATAATTTATTCCTTTCATAATATTTTCTATATATTATTTCCAATTTTTCTTAACAAAATAATACTTTTATTCATACTATATTTTAAAATCTTTTTTGATAGGGGTGATTTGTGTGCAAGAAGGGTTTTTAACTGTTAGTGTTTTTGATTCAACTACAAATAGACCTATAAAAAACGCTCGTGTTAATATATACTCTATTCCGGATAACAATCAAAGCCAACAGCAAATTTATCAAAATTTAGAAACTAATATTTCAGGACAGATAACAGGTATTAATTTAGCTGCACCAGATATTAAGTATTCTCAACAACCATCTTCAAACGTGAGACCCTATAGTGCTTATTCAGTTGAAGTTATTGCAGATGGATATGAACCAATTATAATAGATGGTACTCAAATTTTTTCAACTATTGAATCAAGACAAAACGTTCCTTTAATCCCAAGAGCAAGAAGAAGATATCGCTCAAAAAGAGATGAGGAAATTTTTTATGTTGGTGAAAATACTTTATGGGGTAATTATCCTCCAAAAATACCAGAAGAAAGTTTAAAACCTCTTCCACCTCCAACAGGATTTGTTGTACTAGATAATCCTATTGTTCCAGAATTTATAGTTGTTCACGATGGTCTTCCAGATGATAAATCAGCTCAAAATTACTGGATTCCATTTAAAGACTATATAAAAAATGTAGCCTCCTCAGAAATTTATGCAACTTGGCCAACTCAAACTATTTATGCAAATATTATTGCAATAATATCATTTACATTAAATAGGGTTTTTACTGAATGGTATAGAAGTAAGGGATATAATTTTACAATAACTTCAACTACAAACTTTGACCATAAATTTATATACAATAGAAATATATTTGCAAATATAGGAGTTGCAGTTGATGAAATATTTAATAAATTTATAAAAAGACCTCCAAACTCTAGGCAACCACTACTTGCTCAGTATTGTGATGGTAAAAAAGTTCAATGTCCAAATCAAATGACCCAATGGGGAAGTAAAGATTTAGGCGATAAAGGTCTTAGTTATGAAGAAATACTAAGATATTTTTATGGAGATGATATAGCTTTTATTGAAGCTCCAGTTGTTAGTGGTGTTCCTGTATCATTTCCGGGATATGTAATACAAGAAGGATCAACAGGAAAAGACGTACGTACAGTTCAAAATCAATTAAATCAAATCTCAAGAGCATACCCTGCAATTAAAAGAGTTAAAGAAGACGGTGTGTATGGATCTCAAACATCAGAATCAGTTAAGGAGTTCCAAAAAATATTTGGCTTACCTCAATCTGGAGTTGTAGACTTTAAAACTTGGTATGAACTTTCTAGAGTATATGTAGCAGTTACAAAAATTGCATCATTAAACCCTATAATATAAAAAGGCATATTTTTAAATATGCCTTTTACAGTAAATAGATTTTTTCATTACTACACTCTTTTATCATTTCTTCTGGCCAAACTCCTACTTGAACTTCTCCAATATGAGCTTTATTTAAAAAATACATACATATTCTAGATTGACCAATTCCACCACCTATTGTGTATGGAAGTTCTCCATTTAAAAGAGCTTTATGATAATCTAGATTAACTCTTTCCTCACAATTACTTTCTTTTAATTGTTTAGCTAGACTTTTCTCATCAACTCTTATACCCATTGATGAAAGTTCAATAGCACTATCTAATACAGGATTATAAAATAATATATCGCCATTTAGTTCCCAATCATCATAATCAGGGCTTCTTCCATCATGCTTTTTACCATCACTTAATACTTTTCCAATTTGCATTAAAAATACAGCACCTTTTTCTTTTACAATTTTATTTTCTCTTTCTGATGGTGAAAGATTAGGATACATATCAAGAAGCTCTTGAGAAGTTATAAAAGTTATTTCTTCTGGAAGTAATTTTTTTATTTCTGGGTATATCTCTATAACGTGCTTTTCTGTTTCTTTAAAAACATTATATATCTTTCTTACAACTTCTTTTAGTTTATCAATAGTTCTTTCTTCTTTTTTAATTATTAATTCCCAGTCCCATTGGTCAACATATATAGAGTGAAGATTATCTAAAATTTCTTCATCTTTTCTTATAGCATTCATATCGCTATAAAGACCTGTACCTAGATTAAAACCATATTTTTTTAGAGCCATCCTTTTCCATTTTGCTAATGAGTGAACTATTTCAGCATCTTTATTTATAGAGCTTATATTAAATTTAACAGCATTTTCTACACCATTTAAATTGTCATTTACACCAGTTTCAGGTAATACAAAAAGAGGTGAAGATACTCTAGTTAATTTTAATTCCTCACTTAATCTTTGTTCAAAAAAATCTTTTAAATCTTTTATAGCTTGTTGAGTTTCTATTATACTTAAACTAGATTTATAGTTTTTAGGTATTATTAAGCTCACAAAAAATTCCTCCATCTATTTAAAATAAAAAATCTTTTGTACTATTTTATCACAACAGTACAAAAGATTCTAATTTTTTTAAAAATTTAAAATATTTTATCTATTGAATTTTTTATCTATGTATTCTTTTATTTCTTCAGAAGTTCCCATAGATAATATTTCATTTGCAAATTCTTGCATTTCTTTATAGCTTAAAGAGTTTATTAATTTTCTTGATGGAAGTATAGATATTGGGCTCATAGAAAACTCGTCAAGTCCAAATCCTAAAAGTATTGGTATCATATTAGAGTCTCCTGCACTTTCTCCACACATTCCAACCCATTTTCCTTCCTTATGTGCATTATCTATAACCATCTTTATAAGTCTAAGTACTGCAGGATTAAATTGGTTATATAAGTGACTTATTTTTTGGTTCATTCTATCAACTGCACAAGTATATTGTATTAAATCGTTTGTTCCAATTGAGAAAAAGTCTACATGTTTTGCAAGTATATCAGATATAACTGCTGCAGAAGGTATTTCTATCATCATACCAACTTCAACATCATCTGAATATTTAATTCCTTCTTTAGTAAGTTCTTCTTTAACTTCACTTACAACTTCTTTAGCTTTTAAAAGCTCTTCTAAAGAAGAAATCATAGGAAACATTATTCTTAATTTCCCGTGAATACTTGCTCTATATAAAGCTCTTAATTGAGTTTTAAATATTTCTGTTTTATCTAAGCAAATTCTTATTGCTCTATATCCTAAAAATGGATTCATTTCATGTTCCATATCAAAGTATGGAAGTTCTTTATCTCCACCTATATCTAAAGTTCTTATTACTATAGGTTTATTATTCATTCCTTCAAGAACTGCTTTATATGCTTCATATTGTTCTTCTTCTGTAGGGAAAGCATCTTCTTTATCCATATATAAAAACTCAGTTCTATAAAGTCCAACACCTTCAGCATCATTATTTATAAGACCTTCAACATCTTTTGGGCTTCCTATATTTCCTGCTAATTCAACATGTCTTCCGTCAAGAGTTATAGTTTGTTGACCTTTTAGTAGTTTTAAACTTTCTTTGTAATCTTCATACTCTTTCTTTAAATCCCTATAATTTTCTATAACTTCTTCACTTGGATTTACTATAACTTCACCTGTAGTTCCATTAAATACTATAAAATCTCCATCTTTTATAGTTTCTGTAGCACTACTTAATCCAACAACAGCAGCTATTTCTAAAGTCCTAGCCATTATAGCAGTATGTGATGTTCTTCCTCCTATATCAGTCAAGAACCCTAATACCATTTTCTTGTTCATAGTAGCAGTGTCTGATGGAGTTAAATCATGTGCAACTAAAATAACTTCCTCATCAAGATTTGCTAAATCAACAACTTTAACACCTAATATATGTCTTAATATTCTATTTGTAACATCTTTTATATCAGCAGCTCTTTCTCTCATATACTCATTATCCATTGATTCAAATAATGAAACAAAAGTTTCTTTTACTTCATTAAGAGCATACTCTGAATTAACTTTCTCGTCTTGTATTTTAGCGATTGTAGAGTCTAATAACTCTGGGTCTTCTAAAACTAGTAAATGTGCTTCAAATATTTGAGCTTCATGTTCTCCTAGTTCATTAAAAGCCTTTTCCTTAACCTTAACTAATTCCTCTTTTGATATTTTTACGGCATCTTCTAACTTATTAATCTCAGCTTGAACATCATGTATACTCTTTCTTTCAATCACTAGTTCAGCTTCTTTTAAAACTAATGCTTTTCCTAAAGCAATACCAGGAGATGCTCCTATTCCTTTAAAATTCATAACTTTCCCTCCAATTATTTCCAAAAACCTCGGATATCATCCGAGGTTTTAATTATTCTCCAAATCCACTTTCAACTAATTCAACTAATGCATTAACTGCTGCTTCTTGGTCTTCTCCATTAGCAACTATAGTTAATTCATCTCCTTGAGCAAGTCCTAAGCTCATTATTCCCATTATAGATTTTGCATTAACAGTTTTTCCTTTTGCAACAACATCTACACTTGATTTAAATTCAGCAGCTTTTTTAACAAACATTCCAGCTGGTCTAGCGTGTAAACCACTAGCATTCTTTATACTTACAACCTTTTCCACTTTATAATACCTCCAACTTAAATTATGTATTTTATGAAAAATTTTGACATATATTTGTCATTATAATAATATTATACATATATTTTAAAAATTTTTCTAGTACTATATTTTAATTAATCTATAAAACCAAGCAATAAGTTATTAGTAAGCGCTTTTACTAATTTTTGCTTTGGAATATATATAGTTTTTGAACTTTCTAAATTTAGTCTTGATGTTTTTAGACTATTTATATTTTTATTTATTAAAGTTATGACTTTATTAAAATCATAAAGATTAATTCTATTTATTTCATTTTCTTGTAGCTTCTTTTCATACACTGAATAAAATAAATCTTTATATGTAAAATCGTTTGGAAGTTCTAGGATATCTCCTACTTTAGGTACTATATCTTCTAGTAAAGTTCTTATAGTTGGATCCTTTTTTATATTCAATAAATCACACATTAATTTTATTATTTCTTTATTCATCGATTTTATTTTAAAAAAGCAGTAATCCTCATCAAATTTTGAATCAATATTAAAATAATAATTCACTCCGTCATATCTTGCATAAGATTTCATAGCATCTAAATATCCAAGCTTCATATTTTTTGATATATGGTCTTTATCTTTATTTAAACAACCACCTAAATCTTCTGATGGGACTATAGTCTTTATATTTAGCTCTTTAAATTTATTTATATGCATTTTTCCTAAAAAATCATCTAAAAGTCTTATGACTACTATATCAGTATAACCCTTTTTCTCAAGTAGAGAAATTGGTATATTTTCAGAAAACATACCATCTAAGTAAAGCCTATCATCAACTTTATCCTTACAAAGTTTAAATATTGGCAAACTAGCACTAGCTATTAAGTAATCAATAAGTCTTCCATTTTCTATTTCTTCTATATACATAGGATGTGGATTGAATTTTTTTTTCCAAGAAACAGTCAAAACTGCAAAATCTTTTTTGGAAGACCTAACTATATTTTCATCTAATGTATCATTTAGTAATTTTTTTAGTGGAGTAATATCTATTCCTTGATTTTTTCTAGCCTTATTCATAAGTTCTATAATATGGTTTATATTTTTTGGTGTAAAGTCTACATTTTTGTATTTTTCATAAAGCTGTTCATCTATATTCATAAAGTGAGTGTAATCATATCTTGTCCAAACTTCCTCCATAATATTTATGTCATTTTGAACAATATATGCTCCATTCAAAGCTCCAATAGAAGTCCCAGAAATCCCTTGAAAATCCATTCCTAAATCTTTTAGTGCTTTGTAAGCGCCTATTTGATAGGCACCCCTTGCACCACCACCTTCTAAAACTAATCCTTTCATAAACTCACCTTACTTATAAAGGACAAATAATTATTTTATATCATCTTTTGATTTAACTATATTAACAAATTTTAAAAACATTTTTCTCTCAATAGAACTAAGATTTATATTATCTATTATTTGTCCAGTTTTATCTATTATGTATATTTTTCTATATCCACTTTTATAAAGTGATATACATACCTTTTTCATTATATCATTATTCTCATATTTGAATTCACTAGCATTAACTATTAATTTATAGTTAGAATTTTTAATATTTTTTGTCATATTTTTATGATTTTCTAAAAAACTAAGAGCATCATCTTTTGAAATATTTCCCGAAAGATTTACTAAAACTTCTTTTTTATCATTCAAAATATTAAAATCTATCATAAAAATCTCCCTTACAATTTAATTTATATTTAAATTGTATGAAAATAAATCTTTATATATGAAAATAATATTTATATTTAAAAAGATGGCAAATACTTACCATCTAAACTACTCACTCAAATATTCATCTAAAAAAGTTAGTATTCCTTGAGCTATTCCTTGAGCCAACTCACTTTGATAAGTTTCATCTAAAAGTCTTTTCCCTTCCTCTTCATTACTTAAAAAACCAGCCTCTATAAGAACTGCTGGCATTTTTGAGTTGGTTAATACTGTAAACTCATCAGTCTTTATTCCTCTATCTCTTGTTGGAACATAAGATACTATTGTTTCTTGAATCGATAATGCCAACTCTTCAGATTTATATGTACTATCTTTTGTGTAATATGTCTCAACTCCACTAGCTTCTTTTATGTTTGGAAAAGAATTTAGGTGTATAGAAACAAAAACATCTGCTCCCTGTTTGTTGGCCATTTCAGCTCTATCATTTAAGCTTATAAATTTATCATCAGTTCTTGATAATATAACTTGTACATCATCTTGTTTTAGTAAAAAAGATGCTACTTTCTTAGCTATTTTAAGATTAATATCTTTTTCTAAAATATCACTTCTTCTTGGCATAGATGAACCACCATCATTACCACCATGTCCTGGGTCTATAAAAACAGTATAACTTTTAGCTATACTTGATTTTTTCTCATCTTGTAGATCAAATTGTTCAGAATTTTCACTTGCACTTGCTACATTAGATACTTGTTTTTTCTCAGTTTTTGATGAAAGTAATCCAAACAATTTAAAAATTATTCCTAATAAAATAGATACAATCAAAATAAATACAATTATAACAAAAGCTAGTTTCTTTTTATTTAGTCGTCTTCTTTTTACAACTTTAATATTTTTTTTCTGATTGCTCGACATAGTTTTATCCTTTCTAGATAATAGTGTCACTATTTTGAATATCTAATCATAATAATAGTTATTCTATCATTTAGAAAGTTTTTTTTCAAATACTTTTTATCCACCTAAAGTTATATCTTGCTCATTATACCAAGATAATGCATCAGTTATATGAGTTTTATTAAAATCTGGCCAATAATCATCCAACGTATAAAAGTCTGCATAAATTGATTGAACTGGTAAAAATCCACTTAATCTTCTTCTACCACCCCATCTTATTATTAGGTCTATTCTTGATATATCGTTTGATTGTATATGATTTTGTATGTTATTTTTATTTACATTAGTGGCATCAGCTAAAGTATTTAAATCCCAGTGCCATCCATAATTAACTAATAAATTTGCTTTTATTTCACCCTTTCTTCCAGTTGTTCTAGTAGTATATTTTAAAAGCTCTTTTGGAAATAATTTAGATTTTGTATTTCCAATAACTAAAAGTGATGCTCCTTCTTCGTCTAAAATTTTTGCAGCATCTACACAAGCATCTGTAAATGCTTTTGTTTGATAACTAGGTCTTTTTGTATTATCAGTTGTAAACCCATAAAATGTTACTTCATTAATACCTAAATCTCTACAAGTTCTGTAAGTTTCAAGTCCTGGGTCTATACCATTTTCATAACCTTTATCTTTTTCCATTCCTTTACTTTTTGCCCATCTCCTATTCCCATCAGGTATTATTCCTATATGTTTTGGTAATCTCATAAAACACCTCATTTTTAAATCTACTTATTTTAAGTATTTCCATAATTACTAATATTAGTCATATAATAGGTTTGATTACTCCACTTATTATTTGATTTTTTAAATTTATTGATTGATTTTTACTTATTGGTTATAATTAGAATTAATAAATAAAATTCGGAGGGTAAAAATGAAAAAACTTTTATTAGTAATGACTTTATTTATTACATTCACTCTAGTTGGATGTTCTTCAAAAGAAGTAAAAGATATTCCTGTTGAAGAAATAAAAAATGCTATTAATAATGAAGAATTATTACCAATTCAACCAGTTGCAGATATGGATGCAAAAGAAAGTTTTATATTTGAAAATGTAAAAGATAAAATAACTGAAGGCTTTACAATTCAAGCAATGATTAATGTTAAGCTTCAAGATGTATTTGTTATAAAAACTGATGATGTTGAGAGTGTAAAAAAAGCAATAGAAGATTATAAGGCTAATTCTTTAAAACTTTTTGCTGGTGGATATGGTGGAGAAGAAAATGCAAATTCAGTTTCTGAATCAATTCTTAATTCAAAAGGAAATTACGTTTACTTTATAGCAGCTCCAAAAGTTAAAGAAATAGAAGCTAAAATACTTGAAATGATTGAATAAATAAAGTTAAAAAGCTATGAATTTTCATAGCTTTTTAAGTTAGGGGTGATTTTTTGACTTTTAGTAGTATAACTTTTTTATTTTATTTTCTCCCACTTGTAATATTTTTTTATTATTTAGTACCAAACAAATTTAAAAATTTAATATTATTAATATTTAGTCTTATTTTTTATGCTTGGGGAGAACCTGTATATATTTTTATAATGATTTTTTCTTGTTTAATCGATTATACACACGCAATAATTATTGATAAAAATAGAAATTCAATAAAAGCAAAGTTAGCTTTAGTATCTTCTATAATTATTAATTTAAGTTTATTAGGATTTTTTAAATATAGTAATTTCTTTATTGAGATAAATAATTATATTTTTAAAAGTAATATAAAATATTTAGATATTTTACTTCCAATTGGAATAAGCTTTTACACATTTCAAACTATGAGCTATACAATAGATGTTTATAAAGGAAATGCTCCCGTTCAAAAAAATATTATTAATCTATCAACTTTTGTTACATTATTTCCGCAACTAGTTGCTGGGCCAATAGTTAGATATGTTGATATATCAGACTCCTTAAATAAAAGAAATCATAATATAGATAAGTTTTATGATGGTGTTTGTAGATTTATAATAGGTCTTTCTAAAAAAGTTATAATAGCAAACAATTTAGGTGCTATTTGGTATCCTATAAAAAATACTCCTTACGAAAATTTATCTACCCTAACCGCTTGGCTTGGAATAGTTTCATTTGCTCTTCAGATTTATTTTGATTTTTCTGGTTATTCTGATATGGCTATAGGTCTTGGAAAAATGTTTGGTTTTGATTTTTTGGAGAATTTTAATTATCCATACATATCAAAATCAATAACAGAATTTTGGAGAAGATGGCATATATCTCTTGGAATTTGGTTTAGAGATTACGTTTATATTCCACTTGGTGGAAATAGATGTTCAAATAAAAGATGGTTTTTTAATATTTTTGTTGTATGGTTTTTAACAGGATTTTGGCACGGAGCTAGTTTTAATTTTATAGTTTGGGGACTATATTTTGGATTTATTTTAGTTTTAGAAAAACTATTTTTACTTAAATTTTTAAATAAAATACCAAAATTATTTAGTCATATATACGTTTTATTTATAGTTATAAATGGATTTGTATTATTTGAGATAAATGGATTTTTAAATATATTTAAGTATTTTAATGCTATGTTTAATTTAAATAATTTTATTGATAAAGAATTTTTTTATTACTTAATTCCAAATATTATTGTTATAATCTTTAGTGTTTTAGGTTCTACTCCTTTAATAAAAAATATTATTTATAAAAATAGTTATTTAAAAACTATTGTTTTGATATTAGGACTTGTTTTATCTACATCTTTTTTAGTTGATGCATCATTTAATCCATTTTTATATTTTAGGTTTTAAAAGGAGAATTTTATGAAAAAATTTACTATTATTTTATTTGTAGTATTTATATTTATTTTCCCAATAATAACTATAATAAAAAAAGATAAAAAAGTAAGTGAAATAGAAAATAAAATACTCACTCAATTTAAATACCCAACATTAAATTCAGTAATTGATAAAAGTTTTATGAAAAATTTTGATAATTATGTTACTGACCAATTTCCATTTAGAGAAAATTTTATATCGCTTAAAAATAATTATTCATATTTAATTGGTCAAAGAGAGTTTAGAGAAATATATATAACAAAAACTAATAGACTTGTTGAAAAATTTATTACTAATGAAGAAATAATTTATGAAAATATAAAAGATATATTAAAAATAAGTAGCTTACTTAAAAAAAATAATATAAATCCAAAAGTTATGATAATACCAACATCAATTGAATTTTACAAAGATGAGTTGGATACTTTTTTAGTTACTGATAATCAAAAACTTGTACTTGATAATATAAATAAGATTTTTACTAATAATAAATTAAATTTTTATACACCTTATGATATTTTAAAAAAATATAAAGATAAGTATATATACTTTAATACAGACCACCATTGGACTCAACTTGGAGCTTATATATCTTATATGGATATGTTTTATAATAGTGTATCTATAGATAAACTCAGTAAAAACTATAAAAAAGTTAGTGATAATTTTTTAGGCACTTATTATTCTAAAGTTCTTATTGATAAAATAAAGCCAGATTCAATTTATTCTTATTATGATTTTAATGATTTTAATATTGAAATTGATTTTTCAGAAAAATTTAATACTCTATATGATAAAAGTAAATTAAAAGGTAAAAATAAATATCAATATTTTCTACATGGCGACCCAGGATTTGCTATTATAAATGGAAACAAAAGCTTAACTAATGAAGTGTTAATCTTTAAAGATTCTTACGCACATAATTTCATTCCATTTTTAACTAACAATTATTCAAAAATACATATTATTGACCCTAGATATTATAATAATATAGATTTGGAAAAATATATAAAAGAAAATAAAAATATAAATGAATGTATATTTATTCATAATATAAAACTTTTTAACGATTCTAAAATTTATAATAATATTAACATCATAAAATAGTATTTTGTTTATAATATATATGTTATTGTCTTTAGATAAGTTCTTATATTATATAATATATTGAATATATAGTATAAGTTTAATATAATATAAGGTATGTTGTTAAATTTTAAGAAAGAGGGGATAAATTTGTCTAGACGTGAAAAAAAAACCACACAAAGTAACTCTACAAAAAACAAACAAACAACAAAAAGTACTTCTAAAAATAATAATTTTGATAAGACTGTAGTCTATAAAAATAAATCATTTGAAGAAGATTATAAAGAAGAAAAATCAAACTCTATATTAAAAAAAATTATTCTAGTACTTGCAGTACTTGTAATAATTATTCCAGTAGGAGCCTTTGCATATTTTTATAATAAACTAAATACTATGTTTGATGATACCTCTGTTGAAAATACTGAGCTTGATATGACATTAAATGACGTTAATTATAAGGCAGAAAATAAAATTACTAATATATTACTAGTTGGAACAGACGCAAGACCTGGAGAAGATGTTTCTCGTTCTGATGCTATGATGATTTTAACTGTTGATGGAAAAAATAAAGCACTAAAAATTACATCACTAAATCGTGATACATACGTTGATATTCCAGGGCATGGAAAAGAAAAACTTACTCATGCTTATGCTTATGGAGAAATAGATCTTTTAATTAGAACTATCGAAGAAAATTTTAAATTAGATATTCAAAATTATGCAGTCGTTAATTTCTTTTCATTTATGGATATTATAGACACTTTAGGTGGTGTTGAAGTTAATGTTAAACAAAGCGAAATAGCTGAGACTAATAAGTTTATAAGAAAAGAAACTTATAAATGGAGTAATAGTGATGAGCCTATGGAATTAATAAAAAATCCAGGTTTCCAAAAATTAAATGGATATCAAGCTCTTTCATTTGCACGTATAAGACATAACGATTCTACAATGGAAAGAGATAGAAGACAAAGTGAGGTTATAGGAGGAGTTATACAAGGACTTAAGGATTTACCAATATCAAAATATCCTGAACTTTTAGATACAGTTCTTCCATACATTAAAACTAATATGAAAGCTTCTGAAATAATCTCTGTTGGTACCCAATCTTTAAGCCTACTTTCAGGTGGTATTAATCAACTAGAGTTTCCACTTGCCAATATGAGTACAGGAGTAAACTTAAACGGAGCTGGATATGTAATTAAATTTAAAGAAGAATCTTTAGATCTTCTACATGATTATATATTTGAGAATGTAAAACCAGAATAGCTATAAATTATAGCTATTCCTTTTCTATATATATATTCTTTTGTTTTTTTCTAAAAATAATAAATCCTATGACTAAAATAATAAATAATACTATTAATACTTTTGTATAACTTGATAATATGTAACTTATTTTATCCATATTATCTCCTACTATATACCCCATACTTATTAATAAAATATTCCAAATAGATATCCCTATACTAGAAAATATAGTAAATGAGTAAATATTCATTCTATTTACTCCTGCAACTATAGATATAAAAGTTCTAGCAAGTGGTACTAACCTAGTTATCATAACAGATATTTTATTATATTTTTCCATCCATTTATTTGATTCTTTTATTGCTCTTTTCGTTTTAGGAAACTTTTCTTTTAGTTTAAATAAAAAAGGATTACCAAATTTATAACCTATGTAATAATTTGTTATGGAACCAAATATACCTCCTAAAATAGATACAAAAATAACTAAGAAAATATTCATATCGTATTCTGCTGACAAAATTCCAGCAAAAGGAAGTACTATTTCACTTGGTAAAGGTATATTTGCATATTCAAGTGCAACTATTAAAAATATGCTAAATAGTCCATACTCTAATACAAAGTTTTGAATTAAAATTTCCAAGTTCATAATATAGTTTACCTCTCTATAAATAAATAAGCCTCTGTAAAGAGACTTATTTTATTCTGTTTAACATAGATACAACTTCTGCTCTAGTCATATAACTTTTTGGTTTTAACGTGTTATCACTATAACCTCTCATATATCCACGCTTTAAAACCGCTTCTAAAGAGCTTTTTGCCCACGTTGATACATCTTTTGAGTCTTTATATTTATTAATCATTTCATAATTATGGCTAGCTATTTGCTTATAATTAGATATCATAGATGCAGCTTGTTCTCTAGTTATATAATCATTTGGAGCAAATTTATCTTTTGTAATTCCATTTACTACACCATTAGTAACTGCTATATCTACTTCTTCTTTTGACCAATGGTCTTTAGTATCACTAAATACTACTCCACTTTTTCTTTTTAAACCAAAATATCTATTAAATACTTTTATAAATTCTGCTCTAGTTATTTTGTTTTCTGGTCTAAATGTTCCATCTTCATAACCACCTATATAACCATTATCTATAAATGAAAATATTACATCTTTTGCCCAATGATTATTTGGTATATCTGATACTCCATCTTTTGATTGAGAATAAACATTTTTTATAGGTAGTATAACCTCTCCCTTAAAAACTGTATTATTTTTACCAAGCTTTATAGCTTTAGTAAAATTAAAAGTTTTACTTGTATCTTTGGTTATATTACTCCAAGTTATTTTATTATTATCTTTATTATATTCTTCAACATTAAATGGTTCAACTGGATTTCCTTTTTCATCTTTTATAGGGTTAGTTATTGTAACCATATCATTTTTATTATCTCTAACTTCATCTAAATAAATTATTTGATTATGAAGTCTTAATTTTTCTCCTTGAAAAGTTAAAATTGGTCTTGCATCTTTTATTTGGTTATTAGATAAATCTAAAGTTTTTAGATATATCAAAGATGAAACAGCAGAAATATCTTCTATTTTGTTATTACTTGCATTTAAAACTTCTAACTTTCCTAAATTTTCTAAATAATCTATATTTTTTATTTCATTATTACTAATATCTAACTCTTTTATATTAGTACAGTATTGTATTCCATCTAAGTTAGTTATTTTTCTATTTGCTAAATCTAATTTTTCTATAGTTTCTAATTGTTTTATTGTTATAATATCATTTGAACCTTGCTTTAATGCTAAATTTATCCTTGCCCTTAAATTTTTATCTGGTATACTAACTGCATCAGTATCAATTCTAGGTAATACTTCTATTTGTATACTTAAAGTTTCAACATTTCCATCTGTATCTTCTACAGAATAAGTTACTATATGTTTTCCTGGTACACTAGTATCAATAGTTTTTGGATTTACGTTTATGTAATGAGTTAAATTACCATCCTGTTTATCTGTTGCATACACTCCTTGAAGTAAATCAATGCTATATCCCTCATATATTTTTTTGTTAAGAGCTCCAAATATCTCTGGCCTTTCTCTCACAACTGAGTTATTATCAGTTGCTAAAATACTAAGAGGTTGAGCAAAAATACTAAAAGCTAATGCTATACTAAATATTTTTTTCAAAATTTTACTCCTCCCATAAAATTTAATACATTTATTCTATCAAAGATATATAAAAGTGTAAAGCAAATAAAAGGAGCATAAAGCTCCCCTTATCTTATTATTTTAATAGGTCTTGTCCTCTTGTTAGCATTAATAATGCTTCTACTCTTGTTATTTCATTTTGTGGTTTAAAAGTATTACCTTCATAACCATTAACTATTCCTTTTTGCTTTAAGTTTTCAACAGACGCATCTGCCCAAGCTTTTATTTCATCATCATCTTTAAAACTTGTTTTGCTATCTAAATCTATAACTTCTCCATTAACAACTATAGTTGATTCTACTTCTTTCGTAGTAGATGTAGTAGTTACTAAAGATACTTTTCCATTTTCATCAGCAACTTCTCTAAGGTCTAACTTTCCACCTTTAATAACTATAGCTTGTGCTATCATTTTAGCTGCTTCTTGTCTTGTTATTGTATCATTTGGTCTAAAAGTAGAATCTGTGTAACCATTTATTATTACACCTTTTCCACCTTCATTGTATAATGCTGTTATATATTTATAGTACCAAGTATCACTATTTACATCGTGGAATGGTTCTGTTTTTCCTTCTAAGCTTTCAGTATCTATTCCAAATATAGTACAAACCATTTTAGAAAATTCTGCTCTTGTTACACTATCTTTTGGTCTAAATTCACTACTTGCGTCAACATATCCATTTATCATAGCATCAACTATTTCTTCTTGAGCCCAGTGTCCATTAAAATCACTATCTTTTACTATTGGCATATCAACTATTTTAGTTTCATCTATATTCTTAATATTATCAAATTCTATATTCATAACTAGATTTTTATCTTCTTTTACAGAATCTTTTACATATAACTTAACTAACTTACCAGTATTATTTGCTCCACTTTCATCAATTACTATATCAAACTTATCTTTGTTATTTTCTATTGTATATTTTAATAGGTTAGCTATTCTATAAGATTCTTTATTAGAAGATTTTTCTTTTAAGAAATCAACACTTATCTTATTATTTTCATATTTTACAGTACTTGAAGTAGATAGTCCTGATATTTCTTTTAATATATTTCCAAATACTTCTTTTCTTAAGTTTTCTACTTTATCTTCACTTAAAGAGTTTAAAGAATCAACATTTGTAAATAATATAGATTTTGTATCATTTCCTTTAGTTAAAGTTATTGTTTCTTCTCCAGCTACGTACTCTTTATCAGTTATAGTTGCTTGAGTAGTCTTTCTAGTCATTTCGTATCCATTTTCTACTAAAGCTTTTATTTGAGATTTTATAGCATCAAATTTAGCTTTATTAGTTGCAACAGCTACACTATCTTCACTTTTTTTAGAAAGTACGAATAAGTCTTCGTTTCTGTCTTTTGCATCTTTTTGTACTAATACTTCTAAATCTTTATACTCACTTTTTAATGTATGCTTTTTAGTTTCATCAGCACTAGCACCATTATAGTTAAATATTTCATATCTTTTAAATACAGTTTTACCATCTTTTGAATATACTTCTTTTCCATTTGCAAGTCTTACATCTACCATATCACTTGATGATATATTAGTTTCACTTGCAAATGCTGGAATTACTGTTCCAAAAGATATTGCTGATGCTAAAGCTATTGATAATTGTTTTTTCATAATATTTTCCTCCAATATTTTTAAATTTTTGTTATATTTTAGATTAAATAAGAAATACTAATAATTAATTTAATAAATCATTACCTCTTGTTAACATTAATAATGCCTCTACTCTTGTTATTGTATTTTCTGGCTTGAATGTTTCATCAGAATAACCTTTAACTATTTTTAATTCTTTTAAGTTTTCAACAGATGCATCTGCCCAAGCTTTTATTTCAGAGTCATCTTTAAAGCTTGTTTTACTATCTAAATGAATAGTCTTACCATTTACTATTTCAGTCTTATCTACTAGACCAACAGTTTTTTCAGTAGTTGACTCTAATTTAGCTTCACCGTTAACATTAACCTCTTTTAAAGGCAATACCCCACCCTTAACAGAATAAGCTATTGCTATTATTTTTGATGCTTCTTCTCTTGTTATGCTATCATTTGGTTTAAATGTTGAATCCTCATATCCATCTATTATTAAACCTTTCTCACCTTCGTTATATAGTGCTGTTATATACTTATAGTACCAAGCATCGCTATTTACATCGTGGAATGGTTCAGTTTTTCCTTCTAAATTTTCTATATCTATTCCAAATAAAGTACAAACCATTTTAGAAAATTCTGCTCTTGTTACACTATCTTTTGGTCTAAATTCACTACTTGCATCAACATATCCATTAAGCATAGCGTCTACTATTTCTTCTTTTGCCCAATGTCCGTCAAAATCACTATCTTTTATTATTGGCATATCAACGATTTTATTTTTATCAATTTTTGATACATTGGCAAAATCTATACTCATAACTATATTTTTATCCTCTTTATCTAATCCTTTTACGTATAATTTTACTAATTTACCAGTATTGTTCGCTCCACTTTCATCAACTGATATATCAAATTTATCTTTATTATTTTCTATAGTATATTTTAATAAGTTAGTAGCTTTATAAGCATTTTCATTAGATTTTAAATCATCTTTAAAATTAATTGATATTAAATGATTTTCTTTGTTATAAGATACAGTATCTCCTAATAAAGTATTTATTTTTTCTATAGTACTCTTAAAAACTTCATCTCTTAAAATTTCAACCTTATCAGTAACTACTTCTTCTAAAATATCTACATTATTAAAAGTTATAGTCTTTGTTTCTTCGTTTGCTTTTACTAATTTAATAACCTCAGTTCCTGTTTTATATCCATCTTCATAACTTATAGTTGCATTAGTAGATGATTTAATCATTTGATATCCATTATCTAAAAGTGATTTTATTTCAGATTTTATTGCATCATATTTTGCTTTATTAGTTGCAACTCCTACACTATCATTGCTTTTTTTACATAATACAAATAAATCTTCATTTCTATCTTTTGAATCTTTTTTCTCAACTAATATTTCTAAATCTTTATATTCACTTTTTAATGTATGCTTTTCTGTTTGATCAGAAGTTGCACCATTGTAATTAAATATTTCATATCTTTTGAATACTTGTTTATCGCCTTTTTTGTATATTTCTTTTCCATTTGCAAGTCTTATATCTACTTCTTCATCAGATTGTAGCGAAAAATTATTTATCTCATTTGCAAATACTGGTGCTATAGTTCCAAAAGCTATTGCCGCTGCTAAAGTTGTTGTTAATTGTTTTTTCATAATCTATTCCTCCAGTATATAAATAATTTTACCCCTATGGGTCTTATAACTGACTGCCTACTAATAATATCACCTCGATATTATTTTGTAAATACTTGTCGAATATAAAATTAAATGTAAATTTTAGTTTTACTTCAAATTTTAAACAAATAAAAAAACATCTAGAAAAACTAGATGTTTTTAATAAATCTTATTTTTTTAATCTTTCTAATATAGCATCAACTATATACTTACTAGCAAAACCATCTCCATAAGGATTTGATGCTTTACTCATATTTAAATATTCATTTTTATCCTCTAATAACTCTTTAGTTAGTTTATAGATAACTTCTTCATCAGTTCCAGCAAGTTTTAAAGTTTTAGCTTTTACTCCTTCTGGTCTTTCTGTTGTATCTCTTAGTACTAATACTGGCTTTCCAAGAGAAGGTGCTTCTTCTTGAATTCCTCCACTATCTGTCATTATTATATAGGATTTATTTAAAAAGTTATGAAAATCTAAAACTTCAAGTGGCTCTATTAAATGAACTTTCTTATTATCTCCTAAGACTTCATCAGCAATTTGTCTAACTAAAGGGTTTAAATGAACCGGATAAACTACTTGAACATCACTAAATTCTTCTGTTATTCTTTTAATAGCTTTAAACATATTCTTCATAGGTTCTCCTAGATTTTCTCTTCTATGAGCAGTTAGAAGAATCATTCTATCATTCCCTATTTTATCAAATATTTCATGATAATAATTTTCATCTACAGTAGTTTTAAGTGCATCTATTGCAGTATTTCCTGTTACAAATATACTACTTTCTTTTTTCCCTTCTTTTATTAAGTTTTGTTTTGATACTTTAGTTGGTGCAAAATGCATATCTGCTATTATTCCAGTAACTTGTCTATTTACTTCTTCTGGAAATGGGGAATACTTATCATAAGTTCTAAGTCCTGCTTCAACATGCCCAACTGCAACTTGATTGTAAAAAGCTGCTAAACTTCCAGATAACGTTGTAGTAGTATCACCATGTACTAAAACTATATCAGGGCAAACTTTTTTTATAACTTTATCTAAACTGCTAAGAGCTCTTGTAGTTATATCTACTAAAGTTTGACCACTTTTCATTATATTTAAATCATAATCTGGCTTTATATTAAAAGTATCTAAAACCTGATCAAGCATTTGCCTATGCTGTGCAGTAACACAAACTATACTTTCTATTTCATCTCTTTTTTCAAGTTCTTTAACTAATGGAGCCATTTTTATAGCTTCTGGTCTAGTTCCAAAAATTGTCATTACTTTGATTTTACTCATCAAAAAAGTCTCCTATTTACTAATTCTTTCTATTGTAACTATAGCTTCAGCTCTTGTTATGTTATTTTTTGGTTTTAATGTATTATCAGTATATCCATTTAGATATCCATTTTCTATTGCTCCCTCAAATGAAGTCTTTGCCCAATCAGAAACTTCACTTCCATCTGAGAAGCTGTTTAATTTATCAATCTCAGTATCATTACTTCCTTTTAGTCTAGCTATCATAGAAGAAGCTTCTTCTCTTGTTATTTTTTCATTTGGTCTAAATGTATTATCTTCATATCCACCAATATATCCATTAGCTACTGCAGTACATATTTCTTTATAATACCAAGAATTTGCGTCTATATCAGTAAAGCTAACTGGAGTACTATTTTCAAACTTAAACACATTGTTTATTATAGTTATAAATTCTACTCTAGTTATTGCATCGTTTGGTCTAAATATGTTGCTTTTTGCTACCCAATTATTATTCATAGCATTTTTTATTTTATCTTCAGCCCAATGACCTTTTATGTCAGAGTAATTATTTATTACTTTATTTGCTATTGCTTTTAAATTAGAACTTTTTAGGTTATTTGCCTTTTCTTTTGCAGATTCTATATTTTTATCTTGTAAATTTTTAGTTATGTATAAAAAGTTTACTGAATCAACATACTTATCAAATAAATCTCTCATTCTTGGTGAATTAGATTCATTTTCTCCAAGTGCTACAACCTTATCATAAGCTTTTTTTGCATATCCCCTAGTACCAAATTCTTCATTAGATAAACTGTTTATTTTGCTTGCTTTTGTTGGATTTGATAATAAATCATATCCATAACTATTTACCTTCTCATAAAATGCATTAACAGCTTGTGCAGCCTCAACTACTGTAATTATCCTTTGATAGTTTCCATATATATAAGAAACTTCTTTATGATTTATTTCATCTTTAGATAAAGAATTCCAAGCATCAACAAATAATTTTCTCTCACTTTTTTGACCATTTACATCTAATTTAAGTATATTATTAGCTTCATCAAGTGTAGATATTAAACTATTTTTATCATTTAAATCTATTGTTGGATTATTTTGTGGTCCATATAAACTAAAAGCTTTAAATTTATTCATAACATCTAATTGCTTTTCGTTTAAAGGTATATCATTAGATAAAACAACACCATATTTACTTGCAGCTTGTGAATAATCTTCTTTTCCATCATATATTATAACTTCACTTTTAACAGGAATTTGCTCAAATAACCATCTTACATCGTTATTGTACATTCTTATACAACCTGCACTAACGTTTCCACCAATAGAGTTTTCTCTATTTGTACCATGTATACCATAAGTTGTTCCATAAGTTGAACCAACATGAAGTCCAAGCCATCTATCTCCAAGAGGATTTCTTGGGTCTCCTCCAGGTATATTTCCTGTATAATATGGTCTATTTTTTATTTTATTTACTATTTTAAACTTTCCTTTTGGAGTTTCTGAACCGATTTTACCTGTTGCTACATAAAACTCTTTTACTAAATAACCATCTTTAAAATATCCCATTTTATTAGTTTTTGAATTGATAACTAGATAGTGACCTTTTGATAAATTTTGTGCATACGTAGTATTTGGTAAAATAAAAGTTAACAAAAATACAAAACTTAATACTAAAGAAAATAATCTTTTCTTCAACTCAAACCCTCCCATATAAAAATTTATAAAACTACTACTTTTTAAGAAGTAATATTTCACTCTTATCTATTTTTTCAATCTTAAAACCTAACTTGTTAGATAAATCATCAAGTTTTACAAAATATTTTTCATCGCTAAACTTAGCATAATCAAAGGTATATACTTTTCCATTTAACTCATACTTTATAATATTATTATATTTTAATAATTTACCACCAAGTATAGATTCTAAGTCTTTAATATTTATATACTTTTCTCCAAAAATATCAATACTTTTATTTTTTAGGGTAAATATTTCTTTATCTATCTGTCCTTCTTTATCTGGATGAACATCTTCTAAAAAAGTTTTATTACTTATTATACTTTTATAAGCATTAGTTATTTTAGGTTCATCAGTTATAGCATAATTATTTATTCTTCTACCAATAGGTGCATTGACTAAATTATTTACATCAAAATAGAATATACTTTTTATCCTTGGGTATTCACTTAAAATTCCTTGATACATTCTATTTATTTTTTCTACTGCAAAATCAATATAGTATTTATTATCAGTTGTAGTATAATGTGTTGCGCCGTATTCAGATATTTGAATTGGCTTTTTATGACTAAACTCATCATAAACATAATCAAGTAATTCTAATGGGTCTTCATGAGTTGCAACTTGATTTATATCATCATTATGATAAACAACATTATACACATTAACTCCTACCCAATCCACATACTCATCTCCTGGGTAATAGTCCATTATACTATCCTCTGGGAAAGTAAATGGAGTCCAAACCATTATGACTTTTGGTGCATACTTTTCCATAACATCATGAACCATTTTCCATTTTTTTATGTACTCTTTTGGATTACCATTCCAAGCTACCCAGTCTCCATTCATTTCAGATGCGAAGCGCAGAAAAACTGGTGTATCAACTTCACCAAACATTTTTGCTAAGTTTATAAGATAATCGTCTTCTAAAACCTCATCTAGCCCTTTATTTGGTTCAAGTGCAACATGAGGTATTGAGCCATGTTTTTTTACTTCATACATCCAATTTTTAAATTCATCTACACTGCCTTCTTTATAACCTAAATATTTAAAATAAGATGCATGTTTTTTGCCTGTTACTTCTTCAAACTTTTTCATATCAGCATTTATAAGTTCATCTTGAAGTACATATGCTCCTAAATAAGTACCTTCGCTTGGTTCATATTTAGCTAATTTATAATTATTATTTTCAATAAGAACTGTTGATGCATCATTTTTTATTGAATCTTTAAGTCTTTTTATAATAGCTTTAGCTTCTTTTATAGTCATATTATTCTTAGGCTTTAAGGTATTATCATCATACCCAACAATATAACTATTCTCAACAGCTAACTCCATACATTCTTTAGCCCAAGTACTTATACTATTATAATCATTAAAATTCGATATTTTATCAGTATTGCTATCATAATTTGCAACTATTTTAGATATAATTGCACTTACTTCTTCTCTAGTTATGTAGTTATTTGGTTTAAATGTGTTATCACTATATCCGCCTATATAACCAGCGTTTACAGCTTTAGACACTTCATCATAGTATGTATCATTTTCTTTAATATCTGTAAAATCAATATCATATTTATTTTCAAAATTAAAAGTCTCATTAATCATACTTACAAACTCAAACCTTGTTATATAGTTATTGTCTGTAAATTTGGACTCTACATAATTAGTAGTATCATAGCTTGCAAAAGACTCTAAACCAAAACTAGATAATAATAAAGAACAAACTATAGAAATTTTTATCCTCTTAATTATCAATAATTTTCTCCCCTTTCTAAATATTTTATTTCATAATAATTATATAATAACTTTTGCAAAAAAAAAATAGAAAAGAAATTTTTACATCTCTTTTCCATGTTTTAAATTATTCTACAATTACATCTTTATCTTCTATATTAATTAATTCTCTAAAGTCCTTTTGCATATATTTTATATAATCACTCATTATAGCATATAAGTCATCATTTAATAGCTTGTCAGTATTTATTATACTATCATATACTTTTTGGGTGATTACACCTTCATTTTTTGCTTGTTCCAAAGAATCATATCTTTTATTAACTAAAATAGAAATTAAATTCGCTAAATCTTCTTTTTTCACTTTTCCAGATAAATTTCTTAGACTTTCTATTTGTTGGTCAGTAAAATCTATTTGAGTATATTCTCTTGCAAGATTTATTATACTTTGTACTTGTTCATAGTTTGCTTTTTCATTAAATGGAAGTGTACCAAAATATTTTGTAGTTATTAATCCTTTTTGTCTTAAATGTTTTATATATTCAATAGAATTACTATCATTATATTTATTTTCTGGCATTTTAGGCATATTCATATTACCATCTTTTTTCATTATTTTATGGACTTCTTCCATATGATTTTTTCTAACTTCATTTAATGTCAAGTTATTTTCAAGTGCATAATTAACTGCATAACTAGCTCCTTGTGACATACTCATTAATACTGGAACTGTCCTTGCACTTGAATGTGCCACTATATCAAAACTTGCACAGCGACCTAAAACTAAAACATTATCTATCCCCTTTGGCATCATTATTCCAAGCGGTATTTCATATACACTATTTCCATTAAGTGCATTTCCGTAGTTTTCTTTTGTAGATGTTTGTAAATCAGCAGGATAACTTCCATAACCAATTACATCATTAAACTTAGCATGAGCTATTATATCATAACCATCCAAAGTTTCTTCACCTATAATTCTAACGCCTTCTCTTATATAAAGATCATCTGCTATTTCTCCTAAAGAAGCATTCTCAAATCCTGGAAGATTATTTTTCATATAATCTATTATTAATGGTATTTCTTCTTTTGATTTAGTTATAATTTCATTATATGATTTTTCATCTAGTGGGTCTACACCTATTACTAAAAGTGCATTTAATATTATACTACCATCATCTTGTCTTGAAATATTTAGTCCTCTCATTTTAAATCTATCGTATTTTGGGACATAATCATACATCTCTTTAAATCCCCAAGCTGCATTTTCATTAACACCTGTTTCTGGATCGCTATCTTTTTTTATAACTTTAGTCATCTCATCCCAATCAACACCTTTAACAGAAAACATAAGCCCCGCAGCAGCATACTCATCATGCTTTCCAAATTCACTTCTTCCAGTTCTATACTTTGCACCTAACTTTCTTGTAAACTCTGCCTCATAAGAACCATCAAAAACAAAATCTGCATTTACTTTAAAGTTTTTATTATCTTTTTCGTAGTAAACTCCTTTTACTTTTTCATTTTTGTCTACTATTGGTTTTATATTTTCAACATTTTTTACAACATTAATATTTTCTTTTTTTACTATTTCATCAAAAAACTTTTGTGTTTTCTTTAAGTCTAAATTATATCCATTACTAGCATTATTATAAAATTCTGTAAAAAAACCTTCGTGAAGTATTTTTTTGTTTGGATAATAGTTTATATCAAATGCTGTAAGCATACCTTCTGTAAATAAGCCACCTAATTTTTTATCTTCTGTTATTAAATAGACATTATTGCCAAGTCTTGAATTTATGACAGCAGCAGTTATTGCCTCTGGTTCACTCCCCAAAACTACTATATCTTTTTTTGAATTTTCATCAACTATTTTTTCTCTTTCAGGATAAGTCTTTTCTTCTTTATTTTTGAATGCAAAAAATCCTACTAAAATTACTACTAACAAAGAAAGTGATGCTATAATTATCTTATTATTGTTATTTTGCCTATGCCTTTTTTTGGTGCTTCTTTTCATAAATTCCTCCCATAAGTACTACCCTAGAACTTTTATTGCTTTTTTAGCAGTTAATTTAGCATTTTCTTTTAGTTTATTGCTATAGTTTATAAGGTCTTTCTTGTGTTTATCATGATTTTTAAGTATATCTAAACTCATATTTAATAAATCATTACTACTCCAATTATCATCAACACTACCTATTAATGGTTGGTTTACTAAACTTAAAAAAGAATCTATTTTGGGGTCATAAGATATACCTATCATTGGAGTATTTACAGTTGCCGAAAATATAAGAGCATGTAGTCTCATACCTATCATTAACTTTGATTTTTTTATACAAAATATTTTTTCTTCGATACTACAATCATAAGGAAGTATTTCACAAGTATTTCTCATACTATCCACTATTTTTTTTGAAGTTTCATAATCGTATTTTCCATGCATAGGAACAAAAACAACATTATAGCCATTATCCACAAGTTTATCACAAGTATCTTTAATATTTTCTAAAAAATCCACTTTTGCACTATCCCAATCTCTAACACTAATACTTATAAAATTATCTCCATAATTTTTACAAATATCAGACTCAAAATTTTCTATACTATATCCCATAACAGGGTCTGGAACTATTTCTATTTCTTTTGTAACGCCAATTGACTTAACAAAATCTTTTGATTCATTATCTCTTAAAGTTATATAATTTGAATTATTAAGATATTTCTTTGTTATTTTTTTATTTAAATTATCATTTATAGGCCCTATTCCTTGTGCATAAATAAAGTATGGCTTCTTTGCTAATTTGCAAAGTGCCATAATACCTATATAATATTTAACTGCTCTTTTACTTGTAACATCTTGAAGTAAGCTTCCTCCACCACTTATAAGACCATTACTTTTTTTTAGATTTTTAAATATATCAACTATACTCCATCTATTTATAGCCTCTACATTATAAGTTTTTTTAGTATATTCTATATCATTTGATAAAACTACTATCTCAACTTCTGGCTTTTCTTCTCTTAAAGCAGTTATTATAGACTTTAGTATGGCTTCATCACCAACATTATGATAACCATAATAACCAGATATTAAAACTCTCATACTTAAATCTCCTCTTTAAAATACTTAAATATCCCCTTAAATATAGTTATAACAATAATTCCTACAAAAGCTCCAATTAAAATGCCATAAAAACTTCTAAGTAAAGAATTAGTAAGTGGAGTATGTAAGTGAGTAAAAGTATTTACTGTAGACATAGTTCCAATAGATGCTATTATCATCATGTATGGAGCATATTTTATATTATTTTTCATCATATAAAGACCTATTAAAAGAGCAGGATATCCAATTAAAAACTCTTTTGTTCTTGGTCTTACAAGTAAAATATTTTCAAGAGCAGTTCTAAATTTTAGCTCAAGATTAGATACATTCCCATTATTTCCACTTCTTGATATATAAACGTAAGCCCCAACTAAAACTAATAAAACTAATAGTAAGTGATACCATCTAATTTTCTTTAAAGCATTTTTTATACTAACATTATCTATCTTAACTCTTCTTATATCAAAACCACTTAATATTTTAGAGTCTATTAACATATATAAAGATACTATTATAACTGGAGATATGTATAAAACTTTAACACCAGAAAAACTCTCTAACTTTAATATATATTCTGTTCCATATAATATACTTGATACTAAAAAACCTGTTAGTATAGTCATTACTGATGAATAAATATATCTTATAGATATAGATTTTGTCTCTAATTTATAAGGTATTAAGATAGCTCCAACAGCACCAATTACTGCACTCGATAGTGCAAATAATTTTACTAATGATGTGTTATTAGACTTTATAACTAAAAACGAAAAACCTAATGAAGCTAAGAATCCAACTACAGAAAATAAAACAGAAAATTTTTCTTTATCTATTAGACTTAAAATTAATATAGCTATTATGCTTGAAAAAGCAACACAACTAAATATTTCTTGAGTTTTATATTCTGGTATTTCTTTGTATCCTTTTGCATCACCTAATAAGTATCCATTTAACATACTTTTTGTTAGGTTTATGTCTTTTATAATATCGTTAGAACTTGTCTCTATAGACTCTTGAGTTCTATAATCAATAAAATCAGATACAAGAATTACTCTCATATTTCTTTCTTTTACACCTCTTGCAACTCTTTCTGCAAATTCTGTAGATGAAAGTTTTAAGTTTTTAAGATTTACTTCATGCCCTCTTATTAAATCTTCTTGTCCATATTTTGAATAAGTACCAAGACCTAAAGTAGTTTCAAATTCAGTAGTTACAACATTTACTCCCTTATTCTTAAAAAGTTCTAAAAAGTCTCCTACATTTTTTGGATATCCTATCATTTCCTTTCCAACTTGAACTTTATTAATACCGTACTCATCGATTAAATACTCTATTTGATAAAATAGTGAATTTTGATTTTCAGTATTTTTTTGATTCACTATATTAAGCATTGGTTTCATACCATTATCTACAACTTCTTTTATAGCTTTTTGGTCAATAAATACTTTATCTGTAAGTATAGAGTTTGGAGTTTTGTTCTCATTATAAGTTATTTCTATTTGTTCATCTACATAAAAATATATATCAGTTGCATCTTCTTTCATTTTATAGTCTTTAAGATAGTTTTTTATTAACTCTATCTCAGTTTGTAAGAAGTCTTTTTTAGAAACCATAATTAAAAAATTATATTTTGATGCATATTTATCAATAAGATTATCTATGCTGTAATTAAATTCTTCTTTTTCTTTTAAATAAGATTCTATAGTTATGTATTTTATATCTCGATAAGCCGATAAATCTTTTATACTCAGATTTTTAAATGCTATAGTATCAATATTATCTTCTTTTAATTTTTCGTAGTATTCTTCTCGTTCTTTTTCATTTTTGATTTCCTTTATAGAATCATAGCCTAATGCTACTTGATATACATTACTACTTTGTTCAACACTAACCCTATTTTTTAGTATAGGAATAGTTCCTAAAATACTAAGAACTAAAAGTATCGAGAAAATCATTTTTAGATTCTTTTTCATTAAATATTCCTCCTATCTTTTATAACTTCTAAAACAAACTTTGGAAGTGCAACATATCTATTAATTCTTTTTGGGTCACTTAAAACTCTATAAAGCCATTCTAAGTTTAAATTTTGCCATACCTTTGGAGCTCTCTTTACATTTCCTGATATAACATCAAAACTTCCTCCTACTCCCATAAATATACCTTTATCAACCTCTTTAATAACTTTGTTTATCCAATCATCTTGAAGAGGGCAACCTTTAGCAACAAATATATAATCAGGCTTTAAAGTTTTTATTTCGTTAGTTATCTTATTATCAGAGTCATCATGATATCCATGATGATATCCAACTATGTTCAAAGAACTATATTTTAATTTTAAATTACTTATCATTTTATTTAAAGTTTCTTCTTTTGCACCATAAAAATATACTTTTTCATTATTATAATTTGCATGTTCTATTAAGTTAATCATAAGTTCTATCCCAGGAATTCTCTCTTTTATATGCTTTTTTTGTATTTTAGCTCCTTTTATTATTCCTATTCCATCAGGTACTATCAAATCTGCACCCTTAGCTATTTCTAAATAATCTTTATTACTCCTTGCATACATTGCTATTTCTGCATTTGCAGTTATTATAAAAGTTTTTTGATTGTTTTTTACTCTAGTAAATATGTCTTCTAGTAATTCTTGTTTAGAGTCTGAGAAAAACTCTAAATCAAGTATTTTTACCCTCATAATTCACCTTCCTCAAAAATTATTATAACCTATTGAAAAACAATAGGTTATTTATCTTATATCATCTCTTTTTAAAACTTTAAATACTGTCATTACCATAATATACAAATCAAACTTAATAGACCTTTTTTCTAGGTATTCCTTATCATACTCTACTTTTTCTTCTATACCTAAATTATCTCTACCATTTATTTGTGCCCAACCTGTTATCCCAGGTAAAACTTTATCTACCTTATGTTTTTTTCTTAAATTTATTAAATCTACTTCCTTTTCAATTACTGGTCTTGGACCAACTATACTCATATCTCCTTTTAGAATGTTTATAAGTTGTGGAAGTTCGTCAACACTAGTTTTTCTAATTATTTTACCAATCTTAGTTATGTACATTTCTGGATTTTTCATATCGTTTGTTGCCATATTGGGCGTATCTAATCTCATACTCCTAAATTTATATATATAAAATGGCTTACTATTTTTTCCTACTCTTAATTGCTTAAATATAACATTGCCTTTTGATTCTATTCTTATTAATATTGCTGTTATTATAAATATTGGCAAAAAAACTATTATTCCAATCAAAGAGCAAATAATATCTATAGCTCTTTTTAGAAAATTATATATATCAAAATTTTTATTTTCCTTATCATTATTAACAGACGCCTTGTTGGGATTCTTGATATTGTCTATGATTTGTTTGTTTTCCACAACCTTCCTCCTAACACCTATCTTCTATGGCAGGTATAAAAATATACTCATTAAACTCAATTTTATCATTTTACGATACTTTTGTACATATGTTTAGATTAATTTACAGATTATATTTATTTTTTACAAGTATTTCTTCCGAAATATATTAATTCTATTTTAACCCATAATATATAGTTTTATTATTAGATTTTTTATTTTTAGAAAATAATAAAAAGCCTTTGTTTTATGCTAAAGGCTTTTTAGATAAATAAATATATTTTTAGGCCTAACTATTTACTCTAAACTTTGTATCAACTTAACATTTGCATACTCAATAGTACTTAATTCAGACGGATTTCCTGAAAAATTAGGATTTGGATTATACCATTTTTTAGTTTTAAAATAATTATTATATTTTTCATTAGAAAAAATATATCCATGTCTTGCAAAAATTTCATTTCTTATAAAAGGAAGTTCCTCTTTTGAATAATTAGAAAGTTCTTCTTTAGTTAAGTATCTAGTATCACTATCCTCTATAAAATATTCATCATCATTTAATGTCTCTTTATTAGTACTTTCATTAAATTCTTTTTCTGAGTCTTCTTCTGATATTTTGTCTTCATTATTGATTTCTAAATCATAGTTTTCATTTAATAAATCTTCTAAATTTTCAATACTATCATAATACTTAAACCTTTTTATATCAAAATTATGTTCAACTGCTTTTTTTAGGTATTTAACCATATCGTCAAGTTTTTTAGCTTCAAAACTTTCCTCAGCCATTTTTACATATGCATCTGATGAAATCTTATTTAAATCTCTTTCTTCAAGAACTAATTCAAGTAACTTTATAGTATCATCTATATTTTTATCTTCTTTTAATCTCTCACCTATTTTAAATACTATATCAGGTCTATACGAAATATCAAGGGCTTTTGAGTAGTAGTTTATAGAATCACTTATAGATTTTTCATTATTTGCTCTAAATAAATAGTAGTTTATAATTATTTTATTTTTTCCAATTATTATAGCAGGAAGTATTATAATACCTATAATAATCAAAATAATTAATTTTTTATCAGTTTTTCTTCTTTTATTTTTAAGGCGCTTCCCACAATTATAACAATAAGTATCACTGCTTTTTACTTCACTTTTACAATTAGTACAATATTTACTTGACTTAACCATAAAAATCCCTCCTTAGCAGTCAAATAAAATTATTTAATATAGTTCTTATATTTTATATAATTAATAGTTTTATTACAATAGAAAGCACACATTTAATTTAAAAAAGCACTGATAAATATCAGTGCTTAAGTATATATATCTGAAAACTCTATATTAAACTTTTCTATTGTATTATTTTCATATTTGTCGCTTATAGAATCAATATTTTCCTCTTTTACAGTTTTTATTGGTAAATAGAATGTAAACTCAGTTGCATTTTTATTCTCACTTATATAAATCTTACCTTCATGCATTTCTATTAACTTCTTCGATAAAAATAGCCCTATCCCACTTCCTTCATTATTTCTAATGAATAAATTTTCTATTTGAACAAATTTTCCAAATATTTTTTCCTTATCTTCATCAGATATTTCATTTCCATAGTTTCTTATTGAAATAAATACTTTTTCATCATCAAAATCAGTTTTTATGTTTATTTCTATATCTGTATTTTCATGAGAAAACTTAATTGCATTAGATATCAAATTAAGAATAACTCTTTCTATTTGATCTACATCACAAGCTAACACTAATTCTTCTATATCAGTATCAAATATTATATTTCTATTTTTCTCATTTGTATAACTAACAGTAGACATGACAATCTCTTCTATAATACTTATTATATTATTGTTGGTTAGCTTTAAATCACATATATCACTATTTATTTTAGCTGTGTCTATTGTATTGTTTACCAGTCTAAGTAACCTATAAGAATTTTGCCTTAAAATATTTAAATACTTTAAAAAACTTTCTTTATCTATATTTTTACTTTTCTTATCTAAAAAAGATTCCAAAAGCTGTACAACAGATATAATCATATTAACCGGAGTTCTAAATTCATGAGAAACATTTGCAAAAAACTCATTTTTTATACATTCTAGCTCAACTAAAGACTTTAGCTCTTCTTTTTCGTTTTTTATCTGAATAAGAGTCTTTTTGTTTTCTTCTTGTTTTATTATCATAGATATTTTTCTAAGTATCTCACTTAAATAAGTATAATCTTTATATAGGTGTTCTTCATTTTCTTCATAATAAAAACTGATAATACCAATAGTTTTATCAGATAATTTTAAAGGCTTTACTTTAGATATTAATCCTTTATATTCTTTTCTTGAATTAATTATTTTTTCACTTAATAAATTCTTTATTTTCTTAGATACTTTAAAATTAGCTATTTGTCTTACTATTTTGTCATCTAAAAATACTTGTATATCATCATTTGTTTCATTAGTAGATAAATAAAGTTGTAATTTACTCTCATTTTCATTATATAAAAATATATCTATTTCTCTACAATTTACGATACTTTGTATATTTTTTATCGTTTTTAATAAAAATTCTTTATTATCATTTGTTTCATTATCTTCTTCAATATACTTTGTAATACTCTCCTCTAAATCTAGTTGAAGTCCTTTTTGAAATGTTACTTCTTCAGCAAATCCCCCTAAATAAACTTCATTGTTTTTTTCATCATCTATTAGAAATTTATTGACTTTATAGCATACTCTATCTCCATCTAATACTCCATCTTCTTCAGCATATATATCATTTTTTTCTTCTAAATTTAATTTATCTGTGTATTCACACATTTTCGCAAATTCTTCTTTTCTAAAGTCACAATCCTTTTTCCCAATAAGACTTTCTTTAGTAATACCTGCTTTATCACAGAATAACTTATTGCCATATATATGACGTCCCTCAACATCTTTTATCCATATTTCATACGGTATTCTATCTAGTATTTCTTCTAAATGCTCTATTGAATATAATCTAGTATTTTTCTCACTTTCATTCATAATCACTTCTCCAATTTATATAAAATAATTTAATATTCGTTAAAATACATTCTATATGATACTATATTTTAAACATTTTCTCAATTAAATAGTCAAATGTTTATGAAATATAGTAAAAGTTTGATAATACAAAATACTCAAAAAATTTCTAGTATTTTTGTTAGTTTGATTATATATTATTTAATTTTTCTAAGAATTCTTATAAGTTTATTCTATTAATATGTCTTACCTAAAAATAACCTCATAAAACTATCCTTAAGTTAAAATTTTATTTAATTATACCATCCAAAAATTTTTAAGCTATACTCGTGTAACAAAAAAGACCATCTTTTTAAGATAGTCCCATTCATTATCATAATTGAAATCTTACATAATCAACAATATTAGGAATTCTCTCTTCAGCTTTTTTTATAGCCTCTTTTTGTTCTTCCTCTGTATATCCTGTTCCCTGAACCTCTCACGACTAAGGTCGCGAGGTTCCTGCTTCTTTGAATCTTGCATATTACTAATATGTCTTACTGATTCTCCACAGGCTATCCCCGTAGTTCCTACG
>CALWPP010000002.1 GCA_944383455.1 uncultured Peptostreptococcaceae bacterium
ATATTATGTAATTTTATTCTAAAAATTATGAATGTATATTTTAAATTATGTACAACTAGTTAAATTTTTTATAATTATTTATTTTTTGTTCAAATAAAAAACATACTAATGTATAATATTTTATATAAGTCTATAAATAATATTTGGAGGATAAAATGTTTGTTCAAATAAATGAAAGTAACTTTCCAAAAGTTAATGTAAAAGAAGATACTTTAGATAAAAAAGATAAAAAAAATGATAACGAGTCAAGAACTGCTACTGCAACTTGTGAAATAAATATAAAAGAAGAAACTCTTATAAAAATATTAAAAAACGAAATTAAAGATATTTTCCAAATTGCAAAAGCTAGTGCAATAATGGCATCAAAAAATACTTTCTTAAATATACCTATGTGTTTTCAAAATACTATTTCTAGTTGTGATGTTGAGTTTGATATAGACTCAAAGAATAAAAAAATTAAAATTTATGTTACTTGTAAATCAATTGGTAAAATGAGTGTTGAAATGGAGGCTTTAAATGCTTGTTCAAATTCTGCTCTTTCAATTTATCATATGTTAAAACCAAATGATAAGGATATGAGTATAACTAATCTTAAAATTTTAAGTAGGACTGGTAAAAATGATAGCGAGTTTAGATTTTTAATAAATGATATCTAAAAGCGAGATTACTCGCTTTTATTGTTAATTTTATTTATATAAAGTCTAATTATTAATTTAGTAGTAAATTTTTAAAATAATAGAAATAAATTTACATTTATATTATAATAAATAAAAATTACATAAGTAGGAGGATTAATATGGATTGTAAAAAAAAAGAACTAGAAAGTCTATATGGTAAAATAAGTCCTTTTGAGTTTAAAGATAAATTAATAGAAATTGCGAAAAAAAATAAAAAAAATATATTAGATGCAGGTAGAGGAAACCCCAATTGGATAGCAACTACTCCTCGTGAAGCATTTTTTACTTTTGGTCAATTTGCTATTTCTGAAAGTAAATTAACTTGGTATGATAATGATTTAGGAGGTATGCCAAATAAAGAAGGTATATTTGATAGATTTTCATTGTTTATAAAAGAAAATAAAAACCTACCTGGAATAGATTTGTTAGAAAGAATTATAAATTATGGAATAATTGAATTAGACTTTGATAAAGATGATTGGGTTTATGAATTAACTGATGCAATAATTGGAGACAACTATCCTATTCCAGATAGAATGCTTATTCATATAGAAAAAGTCGTAAAAAAATACCTTATTCAAGAGTTAAAATATGATACTAAAAATGGTGGCGACTTTAAAGTTTTTGCAGTTGAAGGTGCCACTGCATCTATGTGTTATACATTTGACTCTTTAATAGCAAACAATTTATTATTAAAGGGAGACAAAATAGCTATAATGACTCCAACTTTTACCCCATATCTTGAAATTCCTCATCTTCCAAGATATGAGTTTGAAGTGGTTTATATTAATGCTGATGAGTATGATGAAAATAATAAACATACTGGTCAATATACAGATAAAGAACTTGAAAAATTATGTGATAAAGATATAAAAGCACTTTTTGTTGTTAATCCAAGTAATCCAAAATCAGTTGCTATTTCACCAAAATCATCACAGAAAATAAAAGAAATAGTAAAAAATTATAATCCAAACTTGATGATAATATCAGATGATGTTTATGGTACATTTGTTGAGGGATTTGAATCATTAATGTCAATACTTCCATTTAATACTATTGGTTCGTATTCTTATTCAAAATATTTTGGAGTTACAGGATGGAGACTTGGAACTTTAGCAGTTCATGAGGATAATGTTTTTGATAAATTAATAAGTGAACTTCCATATTCAATAAGAAAAAGAACACAAAATAGATATAAAGATATAAATTCAAACCCATCTGATGTAAAATTTATTGATAGAATAGTTGCAGATAGTAGACAAGTTGCTCTAAATCATACTGCTGGACTTTCTACTCCACAACAAGTCCAAATGGCGTTTTTCTCACTTTTTGCTATACTTGATAGTGAAAACAATTATAAGAATTTAACAATGGATATATGTAAAAGTCGTCAAAAACAACTTTTTGATGGTCTTGAAGTTAAATACCATAAAAATAAATATGACGCTTGCTATTATACAGATATTAATTTGGTTGACCTTGCAAAAGAAAAGTACGGCGAAGAATTTTCAGAATTTTTAATTAAAAATTATAAAATGATAGACTTTTTATACGACCTTGCAAATGACTATTCAATAATTCTACTTGCTGGTAGTGGTTTTGCAGGTTATGAATGGTCAGTTAGAGTGTCACTTGCAAATTTATATGATGATGCTTATTTTACAATAGGTAAATCTGTAAATGATTTATTATCTAAATACAAGTGTAAATACGACAAAAAAGAGTAAAAATCTACTCTTTTTCTTTTTTATCATCTTTTGATTTTTCATCAGTACTTTCTTCTTTAGAAGCATCTTCTGTTTCAGTTTCTGGTTCTATACCAAGAAGGTCATCTATAGTTTTATTAAGCTCATCTTCATTTATAAATCCTATATGATTTTTAAATACTTTTCCATTCTCATTAACAAATACTGTTGCTGGGAACCCTGGTATTTGATATTTTTTAAGTATTTCCTTATTTATATCGTAAGCAATATTCATATCACTTATACCTGCAGTCTCTGCAAATGATTTTGCTCTTTCTTTAGTTTCTTTTACTCCATCAGTCATATTTACCATAAGTATTTCTAAGTTTTCACCATATTTATCTTTTGCAGTTTTAAAATATGGTATATTTTCTTTTGACGGAACTGCATAACTTGCCCAAAAATGAACAACTACAGGCTTTCCTTGAAAGCTTGATAATGTCACTTCTTCTCCTTTGTCATTAAATACTGTAAAATCTTCAGCTTTAAGTAAGTGAGAATCATCTACCTTTTCTTTTCCGTCTTTATTATTTTTATTTTCTTCTTTTTCCTTCTTCTTTTGTTCTTTTTCTAATTCTTTTTGTTTTTTCTTTTCCTCTTTTTCTTTTTTCTTCTGTTCTTTTTCTAGCTCTTTTTGTTTTTTCTTTTCTTCTTTGGCCTTTTCTCTTGCAAGCTTTTTTTCTTCTTTACTCATATCACTAGATTCACCTGAAACAGCCACTTGATTTTTAGATACAAACTTTTTGTATGCAAAAACTCCTCCACCTGCAACACCTACTGCAATTAATGCAAGTGCTATTATTTTCATAAGATTTGGTTTAGATTTTTTGCCACCAGAACTTTTTTTAGATGATGATTTTTTCTCAGCTTTTTTTAAAGCTTTTTCCCTTTTCTTTTCTAGCTTCTTTATTTTCTTTTGTTTTTTCTTTTCTTCTTTTTTTATTTTTTTCGATTCTTTCTTTTCTGCTTTTTTTGATTTACTTTGTTCCTTCTTTTCTGATTTCTTAGCTTTCTTATCAGCCTTTTTTTCTTTTTTAGCTTCTTTTTTATCAGACTTTTTTATTTTCTTTTGCTCTTTTTTTTCCGCTTTTTTTGATTTACTTTGTTCTTTCTTTTCTGATTTTTTAGCTTTTTTATCAGCCTTTTTTTCCTTTTTAGCTTCTTTTTTATTAGCTTTATTTATTTTCTTTTGTTCTTTTTTCTCGGCCTTTTTAACTTTATTGTCTTCTTTTTTCTTCTTCTTTTGTTCAGATTTTAATTTTTTCTGTTCTTTCTTTTTTTCTTTTTTCTCTTGTTTGTCTTGCTTTTTCTTTTCTTTGAGTGCAGACTTATCTTTTTTAGCCATAAAAAATCCCCCCTTTATAAAAAGGCTTCTTTATCTTATTTGATTGTATCACTTATAAAAACTAAATTCAATATAATTTAAATATTAAATATCAATCAAAAAAGAGGCTAAACTGCCTCTTTTTTTCTTAGTTACAACTATTTTTATTACAATTTTCTTTAATAGAACAACTACAGCATCCTTTTCCTTGTTTTTTACTTTTACTAAGTGATTTTATTGAAATAGAAAGTATAGTTAAAATTATTAATATAACTATAATATTTGCTAGATTTTGCATTAAATTATCCTACCTTTATTTCTTTTAATTCTTCTTTTTTGTTAAATTTATAGACTTTTATTTTTTTTACTATAAATAAAACACTTAGCAGTAATATTATTAGGCTAAATAAAAATCCATCTCCTAACTTTTTATAAACTAATATACTTCCTATTTGATAAACTAACATAGAAAAAGTATAACCAACCCAAATTTGAAGTAAAATAGCTTTTTTTAGTATTTTTTTAGATTTCATTTCACTCTTCATAGCTCCAATTGCAGCAAAACAAGGTGGTGTAAATAAATTAAAAAACATAAAACTAAGTGCACAAAGAGATGTTATTCCCATAGCATCTTTTGCAACTACTGCATCTAATAATTGAAATTCTTCTCCTATTGCACTACTCATAGCATAAACTGTTGATAATGTTGCTACTACTTCTTCTTTAGCTATAAATCCTGTAATAGCTGATGCTGCTAATTGCCAAGTTCCTATTCCAACAGGTATTAAAAGTATTGAAAATGGTTTAGCAATTGTTGCAAGTATAGAGCTATCAACATTATCATTAACTAAATTAAATGAAAAATCAAATGATGCCATAATAAAAATCAAAGTATTACAAACTAAAATTATAGTCCCTGCTTTTTGGATAAAGTCCTTTGCAGTTTCTATCATTCTAAAAAATGCTCTTTTTATACTTGGAATTTTATATTCAGGAAGTTCTAATATAAAATAGTTATCAATATTATCAACTCCCATTACTTTTTTCAATAAAAGTCCAACCGAGATTATAACAGAAAATGCAATCAGATAAACAATAGGAAATAAAAATGGGTTTTCAGGAAAAAATACAGAAGTAAATAAAGCAATAATAGGAACTTTCGCACCACAAGGTATAAAAGGCGTTAGTATAATTGTTAATCTTTTTTGTCTTTCATCTTTTATAGTTCTTGTTGACATTATACCTGGTATTGAACAACCATAACCAACTACCATAGGTATTATAGATTTTCCTGATAATCCTATTTTTCTAAAAAGTGGGTCAAATATTAAAGCTATACGAGCCATAAAACCACTATCTTCAATAAGAGATAAGAAAAACATAAGTATCATAACAAGTGGTACAAAACCAACTATTGCTCCAACTCCTCCAACTATACCATCAGTCAAAAGAGCATTTAAAAAATCATTAACTCCATATTTTGAAAGTAAATCAGAAAGTCCAAATTGAGCATTTTCTATAAATAATACCAAGTTATCTGCAATTAGTGGCCCTAAAGTATTTATAGATAAGTTAAATACTAAACTCATTATAATTATAAAAATAGGAACACCTATAAAAGGATTTGTTATATAATTATCTATTTTATCCTGTAATGTTTCTTCATTTTCTTTTATTTCTTTTTTACATACTTTATTTACTAAATCACTTACTCTTTTAAATCTTTCTTTATCTTGATTATTTATATTATCAATTTTTAAAACATCTACAAATGGATTTTCTTGTTTTTTTCCTCTTATATAAAAAGCAGATTCTATCAAAGTATCAATGCCTTTTTCTTTCATAGCCGATATATTTACCACTTTACATTTTAGTAATCTCTCAAGCTTTAGTATATCTATATCATCTTTTAATATATCCATTTTGTTTAGTGCAATAATAACAGGTATATTTAACTCTAATATTTGAGTTGTAAAAAATAAACTTCTTTCTAGATTAGTTGAATCGATAACATTTATTATAACATCTGGTGTACTTTGTTTGATAAATTCAGTAGTTACACTTTCTTCACTTGTAAAAGGTCTTATAGAGTATGCTCCTGGCAAATCTATTATAGTAGCTTCTTTATTAAAAGAACTTTTAATACTTGCCTTTTTTTCTTTTATTGTTACCCCGGACCAGTTTCCTACGTGTTCATTTTTTCCAGTTAAAGAATTAAATAAAGTTGTCTTACCACTATTTGGATTTCCAATTAATACAATATTCATAAAATCCTCCTACTCTATTTCAATAAGATAAGCTAAATTTTTATCTATTGCATATCTTCCACCTTTTATATTTAATATAAGGTTAGAACTTAATTTTTTAGTTATACTTATTTTTTCTCCTTCAAAACAACCTAATGTAAATAAAAATTCTTTTATTTCATTATTAGCATTTATATTCTTTATTTTATAGATAACTCCTTTTTCACCATCAACTATACTCATAATTACAACCTTTCTTATTAATAATTACTATTAATTTAATAATAATATAAATGATAATAGTTGTCAATATTTATAATACTCTTTACTATACACTTTATAAAATATATTTTATGTGTTATAATATCCTAAATAAACTCTTTAAAATGGAGGTATTTATTTTGAAAAATAAATTTATTATTGTATTTTTACTACCACTATTATTATTAGTTGGTTGTAATAAAACTGTCGAGAAAACTAAAAAAGAAATTATAGAAAATAAAGAAGATTTACCAATAGCTACTATAACAATAAAAGATTATGGTGTAGTTAAAGCCGAGTTATATCCTAATATAGCACCTAATACTGTTAATAATTTTATTGAACTTTCAAATAGTGGATTTTATGATGGTCTTACGTTTCACAGAATAATAAAGGATTTTATGATTCAAGGTGGAGACCCTGAAGGAAATGGTATGGGTGGACCTGGGTATTCTATTAAAGGTGAATTTACCAATAATGATTTTGTAAATAATTTATCTCATAAAAAAGGTGTTTTGTCTATGGCTAGAACACAAGACCCTAATAGTGCCGGAAGTCAATTTTTTATAGTTACTAAAGATTCTTTATTTTTAGATAATGATTATGCATCATTTGGACAAGTTATAAGTGGTATGGATATAGTGTCTAAAATAGAAAATGTAAAAACTGGAGATAATGATAGACCAGTTAAAGATGTTGTGATTGAATCTATAAAAGTTGATACAAAAGGTATTAATTACAACTCACCTGAAAAGATAAAATAAGTCTCTTTTTAAATTATAAGAGACTTATTTTATGCTTTTGTTAATATTTTTAGATACGAAAAACATAAATAAAAATATTAATAATATAAAAATAATTTTTATGGGATTTGTCAAAACACCATCTAAATCATTACCTATATAACTTACTATAGAAAATAAACAAACTTTTCCAACAATCATGCTACATAAAAAATTTTTATAGTCTATATCACTAATACCCGCACTAATACTTACTAAAAAGCTTGGTACAAAAAAACTTGCATAACAAATAAATAATATTACTGTACTTTGTTTTTTTATCCAAATAGAAATTTTATCTATATTATTATTTTTTATTCTTTTAAAAAATTTTGTATTACTAAATCTTCTTGATAAATAATAAAGTAAGAAAGTTCCAAAACAAGAACCAATACTTGATGCTATTATTCCTCTAGTAAAACCCAAAAAAATAGCATTAGTCCCCACTATAGCAACAAGAGGTAAAGCTGGAAAAAAACTTTCTACAAAAGTTACAAAAATACTTATAATAAACACTAATATCTGATTTTTATTTGCAATTAAAAACAAATTGTCTATATACTCCACTAGCTTCACCCTCTTTATAAAAACTTTTCACAAGCTCTTTTCCAAAACTCATAATTTTTCATTCTAAGTAACTTTATATTAAGAGATGATTTTTTTACCTTTATACTTTCTATATCCTCAAAACTATACTCTACTCCATCAGAAACTACAAGTATTGAATTTTCAAATCTAAATTCTGGTATTATATCTATTATCGACTGGTCTGGTAAAATAATACTAGATGTAAAACTTCTATAAGCAGTTGTGTTCATAGGAGCTATAGGAGTTAATTGAATTATATCTAAGCTTGGGTCTACTATGCTTCCTCCTGCTGAATAATTATAAGCAGTTGATCCCATTGGAGTTGATACTAATATAGCATCGCCACTAAAACTTTGTATATTTTTTGAATTAACTTTTATATCTAAATGAACAGTTCTTGAAAATACATTTTTTATAACAATTTCATTTACTGCATTAATTGAGATAATTTTATTTTTAGAACTGATTTGTGCATTTATACAGTTTATTTCTTCAATAAAAAAATTTCCACTCTTTAACAAATTTACAAAATCGTTTATATTGTTTGATTCAAATTCACTAAAAAAACCTAGATGTCCAGTATTTATAGCTAGTATCGGAATATCTGGAAAATTAAAATCTCTAATAGTTTTTAAAAAAGATCCATCTCCACCTATTGATATTATTAAATCAGTATCATCATTTATATTATCAAATACAAAAAAACCTTCTTCTAACAACATATTTTTTAATAAATCTTTTGTTTCTATTGATTTTATTAAGTTATTACTACTTATAGTTATTGACCTCATTAAAATTCCTCTCTATTAAAACATTGTAAAGCTAGCTAATATAGTGCATATTATTATAAAAACTGCTATTAAAGCATAAATCCTCTTTTTTAAACCTTCTTTTTTAGTATCGTATTCATTATCATTAATTTCTTTTATTTCTTCTTTTATATTATCCTTTATTTTAACTTTCTCATACATTACATCTACTGTATCTATTATTATTTCTTTTATATCGTTATATTTTTCTTTTCTTGATAAAAGCTTTTTACACACATTAAGTAACTTTTTATTTTCACATATTAGTTCAAAATCACTCCATATTATCCTTTTATCCATATACTTTAACATATCTATTTCATTTTCGCTAATCTCATATGGAAGCTTATCAAACATTAACTCAAATAATATAATTCCCAAAGAATAAAAATCACTTTGAACATCAGTATAGTTTATAGATAATTGCTCTGGAGCTAGATATTTTAAATCTATACATTTTAAATGCTCACCTTTATTTGCTTTAACTATACAAAAATCCAAAATTTTAATATCAAAATTTTCATTAATTAATATATTCCTTGGTGATAAACTACCATGATATATATTATTTAAATGTGTAACTTCCAGACCTTTTAATACTTTTGTTAATATATTTACAATATCACTATTTTTAATCTTATTATTTTTAACAAAATATTCAAGTGTTACTCCATCGAAAAAACTACTAATTATGTAATAGCAAGGATTATTATCAATATTACATATACCAACATCTATTATTGGACAAATAAATGGTGATTTTATATCTCTAAAAGCAGTTATCTCATCTATTAAGTCAGTTAAAAAATCAATATGAATATACTTTGTATGTTTAATTAATTTAAGTAAAACTTTTTTATTTTTATAAGTATCTTCTGCTTTATAAATTTTATTTATATTAATAATTCCGTCAAAATCTATTATTTTATATCTATTAGCTACTAAATTCACATAATCACCACTTTCAATAAATTCCTTTAATTAATTATATCAATTTTTTACATTTTATTCTATAAATAAAGATATTTCTATTACTTTATTTTTATATATGCTAAAATAAAATTAGGGGAAGATTATATTATGAAAAAAGTAAACTTAGGAAAAACTAATATTAAAGTTCCATCAATAGTAATAGGTTATATGAGATTTAATTCTCTAAACAAAAAATAACCACTAATGAGTGGTTATTTTTTAGGATTTTTGTAAACACTTTTTCCTATATATTTTGTTTCTACTATATTTCCATATTCATCTAAATACTCAACATAAGTCTTAGCAGCATCAAGTCCATTTTCTTTAAACTTTTCTACTCGTATATTTATCTTTTTCATATCTTGATTATTTCCGTATATTCTACTAGTTATAGTACCATTTGATAAAACATTTTTTATATATATTGGGTGGTTATATGGGTTTTTAAATCTAAAATCACTTCCTCCATCTGTAACCATAGCGTCTTGACCAATTGGTACATAACTTGATTTTAAGGAATGATTTCTTCTTGATGTTATATCAAGACCCGAATACATAACACTATTAAATAATGTACTTGATACTTGACAAACTCCACCTCCAACGTCCTGTTCTAGCTTACCGTTTATTATTACAGGTGCATCTTTATATCCATTTGATGCTATTCTTTTTCCAGTTAACTCATTATATGAAAACTCTTCTCCTGGCATTAATAAAACATCGCTAGTCTTTTGTGCAGATAAATAAATATTTGTTACTCTATTTGTGTTATTAGGAGAAAAAGATGTAGTATATTCTGCCAAAACTGAGTTTATACTCTCAACATCAGTTGTTGATACTTCAGGTTTTACAACTTCTACATTTAATTTTATATCAGTGTGATTTTTACTTTTAATAACCGAATATATATCCTCTTTTGCTTTAACAATATCTAGTTCTATACCTTCATTTGATGGAGTTTTTGTTATATTTCCATTATCATCTATTAGAATAGTAGCATCAACTGGCTTTATATTTATAGAACTTGATATTTTCTCTATTTGATTACTTAACTTAGCTTCATCATAACTTGGAACTATATTAAAGTTTTTCGGAGTTTTCTTTAGCTCAAAAAATATTTCTAAATTCTTAAAGTACTCATTTTTTTTATTGTAGTTATATGCTTTATTTACTAAATTTTCTAAATTATAGTTTAAATCAATATCACTTGGAGATATTTTATATTTTGTATCATTATAAATAAGATTAATATTATTTAACTTAATTTCTTCTTGTAACTTTTTTATTGCTTCTTCTTTTGAAAGAAAAGAAACATCTATGTTTTCAATGCTTATATTTTCACCAATTTTGTTGTTATATATATAACTTTTATTAAAATAATTTATTCCATAAGCAAAAACACAAATAAAAATAACTACAAATAAAATACTTTTTATAAAAATGATTTTTTTACTCATACTCATCCTCTTTGACTAAAAATATACTATACTAATATATTAATTTATAATTTATAGAATAAACAATAGTTATTTATTGTATGTAACTTTTTTGTTATTTATTGTTCGAATTTGTAATATCATATTTTTAGTAATACTAATCTATATTATTATATTTTCTTTATTGTTTCTTTATTCATATTTAATCTTTATTTATTTTATAACTTATAATAGATAGTTTTTTATATAAAAATAGTCAAATAATTATATGTATACAAAAAAAGTTGTTTATTTTTATATAAAATAATAATATAATATATTTAATTATTTAAAATATTATATTAACATTTTGTGATAGTTAAGCCATTAAAATTACTGATAACACTATATTTCTTTTTAATTTTTGAAATTATAATTTATAAACATTAGTATTTTCTATATATAAACTTAACTATCACAATACGTTATACTAATAGGGAGGGAAAATTTATGAGCAATAATGAACTTAAGAAAACCTTGGGATTTTCTACAGCTTTAGCAACAGTTATTGGTGTTGTTATAGGGTCTGGAGTATTCTTTAAGCCAAATGAAGTATTCACTGCAACTGGTGCTCCAGGTCTTGGACTTTTAGCTTGGATAGTAGCTGGTATTATAACTGTGACTGCAGCTCTTACTTGTGCGGAACTTGCCGCAGCAATCCCAAAAACTGGTGGTATAGTTATTTATCTAAAAGAAATATATGGAGACACTATGGGATTTTTAACAGGTTGGATGCTCTCTATGATATATAACCCTGGTCTTATAGCAGCACTTAGTATAATTTTTGCTACGAATGTAGTTGGATTATTAGGACTTGATAATAATTTAATTTCTATAATTGCTATAATAACAATATTACTATTGGCATTTATCAATAGTCTTGGAGCAGAGGCTGGCGGAAAAGTACAAACTATATGTACTATATGTAAATTAATACCACTATTTTTAATAATAGTTTTTGGTATTTTAAATGGTGATGGTGGTTCTAGTAATCTTTCTCCAATGGTTAATCCAGAGATTAATCCTGCTACTGGATTTGGTACTGCTTTACTTGCTACTTTATTTGCATATGAAGGTTGGTTAAGTGCTGCTAACTTAGCTGGTGAAATGAAAAATCCTAAAAAAGACTTACCTAAAGCAATATCTTTAGGTGTTGGTATAGTTGTTTTAATTTATGTTTTTATAAATATAGCTTATCTTTGGGTTTTACCTTCTAATACTTTAGCATCTTCTTCTACTCCAGCTTCTGATGTTGCTACTCAAATATTTGGTAAAACTGGCGGTACTCTAATAACTATTGGTATATTAATATCTGTTTTTGGTACTTTAAATGCAGTCATACTAACAGGTCCTAGAACTCTTTTTGTTTTAGGTAAAGAAAAGCAACTTCCTATGGGGGATTTTATAGCTAAAATTTCTGATAAAGGAGTATCAGCTAACGCAATATGGATAACTGCTGGTATAGGATGTTTATATGCATTAAGTGGTAGTTGGGAATTATTAAGTAATGTAACTACTTTTGCAGTATGGGTATTTTACATAATGACTTTCTTTGGGGTTATAATACTTAGAAAGAAAAAACCTAATATGGAAAGACCATACTCTGTACCTTTATATCCTATATTACCTTTAGTAGCTATAGTAGGTGGTTTATACGTTGTTATTAGTACACTTTTAAACCAAACTAGCCTTGCTATACTAAGCATTACTCTTACAGTTATTGGACTTCCAATATACTTTACTATGAAATCTAAAAATTCTAAATAAAAATTATTATTCTAAAATATTAGTATAATTTTAGTTTAGTAAATTAGTAAAATTGAATTAAAAAATAAAATACTGGAGTTATTGCTCCAGTATTTTATTTCAAGTAAAAGTTTTATTCTTTATTTTTTATCTACACCAAGTATTTCTATTTCATCTTGTAAGCACTCAATATTAAGCGGGAAATCAGGTCCTTTTTCTCCGTCAATATCAGTAGTTATATCACTACTACATTCCACATAAAGCTTTTTTGTTTTAAAGTATAACACTTCTTCATCATTAAATCCTTCTAAATGCTCACTTCTTAATACTCTTATTAAAAGTGGAATTGATTTTGGAATTGGCATACCCTTAAAAATAAGTACATCTAAATATCCATCGTCTAAGCTAGCTTTATATGCAAGATTTATATTTCCTGCTGTTTTTCCATTAAATATAAGCATCAAATACATATCTCCACTATAATTAACTTCATCAGATACTACATTTATACTATATTTTCTTAAGTTTAAGGCTTCTTCTATTCCCGTTATGTAATAGGATACCTTACCCATATAATTTTTAAAATCTGAATTTATTTTTTGAGAAACATCAGTAAACATTCCACAACTTGCTACATTTATAAAGTATTTATCATTTATTTTACCAATATCTATTTTTTTAGGTTTTGAGTTTATTATATTTATTATATCTTTTTTAATATCAGAGTCTATATCAAGAGCTTTAGCAAAATCATTTGCAGTACCAAGAGGTAATATCCCTATTGGCATTTTTATATTACTTTTTTTCATAGAGTTTATCAAGCTGTCAATAGTACCATCTCCACCAGATATTAATATATGGTCATATGTACTATCTAATAATTTTAAAGCTTGTTCTATTTTATATTCTTTAGTTAGCCTAAAAGGAACTACTACATAATTATTTTTTTGGTATAAGTCAATAACTAAGTCTAACTTGTTTACTATACTTTTATCCCCCGAGTTTGGATTATATATAAACTTTACTTTCTTCATAATACTCCCTTTCTTATTTTTAAAGTCTCTTAAAACTAAGAGACTTAATCAACTTTTTTACTATTTATATCTATTAATTTTTTTATTTTTTCAGACTCATCTTTTAGTGCATTTAATTTATTTTCGATTGAACTTAGCTTAATTTTCATAGAATTTTTCTTCTTTTCATTTTCTATACTATCTATATTTTTCTCTATTTTATCTTTCATTAGTTCTAATGCTTGTATTTTCAAGTTTATTTTTTCATATAATTTTTCTGGGTTTTTAGTTAAATTATTATATTTATCTTCAAACCTTGAAACAATTAAAAAATACACCAAAGAAATTATAAGATTAGTTATAGTTTCAAATATATAAATACTTGTTTTATTTAAAATTGTACTTACTGATAAAAAAGTTATTATATTAAAAATTATAATACGAGTTAGTAATTTTCTCTCATCACACTTATCATCTTTCATAAATTTATGAGGAACTACAACAGTTAAAATAGGTATTAGCATTAATAAATTAGTATCTAAAAATGAATACACAACACTAATTGTAAATAAAAATATTAGAGTTCTATTTGTTGAATTTATAGTTTTCATATTTTCTCCTACAACATATTTTAAATATAATTCTAACACAACTTATATAGTTTGTCTAAGTATACTTACTTCTTAGGAGGTTTACTACCTATATATTGATATAAATAAGTTTTTAACATACCATTATAAAGTTTTCTTTTTTTATCAGCGTCTTTTCCAAATTCTTTCTCAAACTCTTCATAAGAAGTTATAAGATAATAACTCCAGTTTTTTAAATTCTTAAAAGTATATCCAAGCTCTCTATAAAGACTTTTAACCGTTTCTTTATCCTCAAGTCTTTCTCCATAAGGAGGATTAGTTACTATAAATCCATATTCATCATCACTTTTAAAATTCGTAGCATTTAAAACGTTAAATTCTATATACTCATCAACAAAAGCTATCTTTGCATTTTCTCTAGCTATTTCTATAACTTTTTCGTCAATATCATAACCATATATTTTGAACTTCTTACTATTATCTATCTTACTAATAGCATCATTTCTAATTTCTACCCATATTTTTTTGTCTTGTGTTCTCCATTTTTCAGATATAAATTCTCTATTAAGACCAGGTGCCATATTAACTCCCATCATGGCAGCCTCTATTAAAATAGTCCCCGAACCACACATAGGGTCAACTAGAGTTCTTCCTGGTTTCCAAGGAACTAAACTAATAATACCTGATGCTAGTGTTTCTCTTATTGGAGCTTTACTAGACATTTCTCTATATCCTCTTTTATGTAATGCATCTCCAGTTGTATCTATTGTTAATGTTACCTTATCCTTATGAATAAATACATATATTGGATATTTTTCTTTATCTTCTCTTATCATTCCACTTTCTAAATAACTTTTTTTTAAGCTCTCAGAAATCGCCTTTTTTACAATTGACTGTATATCTGTTTTGCTAAAAAGTTTTGATTTAATAGATGATACTTTTGAGACTGGAAACTGTGCTCCATACGGAATGTATTTAGACCAATCTATTTTTTTCGTACATTCAAATAATTCATCAAAAGTTTTAGCTTCAAACTCACTTATTTTTAGATGAACTCTCTCTGCACATCTTAACCATATATTAGCTTTTGCAATTCCATCTAACCCTGTTTTATAAGTTATTCTTCCGTCTTCTACCTTTATTATATCAAATCCTAAACTTTTGATTTCTCTTGATAACATTTTCTCCATACCAAAAAAACAAGGAGAAATTAATGTGTAATTTTTCATAAACTTTATCCCTTCCAGTTAATTTAAAAATCATTTTTAGTATATTATATAAAAAAAATAAATACAAGATAAAAAAGAGGTACAAAACCTCTTTAGTATATATCAGCAAGCTCTAGCTTCATATTATCTATTTTGGGATTTAAATCAAATATACTTTCACTTTTACAATCCTTTGAGTTTATATAATAATTTGGCATAGTTATAGTAAAAGTTGTACCAATATTTAGTTCACTTTCTACTTCTATAGTTCCACCTTGTATTTCAACTAATGATTTAACTAGAGATAAACCTATACCACTACCCTCATTTTCTTTCTTATCGTTATTTTTTACTTGCTCAAACCTTTCAAAAATTTTACCTAGCTTTTCTTTTTCTATACCAACACCAGTATCTTTAACTATTATTTTTATATCATTATCACAATCTAGAAGTACTTCTATTTTTCCATTTGGTACATTAAATTTAACTGCATTTGAAATTAAATTAAGAATAATTCTTTCCATACTATCAATATCAAATGCAACTATTTTTTCTTCAAAAGTAGTATCGAATATAATCTCAAGACCTTTGCTTTTTATAAAATAAGCAGTAGACATACACATATTTTCAATAACACTTACAATATCATAGTTTTTGGGATTATAATCAAATTTACCAGAATCTATTTTATTGGAGTCTATTAGGTTGTTTACAAGTCTTAAAAGCCTAAAAGCATTCTGATTTAATATATTTAAGTATTTATCTATATCAAATTTTTCACCAGTATAATTATAAAATTCATTAAATATATTATTGATATCTTTATTAAATTTATATTTACTTAATTGATCTATTCTAAGGTCTATTACTTGTAGACAACTTAAAATTAAATTAATAGGAGTTCTTAATTCGTGTGATAATGTTGCAATAAAATCAATATTACTTACTTCTTCTTTTTCTATATGATTTTTAGTTGTTAGTGTACAATGAATTATATCTTTATCTTCATAATATAGATTGACTTTAAAATTTTTATTGTTTAAGTTTTTTTGAAAAGAATATTTTTTATTTTTTATAGTTTCATCTATCATACGGTTTAAATCCGAACAGTTTAAAGTTATACCTAATATATCATTAAAAAAACATTTTTCACTAGTAAATTCCACATCTTCAAATAGCTTCTTTATATTTTCATTTATATATTTTAACCTAAGTGATTTGTTTTTTTCTTTCTGAATAATTTCAAAGCACAAATAATTTATCATGTTATCCTCTAACATAATTTTATAAATTTCCATATTTCCTCCAACCAAAATAAAACACTTTTTAATAATATAAATATATTCTATATTATATATATTTTTCCCTTTTATTTTTAAAATCGTTCAGTTTAGTTCATTTTTACTTATATATATACGATTATTTTTATAATTTATTTATAGTTTTAATTAATTTTTAAAAAATATTACTTACATTATTATACTTTAAATAATTTTTTTAATTTTTTAGAAAAAAATAAGAGTATAAACAATACCCTTATTTATTAATCTATTTGATTTATTCATAAACTTTAATAACTTTAGTTTTTGGTTTATCTTGACAATATTCAACTATTGTTGATTTATAGCATTTTCTACAAATATAAACATACCTAAATCCCTTATAACCATCCCTTGAACCATAAAGTTGAAAGTTGCTACGGCTAACCATGCATATTTCTTTGCTTCCGCACTGGCATTTTAACTCTATACTCAACAGCACTCACTCCTTTTTAAATAAAATCAATAAAGTCTTGTATTTATAAATTAATCTATAGTAAAATTGTTATATTAGTAAGTAAAACTTATAATCTTTAGTTATATATTATATCACTTTTTTTTTACTGTATCAAAACTTTTTTGAAAACAAAATATTAAAATCATTTTCAAAAAATAATATAAAATAAAAAAGGAAGTGTTGAAATGATTGCATATTATAAAACAATAAATAATAAACTAACTAAATTAGAGTCATTTGAAAGTGGATGTTGGGTTAATTTAACATCACCTACTATTAAAGAAATAAACTTTATCTCAGATTTATTAAATATAGATATAGATAGTATAAAATCAGCACTAGATGAAGAAGAACGCTCAAGAATAGATGTTGAAGAAAATCATACTCTTATACTTATTGATATTCCAATAGACGAGAGTGACGATTCTTCTCTTCATTATAGTACAATTCCTCTTGGAATAATATTAACAAGTAATGCTATTTTAACAATTTGTATAAATGAAACTAGAGTAATTAATGATTTTATAAAACATAATATAAAAGACTTTTTTACATTTATGAAAACTAGATTTGTTTTTCAAATACTACATAAAAATGCTAGTTATTATCTTTTTTACCTTAGAAAAATAAATAAGATGACTACAAGTATTGAAAAAGAGATATATTCATCTATGAGAAACAAACAACTAATACAACTTTTAGAACTTGAAAAATCTCTTATTTACTTTTCTACATCATTAAAATCAAATGAACTAGTTTTAAAAAAAATACTTAGAAGCCCAAGTATAAAAAAATATGAACAAGATGAAGATTTACTTGAGGATGTTATAATAGAAAATAAGCAAGCAGTTGAAATGGCAAAAATATATGGAGATATATTAAGTAGAATAATGGATGCATTTAGTGCTATAATTAGTAATAATCAAAATAGAGTTATGCAGTTTCTAACATCTATAACTTTAATAACAACTATTCCAACTATAATATCTGGTGTATTCGGTATGAATGTTGGAGGAGTTCCATTTTTTGATAACGCAAATGGCTTTTGGTATATAAATTTAATTATTAGTGTAATTTGTCTTATAATAACTCTTTTTATGTTTAGAAACAAACTTTTATAGGGGATATTCCCCTATAAAACAATCATTGTCTGTTTTTTTCTTTCATACATATTTTCCAAATCTTCATCTATATCTAATATATAATAAGGAACATATTTTTCCTTAGTTTTTATATCTTTTATAAGTTTAAAACTAGGAAGTAAAACATTTTGTGTATCTATATCTTTAATAGGAAACTGATTTAAAATACTTATACTATCTTCAATATCTTCTTTTGCTAACTTTTTAAATATTGATTCGCTTTTTTTCATATAAATATATGCAAGCATATATTCACATTTTTTACAATCAAGGCTCACTCCTTCTTTAAAATACTTTTTAGCTTCATCATAATCATTAATTTCTAAACTTAAAAGACCTAAATTGTATATTGATTCAATACATTTGTTATCCCTTGCTTTTTCATACCAGTATTTAGCATTGTCATACTCTTTGTAGTGAATGTGATAAATTATTCCCATCATACATTGGCAATAAATACTTCCCTCATTAGCTCCAGAAACAAACATATTTTTAGCATCAAAGTACTCTTTGTCATCAAAATAATACTTACCTAAATATATTTGAGAATTTATATGATTATTTTCACTAGCTAACTTAAAATATTCATTTGCAGTATAGTTTTTACCTAGATTATAAAATATACAGCCTATTTTATAAGAAGAATGATAATCTCCATTATTACAAGCCTTTTGATACCAATCAACAGCTTTTTCATAATCTTTTTCATCTTCATATATATTTCCAAGCTTTATTTGAGCAGAAACTGAATTTTTATTTTTTAAGTAGTAGAATATAGCTCTCTCTTTTTGTCCTAAATTATAATATAAATCTCCCAAATTCTCAAAAGAAACATTAATATACTCTGATGCTTCTTCATAGTATTTTATAGCTTCTTCGTAATTTTCTTCCTCAAAATATATGCTAGCTAAATTATTTATTGATTCTTTTATATCAATACTCATCAGATAATATCTCTTTGCTTTATCTATTTTATTTTCTTTATTATAGAGATTTGCTAGTCTAAATTTGGATAAATTATGGTTATTATTTATTGCTTTTTCATAGTATTTTATTGCATTTTGTATATCTCCTGTTAACTCATATATATATGCTAATCTATACTGAGAATTTATATGATTTTTTTCTGCACTTTTTAGGTAATATTTTTTACACTCGTCGTACTCTTTTTTTAGTTCCATAATTAATCCCAGATTAAAACAAGCATTTTCATATCCCACTTTATATAAACTCTTATAAAGTTCTATAGCTTCTTTTAAGTTTTTATTTTCATAATTTATTATAGCTAAGTTATATTTACAATTTATTTCGTCTAATTTAGCTCCTTTTTCATAAAAATCAGTAGCTTCATCTATCTTATCTAAATTTTCATAAAGAATTGCTAAATTAAAAAATGATTCCTCTAAATTTTCTTCTGAAGCTATTGTTAGCCACTTTTCACATCTAAAATAATCTTGTCTTTTAAAATGACATATAGCAAGATTATTTTGAGAATAAAGATGACCTTCTCTAGAAGCTTTTTCAAACCAGTATATCCCATACTCATAAGAAAACTTTTCTAAATACATTTTTCCTATTTCATATGCAGACTCTATATTACCATTTTTAAATGATTTTTCATACCATCTCTCAGCTTCTGCATAGTTATTTTTTTGTTTATATATACTACCTAATGAACTTTGAGCTTTTTCATAACCTAATTTAGCAGATAATATATACTGCTCTATCGCTAAATCTAATTTTCCTAACTTTTCTAAAAAAACTCCTTTAGTATAGTAAACCACATAATCAGATGATATATCTTTTATACTTTTTAAGTTAAATTTATTAGCCAAGTAACCACCACCAAAAATTATTTTAATGACTCTAAATCTATATATGCTTCTATTTGAGGAATATAAAGCATATTATTATCCTTTATATGAGTATTCCCAAACTCTTTTAAATTACCATCTTTAATTATTTTATATTTTACAACTTCACTTTCATCAATTAATGCTTCAAATATACTTCCTTCATACTGTTTAAACTTAAAATCAAAATCATTTCTTGTTAATTTTATAGAAACCTTCTTCACAAAAAACCTCCAAAATTTATTATATAACTATTATAGCATAAAAAATAAAAAGCACTAAAAGTGCTTTTTACATATAATCATTAGTCTCAGTAGGTAATCCTTTTTCTTTTAGTTTTGATTCTACAATGTCTTTTATTACAGAGTAAGCTATTGCAAATAAAGGAACACCTATTATCATACCAACAAGTCCTAATATTTTTCCTGCTACTAATATAGAAAATAGTATCCAAAACGCTGATATCCCTATAGAATCTCCAAGTATTTTAGGTCCTATTATATTTCCATCTATTTGTTGAATAACAAATATTATAACTAAAAATACTAATGCCTTAACTGGAGATACAAACATTATTATAACAAATGCTGGTATTGCACCAATGAATGGACCAAAAAATGGTATTATGTTAGTAATTCCTATTATAACAGATACAAGTAATGTATATGGCATTTTAAATACAGTAAGAACAACAAAAGTTAAAACACCTATTATCGCTGAATCTATTATCTTTCCACTTAAAAAATCTCCAAATGTCTTATTACTTCTTCTTCCTAAGTTTACTAACATATCTGCACTATTTTTACTTAATAATGCATAAATAACTTTCTTACCAAGACCTATAAATTTTTCCTTTTCTATTAACATATAAATAGATACAATAATCCCTATAACTATATTCCAAACACTAGAAGCTATACCAGTTAAGAAACTTCCTATCATTGGTAGTAAATTGGAAATTAGATTTGCAGCCATATCTATAAATTGTTTCCATTGATTTAATGCTAAATCTAAATATTGTTTTTCAACATTTATAGTGCTTGATATCTCATTTATCATAATAGTTGCATTTTCTATAAATTTTGGTATATCATTTGCAAGACCCATTATACTTTCTATAAGCTGTGGAAAAACAAATAACATAAATAAATAAAGTGTAAAACCACCAATTAAATAAGTAATAACTAATGATATAGCTCTTTTTGTCTTTTTATTTTTTATTTTTTCATCAGTTATTAATTTCTTTTCTAAAAATACTAATATAAAATTTAGTAAATATGCTATTACAAACCCTATAACAAACGGCTGTAATGTAGTTGATAAAATACTAAATACTTCTATAATTTTGTTAGCTTCCTTTATAAGTCCAGCAAAAATTATACTCAAAGAAATAACAATAAAAGAGTATACAGAAATAGTTGTATACTTTCTATTCCATTCTATTTTCATTGTCCCTCCTAATTAAAATAAAATTTATAACTTTATTAATATATCATATTAAAAAAACATTGTCATCATTTTCAATGTGAAGATATATTCATAAACTAAAAAAATGCTTTTTCTCCTAATTTTTCAAACATTTTAAGAACTAAATATACTTTCATATCAATTTTTTCATCAGACTCTATTATATTTTTTACTTCATCTTGTGAAATTAAAATAGCTTCTATTTCTTCATCATCTTCTAAATATTTATCACTTATTTCACCACTACATATTCCACAAACTAAGATTACTGATTCATCTGTCATACCAGGTGAAATATAGTATTTTTTATGTACTTTTTTGATTTCAACTAAATCAAGTCCTGTTTCTTCTTTTAATTCCCTTTTTGACGCTTCTTTTATATCTTCATTATTATCAATAATTCCTGCAGGTAGTTCGTATATAAATCCATTAACTGGAACTCTATACTGTCTAAGTAAAACTAACTTATTAGTTTCTTTATGTATAGCGATTAAAACTACTGCATCTGGTTTATCTTCTTTATTTTCTAGGTATATTTTTTTTAACTCTTCTTCTGATTTTCTTGATGAAACCATCCAATGTCTTTTAGAACCAACCTTATTTTCAAATTCAACATCATACAAACTAATAAATTTTGTATTTGAAATATTACTTACATTTTTTATTTTTGTTTTCATTTTATTATCCTTTCCGAAAATATTCTAAAAGGTTATCTAAAAGATAACCTTTTTAAAATTAAGATAGAGTTTTGAATTGATAACCATTATCTTTAAAATATTTTATTATTTGATTAAGAGCTTTAGCAGTTTCCTCTTTACCGTATGTGTCATGCATAAGTAAAACAACCATTTCTTTACCCTTTGATGTTTCTATAGCATTTTGAACTAACTCATCGGCAGTTTTCTTTTTACCCTCAGCATCCCTATTTAATGCATTCCAATCTATTGATGCCATATTATTTTCTTTTAAGTATTCTTTAAGAGGCTCCATCTCTTTCCAAGACATCATACCACCAGGAACTCTTATAACTCTAGTTGAAAAATAAGGACCTAAAATTTCTTTTAATAATTCATCTGTCTTTTTAAAATCTTCTAAAAAATTATCCAAATTTAATACTCTTCCTGGATATAAGTACTTATAATCGTGGCTATAAGAATGATTTGCTATTGCATTTCCTTCATCAAAAGCCCTTTTAACTAAATTTATAGCTTCTTCTCCTCCTCGTTCTATATTAGAACCAGTTACAAAAAAAGTAGCTTTAACATCATTTTCTTTTAATGTATCTAAAATTTTTGGAGTTACAGTAGTTGATGCACCATCATCAAAAGTTAAAAAAACTACTTTTTCTCCGTTATTAGAATAATCATAATTTGCTAACTTTTCCTGAACTTTAACAGCATCATAAGTATAAGCTTTTGCTTCGTGATTTACACCAACCATTCTTTTTCTTGCTTCTTCTTCTTCTTTTCTTTTTCTTTCTTCCTCAAGCATTTTAGCTCTTGCTTCATTTTGTTGTTGTATTTTTTCTTGCTTTTTTTCTTCGACATAATTAAAAGTTGCACTTACTACATTTACACATAAAAAAGATGCAATTAAAACAGATGATGCAATTATTACTTTTCTTTTTATTTTAAATTTTTTCTTTTTAATATTTTTAGAACTAAAATCAATTTTACTTTTAGGCATAAAATCCCCCTCTTTTGTCGGTTTTTGTTGTTAATAATTTAATTATAATATTTTCTTTTATAAAAATCTACACTTAAAATATTACAATTTAATTTCTAAATATGTAGTGATTTTTTTGCTAATTTATCAGCATAATCATTATAATAATCTCCACTATGAGACTTTACTTTAATAAAGTTTACCTTAAGATTTGACTTTATTTTCTCATAAAACATTTTATAATTTTTAGTTCCACTTTTGTTAGCTTTCCATTCACCAGTACACCATTTTTTTATTCCTTCATAGTCAAAATATAAATCAAGTTCATCTATACTATTTTCAATACAATAATTCATCGCAAACATAGCTCCTTCAATTTCTCCAGCTACATTTCTCATTGAAATCATCTCATTATTCTTTCCTTTTTTACTAAATTCATCTATTATATTATCATCTTTTAATATTACTACACCAAAACCATATGTTTTCAGGGTGTTGTCATAACTTCCATCAACATATGCTTTTATTATGTTATTATTTTGATAATTTTTATTTTGTTTTATACCTAAATATTCATTTGCTTCTTCTAAAGTTTCAAAACTTTTATATTCACAATTAGAAAATTTATCAACTTGTTTTTTGCATTCTTCCCAAATGTAGTATATTCCATTTTTTCTTCCATTTTTTACAGCATAATACTTTGTTTTCAAATAATCACTTCCTTACTAACAATTTTACCATAATTTGTTCTATTTATTTAAACATTTATTAATTTTGTAATGTTATATTTTAACTTTTTATTGGCATACTAAAATTAAATAAATTGAAAGGAGACTTTTTATGAAAAAAGCAACTATAGGATTACTTTTATTTGCAACAACAATTTCAACTGGTTGTACTGCTATGAATAAAGATAAAGCAACAATAGACAACACTATAGAAAGAGCTTCTAATGAAGTTGATAAACTTATTAATGCAGGATATAAAGATGTACAAAATGGATTTGGTGTTCCTTATTCATCAATTTACTATATTAATTCTGATTATTTAAATGGTAAAAATATAAACTATATAACAGAAAATGATATAAAAAATAGTGTAAATGCACTTGCTACTTATAAACATCCAAGAGAAAAAGATAAGTACTTACATGTGTATTTTGAAAATGGTATAGTTAAAAATGCTACCACTGATAAGTACGATATTTTTACTGATGAAAAAATAGTTCCTAAAGACAAAGTATCTAATATAGATTATAAACTACAATTTTTCAAAGGTCATGGAGCTATATTTAAAAATAAATTTAATATAAATGATGCTAGAAAAATGTTTAACAACAAAAATATATCTGACTTTAATAAATATTATAATACTGATAATTCAAACTTTATAGCTACTAATACGAAAGATGATTCAAAGCTTTACTTTTATAATTTAGTTAATTTTGATCCAAACAAAGTTGATGAATTAAACAAAAAATTAAATGATAATTCTCAAACTGTTGTTAAACCAGAACTAGCTATTATAAATCCAGTAAATAATAATATAACTTATGTAAATGAAATTGATGGTGATAATTTATCAGATTATTCTAGATTATCTTTAGCTGTTAAAACTGATGAAAATAATAATATAAAATGGATAAAAATATTAAATAAAGAAGATAACTATATTCTTCTTAAAAAATCTTTTGGTCTTAAATAAATTTTTATAATTACTAAAATTATTCATATAGTATAAAATGAAATCTAACAATTATTTTAAAATCGCAGTTTTATTAACAGTTATAGTTTTATTTGCTACTACCAATATATATATATTTAAAAAATCTTCAAATAATATATCAAGAAAATCTCCATATACAAATGAGTATAATTGGTATTTCAATCCAAGAAGTGATGGTAAACAACCAGAACCAATAAAGGAGGCACATTTTTTTAAAGATTATGACTCTTATTATGTTGGTAATCCTGATGAAAAAGTTATTTACTTAACTTTTGATGCAGGGTATGAAAATGGAACTGCTAATAGTATATTAGATACTTTAAAAAAACATAATGTACCAGCTCACTTTTTTGTGGTAAAAAGCTATATAAAAGATAACCCTGATATAATAAAAAGAATGGTAAATGAAGGGCATCTAGTTTGTAATCACTCAAAAAGTCATATATCTATGGCTAGTATAGATGATGCTGAGAAGTTCAAAGAAGAAATTTTAAGCGTTGAAAAAGAATTTGAAAAAGTTACAGGAAAAAAAATGCCAAAGTACTTTAGACCTCCAATGGGAAAATTTAGTGAACAATCACTAAAATTGACTCAAGATTTGGGATATAAATCTATATTTTGGAGTTTTGCTTATGTAGATTGGTTCAATGACAATCAACCAACCCACGAGTATGCAAAAGAAAAAATATTTAGTAGAACTCATCCTGGTGCAATAGTTTTACTTCATCCAAATTCAAAAACTAATACTGAAATATTAGATGAAGTTATAACTCATTGGAAAAATGAAGGATACAAAATAAAATCATTAGATTATTTAACTAACAAAAATTCAACTAATGAAAAAAATAATATAATAATTTCAGATTAAAGAGTGCTATTGCACTCTTTAATTTATAGAGGTGTTTAAGTGAAAATAAAAGTAATAATAACTTTACTGTTAGTATTTTTTTCTTACTATAAATTTAATGAAAATAACAAAATATTTTCTATATCAAAATCAAATGATAATACTCCTCCTAAAATAAACAGTACAATACCAAAAAAATATGAAGAATATATTGTTTCAAGACCTACTATAAAAATAAATTATTCTGATGAAAGTGGAGTTGATAAATCTTCTATTAAGCTTTTTGTAAACTACATAGATGTTACAAAATACTCAAAAATAACAAATAATTATATAGAGTATACTCCTAGAGAAAAGTTTAAAAAAGGAAATCAAATTATTAAGCTGCAAATATCTGATAATAAAAAAAATAAAGCATTTTTTGAGTGGTATTTCACTGTTGGAATACCTAATTATAATCACTACTATGGACTATTACATTCTCATACAAGTGCTAGTGATGGTAGTGGTAGTTTTTCTGATGCATATTTTATGGCAAGAGAAAAAGCAAACTTAGATTTTTTTGCTATTACTGAACATTCAGATTTACTTGATAATAATTTAAATTGTAATATAGATGATGCATCTAAAAGCAAAAAATGGACAAACCTTTTAGAAAATAAAAACTGGTTTATGTCAAATGATAAGTTTATACCACTTAGTGGATTTGAGATGAGTTATAGATCTGATAAACAAAATCCTACTGGACACATTAACATATACAATTCAAAAGGATTTGTTTCATCTAATAATCCTCATTTAACACTTGATAAATTTTATAAACTAATTTCAAAAAAAGAATACTTAATAGGACAATTTAATCACCCATCTAAAAAATTTGGTGATTTTGATGAATTAAAATATAACAAAAGTGCAGATGATATTATTTCTCTTTTAGAAATATATAATGGATATATACCTAATAAAATAATAGAAAGTATTGATATGTATCAACTCGCTTTAGATAATGGTTGGCACTTAGCTCCTACTTCTAATCAAGATAATCATAGAGTTGATTTTGGAGTTGCAAATGAATTTAGAACTGTGATTTTATCGACTAAATTGACAGAAGAATCTTTATTTGATGCACTTAAAAATATGAGAGTTTATGCTACTAACGATAAAAATATAAAAATAGATTACTATATAAATAATCTTCCTATGGGATCAACTCTTAAAAATATCTCAAAACTTAATTTTTATATTAGTGTATTTGATAAAGATAAAAAAGATAAAATATCTAAAATAGAAGTAGTATCTAATAATGGAACTATAATTAAATCACAAAAATTTAACTCAAATATTGCAAAATTAGAATTCAAACTAAACACTAATAAAAATAAATTTTATTATGTAAAAGTTTATCAAGATAATAATAAATTATCTGTAACAGCACCAATATGGATAAAGTAGTTTTTAGTCGTGTTTACTTGTATTTTAATTGATTCGTTATGATAGTTAACTAATTAAAAATACTCAAAATCATACATATATGTTTTTAATTTTCAAAATTATTATTTACAAAAACTAGTATTTTCAAGTATATAAATTTAACTAAAAGTATGTATTAATCAATAATTGTATTTAAATATATTATATGTTATAATTTCTGCATATTACGACATTTTAAAATAAGGAGAAAACTATGAAAATTAAAAACACAAAAATATCAACCAAAATTTCGTCCGTATTGGGCGCAATACTTACATTATCATTTATTATTATAATTTCAATATCTATTTTTAATGTAGGTAGAGAACTTAATAATTCTATAAGTGCTAATTTTAAGCATATTGCTAGTAAAAATGCTACCTATGTACAACAAATAATAAATAATCTAGAATACATTATGAGGTCTGATTTAACTGTTTATTTAGAAGAACAAATATCTTATAAACAAACTTCAATAACTCAACAAGAAAAAAATAGTCAAAGACCAAGTAAAGTACAAAATATCTTATTAGATGATATAGAATTTTCAATGGAAGATTATGCTTTAAATACAGTATCTTCAGCACTTAAAAATAACGATTTTATAAATTCTGTATCATTAACTTTTGAGCCATATCTATTTGATGATGCATCTAAAGATTACGGTTTTGTAGTTAGTAAAGATGGAAGCTATAAAAGCATGGGGTCTTATGATACATATAGTAATAATGAGTATTATAAATCTAGCAAAAATACTTTAAAACCATACTATACTAGTCCGTATGATAAAGACGGTATAACTGTTATTACTGCTTGTTATCCTCTTATATATAATAATACTTTTTTTGGAAGTATAAATGTTGACATAGATATAATGAATGGTTTTTCTAATATGGAACTTGATGTAGAAAATTATCCAACTATGTATTCTCAATTAATAAATACTTCTGGATTAGTTTTATATAACCAAATAGATAATGGACTTATTAACTCAAATATTACAGATTCTGTTGATAAAAATGATATTAATAAAATTCTTGATAAAACCAATACTAATGAATCATTTGTAGTTGAAATTAAGGCTAAAGAGAACAATAATTCTTCATATAGTAGTTATTATAGTTATTTTTATCCAATAGAAGTTGGAGATACTCTTTGGTGGTCTGAAACTTCTTTACAAAAAAATGATTTAAATAAAGAAGTTTTTAAAATAGCTCTTGTAATGCTATTACTTGCTTTTATTTCAATAGTTTTATTAATAACTATAATTTCATATATTATAAAGAAAATGTTAAAGCCTCTTGAAAATATACAAGATGCTGCAAAAAATATATCTAATGGTAACTTAGATATTGAATTAGAGATAGTATCAAATGATGAAATAGGAAATATATCAAGTCATTTCTTAGATATGTCTAATAATCTAAAAATGATAATAGATGATACTAATAAATTACTTCTTGAAATGTCAAAAGGTAATTTTGATGTTGACTCTAAGTGCGAGGATATATATATAGGCGAATTTATGAAAGTTATTAATTCCATAAATTCAATAAAATTAGACTTAAGTTCTACACTAAATGAAATAAATGAGTCTTCTAATAGAGTTTATTATAATTCGAATCAATTATCGGAAGCATCTCAAGAACTAGCCCAAGGTTCAACAGAACAAACAAAGTCTATAGAGGATTTATCAAGTACTATAGACTCTATTACAGAACAAATAGAGATAAATGCTAATAATGCTCAATCAGCTAATAACTTAGTTGAAAAAACTAGTCAGTCTATAATAGATAGTAATGATAAAATGAAAGAAATGATTAGTGCTATGCAAGATATATCTAATAAATCAGATGAAATTATTAAAATAATAAAGACAATTGATGATATAGCATTTCAAACTAATATACTAGCGCTTAATGCTGCAGTAGAGGCTGCTCGTGCTGGAAGTGCTGGTAAAGGATTTGCAGTTGTTGCTGATGAGGTTAGAAATCTAGCCCAAAAATCATCAGAAGCAGCAAAAGACATAACTTCTTTAATTCAAGGTACTGTTGTTGCTGTTCAAAACGGTTCAGATATTGCAAATGAAACTGCAGATTATTTAAATAGTATAGTTGATGATGCAACTAATACAAAAAATATGATGATACAAATTGCAAATGCAAGTAAAGAGCAATCTGAAAATGCTCAAAGTATAAGAAATAGTATTCGTGAAATTTCTTTAGTTGTTCAAAATAACTCTGCAAGTGCAGAAGAAAGTTCAGCAAGTAGTGAAGAATTAAATTCTCAATCTCAAGTACTTAGAGAACTTGTTAGCAAATTTAAATTATACAAAGATAATCAAGAAGTTGATGCTTAAAAAATAGTGGCTAATGCCACTATTTTTTTATAATTTATTTAGCTTAAAAACACTTTTCATCTCACCAATTATCTCATTTCTTGAGTTTATTTGTTTTGGTGTATGATAACTAGATAAACTTTCTAACTCATCTTTAGTTATTAAATTTAACTGCTTTAAAACTTCCATAACTACACAATCAAGTGCCATTTTACTACCATCTTCTATTTTTACACAAACACCTAATTTATTTTTCTTGTCTCCTAAAAGATATACTCCTTGAGAACCAAATTTACCAAATATTCTATCTCCACAAACTTTCATTAAGTCAGTACAGAAAGTATTTTCTCCTCCAACCATTTCTGGGTATTTCATCATCGAAGAAGTTATTTTATCTACATAATACTTATATTCTTTTCCTAATTTCTCGCTATCAGCAATTTTAGAAAATCCATAAGCAAGTCTTTCAATTGGAAGCGCATGTACAGGAGCACCACAACCATCTTTACCTATTATTATTTTTTCTTTATCATAATCACAAATATTTGCTATATCATCAAGTATTCTTTGTTGTAAATTGTGATTTATATCAAGATAACTTTCTAAATCTTCATTTAACGATTTTATAGATGCTAACATTCCCGAATGCTTACCTGAACAAGTATTATTAATTGAAGAATCAACATCTACTCCACACTTTAATTTTTCAAATCCTACGTCTGATTTTTTCAAAATACTTTTTGTACACTCTATATGATAATCTTTTGAGTTATGAGATGAACAAATTAAAGATAATTCTTTTTCACTTATATTAAACTTTTCATAAGCTTTACTTTTTAAGCACTGAATAGCCTGTATTGGCTTTATTGACGATCTGGCATAAATTATTTTATGTGGATTATTATGATAATAAATAAGATTTCCTTTAGAGTTAACCACAGCAATATGTGCCTTATGAGTACATTCAACCAAACTTCCTCTAGTTACTTCAACAGACATATAATCTCCCCTTTATTTTTTAGTCAATATAAATTATAACCTATATATTATACAATTAATCAAATAAAATTTGTATATATTTATCATTATATGTTAATATTTAATAAAATTACAAGAAAGGATGTTGATATAAATGGAAAAATTTAAATATGCTTTCGATAATAAAAGATATCATACTTGGAATTATTATTTAAGAAATACTTTTGGAGAAAAAGTATTTAAAGTATCTATAAATGCAGGATTTACTTGTCCAAATATAGATGGTCGTGTTGCTTATGGAGGGTGTACTTATTGTAGTAAAGAAGGTTCTGGTGATTTTGCAGGAAATCCAAAAGATAGTCTAATAAAACAATTTTCTGATATAAAACTTATGATGCATAAAAAATGGCCAAGCGCAAAATATATTGGTTATTTTCAAGCATTTACAAATACTTATGCACCCGTTGATGTTTTAAGAGAAAAGTATGAAACAATATTGTCTCTTGATGATGTTGTTGGTTTATCTATTTCAACAAGACCGGATTGTTTGCCTGATGATGTATTAGATTATTTAGAAGAGCTAAACAAAAAAACTAATCTTTGGGTTGAACTTGGCCTTCAGACAATTCATGATAAAACAGCAAAGTTAATAAATAGAGGTCATAACTATGAAACTTTTCTTGATGGACTTAATAAACTCAGAAAAAGAAATATAAAAGTAGTTGTTCATATAATAAACGGTCTTCCTGGAGAAAATTATGAAATGATGATGGAAACTGCAAAAGAAGTTTCTAAAATGGATATTGATGGTGTAAAAATACATCTTTTACATATAATTAAAGATACCCCTATGGAAAATATGCTAAAAAAAGGCATGTTAAAACTAATGGAAGAGGATGAGTATATTAATTTAGTATGTGACCAACTTGAAATTCTACCTTCTAAATTTATTATTCATAGACTTACTGGAGATGGAAAAAGAGATGAACTTGTTGCTCCTATGTGGAGTCTAAAAAAATGGGAAGTATTAAATAAAATAGATGATGAGTTAAAATCTAGAAATTCATATCAAGGAATTAAATATAAAAATATATAATTTTGATTATCATAATAATTCTTTGTTAAATAATTAGATTAAATATTTTACTTACAAACTATAATTAAAATTATTTTATACTATTTTTTATAATTTGAAGTAAAATCTAATTATGTCTAAAACTAAAAATCATATATTAACTAAAATTATAAAAAGAAGAGAAATTTCTCTTCTTTTTATAATAATTTATTTTTATATTCTTCTTCTTTAAATCCTAATATAACATTTTTTCCATCAAATAAAAGTGGTCTTTTTATTAGCATTCCATCACTTACTAATATTTCTAAAAGTTTATCTTCGCTTTCTATTTTTACAATATCTTTAAGACCCAATTCTCTATATTTTACACCACTAGTGTTAAAAAATTTTTTAAGCTCTAAATTACTAATATTATAAATATTTTTTATTTCTTCTTTTTTTGGTGGAGTTTTTACCATATCAATTTCTTCAAATTCTAAATTGTTTTCTTTAAGCCAAACCTTGGCCTTTCTTACAGTACTTCATTTTGAATATCCATATAATTTTATCATTTGTAACCTCCTATTTTTATTAATCATACCCTATATTTATATTTTTAAAAAGCATTTAGTTTACAAAATTTTTTTATTAAATATATCATAAAGACCTGATTTTTTAACTCGCTTTATTATCTCATCTTTGTCAGTAGTATAGAAATTTAGCTCTTTCATTCTCTCAAAATAAATACTTCCTGCGAAAGTAAACTTTTTCATATCACCATCTTCTTTTTCAAATTCTCCTAAAGAATAATTTAGAAAATCTCCTATTAATATATTTGTAGGTAAAGTAAGTAGATGCATATTTGCACAGTATCTACTAGCATTATATCCTGCTAAAGTACCTGTACAAATAGCTTCTGTATGTCCTACATAAAATCCTGATTTTTCACCACCAACGAATAAATTGTTAATCCCTTTTGCTCTCATATACTCATCTCTCTTTGCAACTGATGCATATCTTATAGAGTTACCCTTACCTCCTGAGTAAGGGTCTACTATAATTGCATTTTCAAACCCTGGTATATTTCGTAACTTTTCTAGGTTATAAAAAGGAGCCATAAGTTTTGCGTGTCCTGAATCTATTAATACTAAATTATTAGAAAATTCTTTTAATGCATACTGTTGGCAAACCTTAATATCTAACTTTTCGTCATTAATTAAATTTTTTGGTAGTGGAACGACTGCACAACCTTTTTCTTTTAATTCGTTTTGAATATCTTCACTTAAACTTTCTTTTAAAAGTTTCATAGAACCACTAAAAGCCCCATATTCTCCTGTGTTTCTTCTACCTACCATATCAATAAGACCACATTTACTCGTTATACTAACTCTTCCACCAAAAGAAGGACATCTTAGTACACACATTGAACAACCATTTCCATAAGTCTCACAAACTCCCATAGGTCCTGTAGTTCCAGTTGTTTCAATAAATGCATCTCCTTTTATTACTTCTCCATCTTCAAGAATTACAGATTCAATATTTTCTCCTTTTAAATTTACATCAACTACTCTTTTCATAAACTTAACTTCTATTCCCATGTCTTTTATCTTCTGTCTTACCTTATTTTCAACTTTAGTTACATCATAAATTGTAGCATGTTTGTGACCTGGAAAATCTATATCTTTATGAGTATAATTATTATCAATAATATCAAAAAGTTCACTTGCTCCAAGTGCAATCATTTCTTCACTAGCAGTATATCTTCCGTTATTTCTCATTATTCCGCCCACATTACCAAGACCTAATAAAATGTCAGTTCTTTCTAGAATTAATACATCACAACCTGCTTTTTTGCTACAAATCGCAGCTGCACAACCTGACCATCCACCACCTATTACAACTACCTTTTTCAAAAAAATCCCCCCTAAAATTTAGCCTTTAAAAAAACTCTACTATCAATTTGAGATTTACAAGTTTTGTAAACTTCTCCATTTATATCAATAGAACAAGAACCACAAATTCCCTCACCACAACAAATTAGATTATTATTTGCAATAGATAACTTTATATTTTTATTAGTAGAATCAATGGCATCCATTAATATTTTACTTACTATCATACTACTTGCACTATATACAAACGTAACATTATTTTCTTTTATATGACCTTTTAATGTACTTAAATCTTTCTCAAAATCAAAATAATAAATATTAACTCCAAAATTTCTAATTTTATCTATTACTTCTTTTATGACTATTCCCTTATAATTTACAAAAACATCTACTCTATTGTTTGACTCAACTAATTTTTTTATAACTTTAACTGAATTAACTTGTGATAGTCCACTAAGCATTACTACACAGTTTTCATTTTTTGTTGTATTTATCTCTTTTAATCCAAAAATACCATTAAAATAAGGTGCTTTAACAATAACTTTATTAGTAGTAGTTATATTTTTAGTCTTAACACCTAAAACTTTTATTACTACTTCTAAAATATCATCATTAATATCCATAACAGAAATTGGTGTATTAAATATATCACTATTTTTTTCTTTGCTTTTTAACATAATATAAGCACCTGGTTTAATTAAATCTTTAGTTATATTTTTAGGTATTTTTATTTTTAGTAAAAAAGTTTCATCGTATATTTCTTTAATTGAAACTATATCGCATATATATTCTTTCCTTTGATTTATTTTTTCATGTTTATTATGATTTATATCACTTAAAATACATACTCCTTGCCACACACAATCACAATAATTATTAGAGTTTAACATATTACATCTTATACAATCATTTGAATATGCAAGATGACATGGACAATATTTACCCCCTGAATCTACACAATTTTGTACTCTCAAATTATCCACTTCCCTTAAATGATATTTTAAATATACAATAATTTATTAATATTAATATAAATTTGTTACAATCTAAATAAACACAAAAAAATTAGCGATAAGTTTATCGCTAATTTATTTCATAAATACATTTTTAACTATTGATACAACATCTTTTACAGTGTCTGCATTAGATTTTATACTTTCTTTTGTCACTACTATTTCTGCTGCTAAATCAGTTGCAACTTCTGTTACATCTTTAGCATTATCAGTTGCTTTTTCTATATTTTTAACTATACTTGGTAAATTATCTAAAGACTCATTTATAGCTTTTGTATTGTATATAAGTATATTATTTGCATTAGTTAAAAGTTTATTTACATTTACAAGAGTATATATTAAAAATCCTAAAAATGCTATAACACAAAGTAATAAAATTGAGTATATAACTTGTAAATCAATATACATTAGTTAGTTTCCTCAACTTCCTCTATAACAGCTATTACTTCATCAACTACTTCTTCTTTTTTATTTTTCTTATTTTCTAGATACTCTTTTACTTTTTGCTTAGACTCTTGAAATTTTAATTTATTTTCTTCTAATTTAATACTAGCAGTTTCCTTAACTTCGTTTGCTCTTTGGCTTAACTTTTCAGTAACTTCGCTTGTAACTCCTTTTATAGACTCTCTAGTTTCTTTTCCTGATTTTGGAGCCATTAAAACACCTACTGCAACACCTGTAGCTGCAGCTGCAAGTCCTACTGCTAAAGCAGTTTGAGTTTTTTCTTTTTTTAGCGCTCTTTCTTTTTCTCTTCTTTTTTCTTCTATTTTTTCTACTAGTCTCATTATGTCCTCCTTAAATTTACCTTATGTATATATTTTGCATTTTAAAATATATCATACATTAAATTTTATTTTTAAAAATTATATCATACTAAAAAATTACTTTCTATACCTTTTTGAAATATTTTTATATCTTTTCATAATTTGACATGGATGGTAATTCTTTTAATGATTCAATACCTAAAATCCTCAAAAACTCATCTGTTGTTTTATAAATTATAGGTTTTCCAATTTTATTAAGCCTTCCTGCTTCTTTTATAATATTATTTTCAAGAAGTGTTTGGATAGTCTTATCACACTTAACACCTCTTATATTTTCTATTTCAATTTTTGTTATTGGTTGTTTGTAAGCTATTATTACTAATGTTTCAAGAGTTGCTTGACTCAAAGTCTTTTTTCTTTTTGGCTCTAGTAAATTTTTTATATAAGAAGAATATTCTTTATTTGTACACATTTGATATTTATTTTCTAGCTTTATTATTTGAATTCCTCTTTTATTTTGTCTATATTCATTAATTAATGAGTTTATTACACACTCAATTTCTTCAGATGAATAGTTATTATTTAAAGCTAGATTTAGTTCTTTTAAAGAAATAGGCTCTGCATATGCAAATAATAATGACTCTACAATATTTTTTAATTCTTCTTTCATCCTAATTCTCCAAATTTGTTATGATTAGTATTTCTCCTAAAAACTTTTCCTGAGTTATTTTTACTTCTTTTATCCTTATAAGTTCTAAAAGTGATAAAAAAGTTGCTATAACTTCATTTTTAGAGTTATCTTTAATTAATTCTGAAAAGCTAAATGTTTTAGTTTTTTTTATAAAATCTCTTATGTAATTTATTTTTTCTTCTATAGAAATTACTTTTTCTTTAGTTATCTTATCTAATTTTTCATCTTTTAAAATTTCTTCTTTTTCTATTTTAAAAATAAATGGTAGTAGTTTTTCTATTTCGTTTAATGATATTTTACTTAAATCTAATTTTTCTTCTTCAACTATCTCTTCTTTAGTTCTGTAAAAAACTTCACCTGTGTAGTTTATATTTTCTCTTAAGTATTCTGATGCTAATTTATACTTTTTATACTCTTCAAGCTTTTTAACTAACTCAAGTCTTGGGTCTTCTTCACTAACTCTGTCTTTAAATAAGAGATATCTCGACTTTATTTCTAAAAGCTTAGTTGCCATACTTAAAAACTCACTAGTTATTTCTAAATCCATTTTTTCAATTAAACTCAAATAGTCTATATATTGCTTTGTAATATCATTTATTGATATATCCTTTATATCTATTTTCTTTTTTGATATTAAGTCATATAAAAGGTCAAGTGGTCCTTCATAAAGCTTAAGATGTACATTATACTTCATAAAATACCTTATACAAAAATAGAAACTATATTAAAAAGAAAATTACTTATTGGAGTTGTAAAAATTCCAACAAGACCAGTCATAACTAAAAGCAAGAATATAATACTACTCATACTTTCGTACTTATAAACCACATCATCATATTTATAAGGAATAAACTGAGAAATTATTCCCCAACCATCAAGAGGAGGAAGAGGAAGTAAATTAAAAGACGCAAAAAATATATTATAAAGCATAGTAGTATTTGCTATTAAAAGTATCGAATCCATTTTAACAAATTTCATAATAAATACACATATGATAGCTGTTATAACATTTGCAAGTGGCCCAGAAATAGATGTTATAATACTACCCATCTTATAATTTTTAAAATTACTTGAATTTATAGGAACAGGCTTTGCCCAACCTATCTTAAAAAATATCATACATAAAAGACCTATTGGATCTAAATGTTTCATTGGGTCAAGAGTCATTCTACCACTCATTTTTGCTGTATCATCTCCAAGCAAATGTGCCGAAAATGCATGACCAAACTCATGAACTGATATAGCAACTGCTATTGCAACAATAGTTACTAATATTTCTCTTAATTCAAACATTATTTTCTCCTAATTAAAATTATTTGTTAAGATATTATAATATAAATTATAGTATTTATCAAACAAAATAAAGCAATAATTGTTATATTAAAATATAACAATTATTGCTTTATTTAATTATATTATATTATTTATTATTCTTTCTAACATCTTAAAATAACCTGCTTTATTTATATCTTTTGTACTTATTAATTCTACACTTCCTACTAATTTATCTTTTTGATATACCTCAAGTTTTCCTATATTATCACCTTTTTTTATTGGTAGCTTTATATCTTTATTTATATTTATCTTTTTTGTGAAATCTTTATTTTCACCTTTTTTAATTAGTAAATTTAAATCATCTTTACATACAATATCAACTTTTTCTTCATCTGCTTTATCTAATTTTATATCAGTTACTTTGCTATCTTTTTTTATTAAATTTACAGTTTCATAGTTTGCAAAACCATAATTTAGTAAATTTGTAGCATCTTTAAATCTTTCTTGAGTAGTTTCAGCACCTAAAGTTACCGATACTAAATGTGTATTATCTCTTTTTGCTGATGCTGATAGACAATACTTAGCTTCATTTGTAAATCCAGTCTTAACACCGGTTGCCCCACTATAGTGTTTTATTAATTTATTTGTATTTGCAAGGCCAACAGTAGATTTTTTCTTGCCAACAACAACATTATCCATCCATGTTGTTAAGTATTTAGTTATCATATCGTGTTTTAAAAGCTCTCTTGACATTAATGCAATATCATAAGCCGTTGTATAATGATTATCAACTGGCAATCCATTAGTATTTACAAAATTAGTATCCTTCATTCCAAGTTCTTTTGCCCTTTTATTCATCATATCTACAAATCCCTCAACACTTCCACCTATGTACTCAGCCATAGCAACACAAGCATCATTTGCTGATGCTACTGCTATTCCTTTAAGTAAAGTATCAACGTTTTGCACCTCTCCAGCTTCTAAAAATATCTGACTCCCTCCCATACTAGAAGCATTGTCACTTATCTGAACAGAATCATCAAGTTTTATTTTGTTATTTTCTAGCGCTTCAACTATCAAAAGCATAGTCATAACTTTAGTAACACTTGCTGGAGGAAGTTTTTGATGAGAGTCTTTTTCATAGATTATTTGACCACTAGAGACATCCATTAATATTGCAGATTTTGAAGAAATATCAATATTTTTATTTTCATTGTTTGCAAATATTTTATTAAATGGAATTATACAAAGTGTTAAACACATAAATATACTTGTAAATTTTTTCATAAATCCACCTCTTATCTTTATTTGGATTTATTTTTCCACTAATAATATTTATTATTCAAAAAAGCTTGACTAAAAATAGCCAAGCTTTTTTATTAGACCTCCATTATAATTGGAAGTATCATTGGATTTCTCTTCGTTTTTTGATATAAATAATCTCTTAAATTATCTTTTATACTATTTTTTAGATAAGCCCACTCTTTAATACCCTTTTTCTCACACTCATCTAATACATCTTTTAAAACAATTTTTGCTCCATCCATAAGACCTTCAGATTCTCTAACGTATACAAATCCTCTAGATATAACATCAGGACCTGCTAAAACTCTTCCTTCTTCCTTTGAAATAGTAACAACAACTATCATAAGTCCATCTTCTGATAAATGTTTTCTATCTCTTAATACAATATTACCAACATCTCCAACACCTAGACCATCAACTAAAACTTGACCTGTTTGTATTGTTCCATTAAACCTTGCACCATTTCTATCAAGTTCTAAAACATCTCCTGTTTTTCCTATAAATATGTTTTGATAAGGCATTCCAAGTTCTTGAGAAAGTTCAGCATGTTTTTTAAGCATTCTATACTCACCATGAATTGGCATAAAAAACTTAGGTTTTGCAAGTCTTTGTATAAGCTTTAACTCTTCTTGTTTTGCATGACCTGAAACGTGTATATCCACTTCATCATGAACTACTCTTGCTCCTTTTTCACATAAACAGTTTATAACTTTAGATATAAGTTTTTCATTTCCTGGTATTGGATGTGCTGATATTATTATTAAATCGCCTTGCTTTATTTCAACTTTTTTATGTTCTGCAATTGCCATTCTTGCAAGTGCTGACATTGGCTCTCCTTGAGAACCTGTAGTTATTAATACTATTTCTTTATCTTCATATTTGTGAATATCATTTAAATCTATTAACATACCTTCTGGAATATCTAAGTATCCTAACTCTTTGGCCACAGAAACAACATTTACCATAGACCTTCCTGATACTGCTACTTTTCTATTAAATCTCTTTGATGCATTTATTATTTGTTGAAGCCTGTGTATATTAGAAGCAAAAGTTGCAACTATTATTCTATTTTTTGATGCTTTTCTAAATAAATCAAAAAGTCCTTCTCCAACTATTTTTTCTGATAAAGTATACCCAGGTGATTCTGCATTTGTACTATCTGCCATTAAAAGAAGTATTCCCTCTTTACTTAATTCACAAACTCTATGAAGGTCCATCACTTCTCCATCTATTGGAGTTAAATCTATCTTAAAATCTCCTGTATGATAAATTATACCCTGGTCTGTGTGTATTGCTAAAGAAAATGCATCTGGTATACTATGGTTATTTTTTATGAACTCAACACTCATAGAACCAGCATCTATTACTTGTCTTGGTTCAATAGTATTTAAGTTTATATCCTCCATTTTATGTTCGACTAACTTTACTTTTATAAGTCCAACACTAAGTTTTGATGCATAAACTGGAACATCTATACTCTTTAATATATAAGGTAGTGCTCCTATATGGTCTTCATGACCATGTGTTATAAATATTCCTTTTATTTTTTCTTTATTTTTTATAAGATAAGTTATATCTGGTATTACTATATCTATACCTAACATCTCATCTTCTGGAAAGCTCATTCCTGCATCTATAACTATTATCTCATTTTTATATTCTATAACAGTCATGTTCTTTCCTATTTCATTTAATCCTCCAAGAGCCATAACTCTTATTTTGTTGCTATTATATTTTTTGTACATCACATCTTCTCCTTCTAGTCAATTTTACGCTCATATATTTAAACCTAAAAAAATATAAATTAAATAATACCAATAACGAACTCTTCACCAATTAGTATTATTGTACCATATTTTTTCAGAATATTTAAGTAATATTTAAAATACATTTAGTTTATTTTTTTGACAAATTTATACTAATTTGATATGCTAAGAAAAAGTAGGAGGATTTATGCGAGGAAAATCACATTGTACAATAGGTATTTTAAGTTCTATACAAACATGTATTTTTTTTAATATACCCATATCTATTTTTACACTTATAATTTCTGCTGTTTTTTCACTACTTCCTGATTTAGATGAAACAAATTCAACAATATCTAGCTTCTTTATGTTAAAAAAGTTTTCTAATAAGTCTTTAAAAAGTATTGTTTATACTCTAATTTTTATTATATTTATAATCTCTATAAACATAAGTAACAGTTTATTTATATGTTTTTTATTGATGGTTTTTTTTGTTATATTCATCGAATCAAAATTTAGTAAAACTCATCTAAAAAAATTCTTTGTTTCATTTATATTTATTTTAATATCCACTTTGCTTTACTTAATAACTTCAAATATATATTTAAGTACTTTTTTTCTTTTAATTTCTACCTTTCCATGGCTTAAGCATAGAGGTTTTTCTCATAGTATTTTAGCTATTTTATCTATATATTTTCTACTAAAAAATATTGAAATTGAATTTAATATAAGCTATATTTCAATTTTAGGTACTATAAGTTATTCTAGCCATATATTTTTAGGTGATATATTCACAAAAAACGGAGTACCTATATTTTACCCTTTAACACAAAAAAAAATATCATTATCTCCATATACCGTTGGTAGCTATTGGTGTAACTTTTTAGAGTATATTTTTATATTTATGCTTATATTATTAATATTTTACACAATTTAAAGTTTATAATTATATAATATTAAAAAAATTATTAATCCTGTGTATAAAATATAAATTTTATCAAATAATTGATAAATAAAAAGTCTTCTAATTAAAAGAAGACTTTTTTCTATTTTACTTACAATTTTCACAAATACCATAAAACTTTACATCATGGTCTAGTATATCAAATTTATATATCTTTTCAATTCTTTGTTCTATTTCATCAAGTAAATCCTCTTCTACCTCAATTATTTTAGAACACTTTTTGCATATTAAATGATGATGATTATGAGAATCTTCTTTATTAAGATTTATCTCATATCTTATACATCCATCATCTAGACTTAATTTAGATATAGCACCAACTTCATCAAGAACTTGCATAGTTCTATAAACAGTTGCAAGACCAATTTCTGGACAATCAACTTTTACTAAATCATAAATTTGTTCACTACTTAAATGTTTTGCATCATTTTGTAATAAAACTTCTATAATAGCCCTTCTTTGAGGCGTTATTTTAAATCCTGTTTGCTTTAACTTTTCTCTTAGTATTTCCATATTATTCATAAATAACTCACCTTTTTCAACTGATAATTCTTGTTAAATAATTTTATACTACATAAATATTTTTGTCAATAGTTTATAATTTTCAATTAAAAAAGCCCTATAAAAATAGGACTTAGTAATTAATCAAAGTTTAGCTCTTCTTCTTCCATTAATGTATTGTAAACATCAACAACTATTTGGTACTCATCTTCGTCTTCAAGTGCCACTAAAACGTCGCCTTCGTCATCTTTTTCTATTCTAAATATTAAAGCTTCATCTTCTTCATTTTCTTCAACTGGAAGTAAAATAGCATATTCTTTTCCTTCGGCTTCTAAAGTTAATATAACCTCAAACGCAGTTTCAATACCATCTTCATCTATTAAATTTACTATATTATCTTGCATAAAATCCACCTCTTTAACTTTAAATATAAGGTTATTATACTCAAAAAATTAATATTTTACAATAAAATTATGCTTAAAATCTAATACGTGCCTTTATTGGATAATGATCAGACATCGATTCAAATAAAACATCATATTCTAAAATTTCTATATCAGGCGATACAAATATATAATCTATTCTCTCAAGTCCTGTTGCTATTGTTAGCTGATTTGATTTTTCAAGTTTTTTTGCCACATCAACTAAAATATTCTTATCTAGCTCAAGATTAGAAATATTAAAATCTCCAACAACTATATATGGTTCATCTAAACTTTTTACATAATTTATCATTTCTTTTATTTGTGTTTTTTGTTCGTTTTCATCAAGACCTAAATGCAAATTTATTATATTTAGCTTTTTCCCCTTTATATTTACTTTGATATGTAGCATTCCTCTTTGCTCTTTGTTACTAGTTAAAAAAATATGATTTTTGTATTTTATAGGATATTTTGAATGTATCGATAATCCATAATTAGTACCACACTTTTCAACATTTGCACCAAAATATGACTCCATATCAAGTTCTTCCTTAAAACTACTAACTTGAAATCCTGCCTTAGCAGACTCATTGACTTCTTGAAGACATATAAAATCTGCATCCAAACTTTTTAAAAAGTTCATAGTATCAAAAAGTGTTGGAAACATATTTTTATCAAGTCCACTATGTATATTATAGCTTACTATACTTACTTCTTTTTTTGATGGTAAGTTTTTAAATTCATAAACTGAAATAAACAAAATAACCAATAATATTAAAATAACTATTGATATTTTCTTCATAAAAACAGCTCCTCTTATTATACATAGTTATATTTTATTACTTTTTATAAATAAAATACCACGAGAAATATTCGTGGTATTTTACTAAGTATTTCTGTTTCTATCTAAATAACCTTGAAGTATAACAACAGCTGCTAACATATCAATTACCTTTTTTCTTTTACTTCGACTAATATCCCCTTCTATTAAACTTCTTTCTGCATAAACTGTACTTAATCTTTCATCCCAATACTCAACTTTCATATTTGTTTCACTTTCCAAAAGTTCACAAAATTTTATAACCTTTTCTCCCTGAGGTCCTAAAGTACCATTCATATTTTTTGGAAGCCCTGATACAATCTTTGTAACTTCCTTTTCTTTTATAATATTTTTTAATTCTTCTATATCTTTTTTCTTTGAAACCCTTTTTATAGTTTTTATTGGTTGAGCTGTAATTCCCATTAAATCACTAACTGACACACCTATTGTCTTATCCCCTATATCAAGTCCCATTATTCTTTTGTACTGCATAAAATTCTCCTTTAAACTTCTTTTTCACAAACTATATTCATGCTAATTATTATAAGAGGTATTAAAATATATATTGATGCTGTTGATGCTGCAACTATTCCAGAATCATTAACTAAAAGAGTTACAATGCAACCTATCATAGATGCAATAAAACCTTTAAAAACTATCGGATACTTTTCAAGTATAACTTTAAACTGACCTGATGGTTTAAATATAAAAAGAGCAATAACAAATATTCCCACTAAGAGTATATTTACCCAAACACTAGTCTGTGCTAATTTTATATTCATTTGTATTTTTCTTGTAAATGTTTGAATTACTGCACTTGGACCCTCATTTATAATTTGATTTACAAAAACCGATAAATGAGACTTAGCTCCAAATTTAATATCTAAAAATGCAAATAATGCCACTACAAAAACTGCACTAAGTCCAACTAGTATAAGTTTCTTAAAGTCTAGTTTAATATCAAATAATAATAGTATAAATATTATGTAAGCAATAGATTCAGAAATTGCCCCTCCAACATTTGCTCCCATAGAAGGAAATGCACTAGTTATAAGTATAATTAATGATAAAATTATAGATAAGAATTTAGGTATTTTCTTATAAGTTAAAAGCACACTCATAGAAAATATAGCACTTCCTATTGTTACTCCCTCATATTCATTTCCTATACCATAATATCTAGCCCCTATAATTGCATCATAACTCATAATATTGTTTTGCATAAGATAAGTTCCAAATATTGAGTCTATAACTATTGTAAGTATCATTAACGTTGCTAAAAATCCCATCTGAGATATATCATTATCTTTGAATAAAAACCTAGATAGTAAATAGAAAAATATTGTAACTCCTATTATAGCTAAACTTATAGCTCCTGCTGTGTTAAAATTAAATAAAGGTGCAACTAAAAGTGCTAAAGGCATTATTAAGCCTAACTTTATAAACTCTTTTAAGACAATACTTATTTTTGTTTTATTTGGTATTTTTTTTCTAAATAATACAAGTAGTGCCCCTAAAACTGATGAAATAGAAACTATTGATACAAAAGTATTTACAAGTGTTGCTCTATTTAATGAAATTGTAGCCATTTTTTCTAGTTCATAATTTAAATATCCCACATTATCTTCTTTTTCAATATAATCAAAATTTCTACCAACCATATTTTCATTTGTTAAACCAAATTCAGTTAGTATATCAACACCAATATCTAAATTTGCAACTATTCCTTCTCTTCTAGTAGTTGATGAACTTAAAAGACCTTTTCCTTCCCCATCAAATTTAATTACTGGAGAAATTCTTTTTCTATTTTTATAATCATCATTACTTGGAAATGGGCTTACTATATATAAAACATCATTTTTATTTAAAATACTAAGCACTTCACTAATATATGAGTTTATATTAGAGTATATATTTTTTTTCATAGTGTTATAAGAAGTATCATTTAAATAGCTTTTATATTCATCTAGTCTGTATGTATCTCCTAAGTCAATAAATAATACATCCTTTTCATTGTAGTATTTTTTAGTCTCATTTATTAATTTTTCATAATCAGTTCTTATACCATAAGGCATAGAATAATCATTTAAATTTATATTATCAATATTTCCGTCTTCAATTCTTCCAAAGTTATCCATCGCCAAAAGACCTATATCTCTAACTGGAAAAACTTCATTATCTATAATTTTATCACTATTTCCAATAACAGCAACTTTTTTATTATTTTCATAAAGAGTTTGACCAAGAGATCCTAAAGTTGCACCATACTCTCCATCATCTTCATTTTTTTTAATTGATAAATTTATATCATTATTGTTTATTTTTCTAGGATTTTGGTTTGTGATTGACTTATATATTTTTTTTTCTTCTTCATTTGACTCTTTAAAATCGATATTTTCCTGACTTGAAACGTTAGCTCGTCTTCCAGCACCCATCGTTGCCAAAGACCTTTTATCATCAGTTCCTCTGTCTCCTCTTATATTCATAAGAGCTGTATACCCTCTTTTATCAAGTTCATTTTTTATACTTTCTATTTGATAAAATTCATCAAAATTCATTCTATTCATACTTATAAATATAACTTTGCCAGTATCATTGGCAAAGCTATATTTTGAAGTAGAAATTATAAGCATCATAACTGTTAGTAGTAATGATACAAATTTCTTATTCATAATTTAACCTACTTTCTATCTAAGTAATAAGTTATTACTTCTTCAAGTATCTCATCTCTTTCAAACTTTTTAATCATATTTCTAGCATTTTTATAGCTAGTTATATAACTTGAATCTCCAGATAATATATAACCTATTATTTGATTTATAGAGTTATAACCTTTTTCTTTTAATGCTTGATTTACTATTTTTAAAGTTTGAGTTATATCAAGTTCATTATCAAAAGAATCTATTTCCATAGTACTTTCTAAATTATCCATAATTAAATCCCCCTTATTGATTTTTCTGAGATTTGATTACCTCCAAAGCCTTACTTAAAACTTCATCACACTTACTTATATCAGGTGCTCCAGCTTGAGCCATATTAGGTCTTCCTCCACCTTTTCCACCTGCTATTTGTGATATTTCTTTTACTATGTTTCCACAGTGTATACCATTTTCTACACAGTCTTTTGATGATGTTACTACTATATTCAGTTTATCATCATTAATATTACAAAGAACAACTACTCCAGAAACTAATTTATCTCTTAAATTATCAGCAACATCTTTTAAAGTATTCATATCCATACCATCAAATTTTGCTGTTACTAAGTTTATTCCACAAACATCAACTTTTGATTCAAGTAATTTATCAACTGACTGTAAGCTCATTTTAGTTTTAATATCTTTTAATTGTTTTGATAAAGCCTTATTATCTTCAACTAAAGATACTACTTTTGAACTTAAAGCATCTTGATTAGTTTTTAATGTTTGAGATATATTCTCTAGTATATTTTCTTTTGAATTTAAGTACTCATAAACGTATCTTCCTGTGATAGCTTCTATTCTTCTAACTCCAGATGATACCCCACCTTCTGAAAGTATCTTAAACATTCCTATTTGAGAAGTATTAGTTAAATGAGTACCCCCACAAAGTTCAATAGAATAATCTCCCATAGAAACTACTCTTACAACATCTCCATACTTTTCACCAAAAAGTGCCATAGCTCCCTTTTCTTTTGCTTTATCTATATTCATAGTCTCACAATTTATAGGTAATGCTTCTAAGATAGCTTCATTTACTTTTTGTTCTATAAGTTTTAATTCATCTTTAGTTATTGCCTCAAAATGAGTTACATCAAATCTAAGTCTTTCCCTATTTACTAAAGAACCAGCTTGATTAACATGACTTCCTAAAACTTCTTTTAGAGCTTTATGAAGTAAATGTGTAGCACTGTGGTTTCTTGCAGAATCAAATCTTGCAGTTTTGTCAACTTTTGCAAATAAAGTATCACTAACTTTTACTTTACTACTTAGCTTTATAAAGTGCTTTATAGTATCGTTTGTACCTTTTTTAGTATCAGTTACAGTAGCTATAGTGTTTCCATCTTTGTCACATAAAATTCCTATATCTCCAGTTTGTCCTCCTCCTTCTGGATAAAATGGAGTTTTATCTAAAATAATTATTGCTTCTTCTGAGTCCGTACTTTCAACCGATTCATTATTAACTATAATAGCACTTATATTAGCTTCAAATCCTAAATTATCATAACCTTCAAATGAAGACTTTATATTTTTATCAAGATTTGACGTAATATCTTCTTCCCAACCGCTAGTATCAAGATTTGCTCTTGCATCTCTTGCAGTTTGTCTTTGGTTTTCCATTTCTATCTTAAATGCTTCTTCATCTATACTTAAATCTTCTTCTTCTAATATTTCCTTTGTTAAATCTATTGGGAAACCATAAGTATCATACAGTTTAAATGCGTTTTCTCCACTTAAAACCGTTTTATTTAAACTTTTTAATTCATTTATATAAGAATTTAATATTTCGCTTCCTTTATCTATAGTTTCATTAAATTTCTCTTCTTCAATTCTTATAACTTTTTGTATATAATCTCTTTTTTCTACTAACTCTGGATATGCCTGCCCACTTACTTTTATAACTTCATCAACTAATTTATAAAGGAAAGATTCTTTCATACCAAGAAGTTTTCCATTTCTTGATGCACGTCTTAAAAGTCTTCTTAAAACATATCCTCTACCTTCATTTGATGGAAGTACACCATCAGCAACTAAAAAACTAACACTTCTTATATGGTCTGTTATTATTCTAATAGATTTATCTGATTTGAAATTTTTTCCGTATGTAGTATTAGTTATAGTACAAACTGAATTTAAAATATGTGCTATAGTATCAACTTCAAATATAGTATCAACACCTTGCATAATACAAGCTATTCTTTCAAGTCCCATACCTGTATCTATATTTTTATTTTCAAGTTCTTCGTAAGTTCCTTCTTCAGTTCTATTAAATTGAGCAAAAACATGATTCCAAAATTCTAAGTATCTATCACAATCACATCCTGGTTTACAGTCTGGATTATCACACCCATACTCTACTCCTCTGTCAAAATAAATCTCCGAACAAGGTCCACAAGCTCCAACACCTATTTCCCAGAAATTATCGTCTTTTCCAAGTCTAACTATTCTATCTTTTGGTATTCCTATTTCTTCTTCCCATATTTTAAATGCTTCATCATCTTCAAGATACACAGTTACCCATATCTTATCTACTGGTATATTAAGATGCTCTGTTACAAATTCATAACCCCACTTTAAAGTCTGTTCTTTAAAATAGTCTCCAAACGAAAAGTTTCCAAGCATTTCAAAAAGTGTAGCATGTCTTGCAGTAACTCCAACATTTTCTATATCTCCAGTTCTTATACACTTTTGACAAGTAGTCATCCTTTTGCTTGGTGGAGTTTCAACACCTGTAAAAAAGTTTTTAAGTGGTGCCATACCTGCATTTATAAGAAGTAGACTATTATCATTATGTGGTACTAAAGAGTAACTCGGTTGTACTAAATGACCTTTTTCTTTAAAAAAATTTAAGAACTTACTTCTTATTTCATTAAGTCCCATTTTTTGCATAAAAAACCTCCTAAAATATCTCAACAATTTATAATTTTCGAGTAATTACCTTATTTTTCATAGTTCTATTTTAACCTACTTAATACTTTTAGTCAATTAATCTAAACTCTTATCGATTATACCCCCACCAACAACAGTATCCCCATCATACATAACAACAGATTGACCTTTTGTTATAGCTCTTTGAGGTTCATCAAATTCTATTTTTATATTATCATTATCTATTTTATATACTGTAGCTAAAGATGGCTTTGCTGAATATCTATGTTTTGCAGTTACTCTTAAAGGTTTATCTATATTATCGATTGAAATTAAGTTAACATCTTTTGCTATTAACGACTTTTTAAATATATCTTCATTATCACCCAAAATTACTATATTTTTAACAGGGTCTATATCAACAACAAACATAGGTTTTCCAAAAGCTATTCCAAGCCCTTTCCTTTGACCTATTGTGTAGTGAATTATACCCTTGTGTTTACCTAAAACATTACCCTTAGTATCTACAAAATACCCTTCTTCAATTCTTTTTTTAGAATGCTTTTTAACGTATCCTGCATAATCATTATCTTTAACAAAGCATATTTCTTGACTATCAGGTTTATTATGTACCTCTATTCCAATTTCTTTTGCAATCTCTCTTACTCTTTCTTTTTCGTATTCTCCAATTGGTAAAAGAGTATGCTTTAATTGTTCTTGAGTTAAATTGTAAAGTGCGTATGTTTGATCTTTTTTATCTGTAATAGATTTTTTAAGTAAATATCTATCTCCTTTAAATTCAATTTTTGCATAATGACCAGTAGCCACATAATCACAACCTATTTGACGAGCTTTACTAAAAAAGTCTTCAAATTTTATGTGTTTATTACATAATATACAAGGATTTGGTGTTCTACCGTTTAAGTATTCATCTATAAATGGATTTATTACTTTTTCCTTAAATACATCACTAAAATTTAACACATAAAAAGGAATATCAAGTTTATCACAAACCTTTCTAGCATCTTCAACAGCAGATAAAGAACAACATCCACCTTCAAGTTCTAATAAGTTGTTATCATCATCTTGCCAAAGCTTCATAGTTACTCCAATAACTTCATAACCCTGCTTTTTTAAAAGATACGCAGCAACAGAGCTATCAACTCCACCACTCATACCAATCATAACCTTTTTTTTCATAATGTCACCTTCTTTTAATATATTCATTCTTATTTTAATTCTTTAATACTTAAAATACAATATCCCTTTTAAGATACTTCCTAAAAGGGATATTTATTAAAGCTATATTTCTTCTATATCATGGTGATGATCGTGGTCATCATCAACCTCAAATCCATCTAATTCCGGTATATGAACATTGTTATTTTTACAATAATCAACAAGTGCTGCTTTTATTGCCTGTTCTGCTAACACAGAGCAATGAACTTTAACTGGTGGAAGTCCATCAAGAGCCTCTACAACTGCTTTATTAGTAACTTCTAAAGCTTCATATATTGTTTTTCCTTTTATCATCTCTGTTGATATTGAAGAACTTGCTATTGCAGAACCACACCCAAAAGTCATAAACTTAACATCTTTTATTATTTTTGTTCCTTCATCTATATCAAGGTAAATCCTCATTATATCTCCACACTTAGCGTTTCCTACTTCTCCAACTCCACTAGCATTTTCTATTTCTCCAACATTTCTTGGATTCATAAAATGGTCCATTACTTTTTCACTATATTGCATCTTTATTTCCTCCTTAGTTTAATTAAATTAATTTTGCTCTTTTATTTTATTAAGATAAAGCGGTGACATACTTCTTAATTTTTCTATCACACCTGGTAATTTTTCTATTATATAATCTATATCTTCTTCTGTAGTAAAATCTCCTATTGAAAGTCTTAAAGAACCATGTGCTATTTCGTGAGGTAGTCCTATAGCCATTAAAACATGTGATGGATCAAGTGACCCAGATGTACAAGCAGAACCACTAGATGCTGATATTCCAAGCATATCAAGCATTAATAATATTCCTTCTCCTTCTATAAACTCAAATGAGAAATTAACATTACCAGGAAGTCTATTTTCTATAGAACCATTAACTCTTGTGTAAGGTATATTTTCCATTATACCCTCTATTAACTTAGTTCTTAGTTTAGTTAATCTTTCAATATGTTCATCCATTGTATTTTTTGCTATTTCAGCAGCTTTTCCATACCCAACTATTGCAGGTATATTTTCAGTTCCTGCTCTTCTTCTTCTTTCTTGAGCTCCACCATGAATAAACGAGTGAAGTTTAACTCCAGTTTTTATATATAATGCTCCAATTCCTTTTGGTCCATAAATTTTATGAGATGACATACTCATTAAATCTATATTTAATTCTTTTACATCTATATCTATATTTCCAGCAGCTTGTACTGCATCTGTATGGAATAATATATTATGTTTTTTAGCTATTTCACCTATTTCTTTTATAGGTTGGATAGTACCTATCTCGTTATTTGCAAACATTATAGTTATAAGAATTGTCTTATCAGTTACTGCATTTTCAAGTTCATCAAGTTTTATTCTTCCTTCACTATCGACATCAAGATAAGTAACTTCAAATCCATGGTGCTTTTCTAAATATTCACATATATGTAAAACACCGTGATGTTCAATCTTTGATGTTATTATATGATTTCCTTTTTCTTTTAAAGAAAATGCCACTCCTTGTATAGCCCAATTGTCACTTTCTGTTCCACCAGCTGTAAAGTATATCTCATTTTCTTTTGCATTTATAAGATTTGCAACCTGACCTCTTGCCTTTGTTAAAGCTGATTTAACCTCTCTACCATAACTATGAGCACTTGATGCATTTCCAAAATGTTCTGTAAAATAAGGTATCATCTCATCTAATACTTCTTTTTTTACAGGCGTTGTTGCCGAATAGTCCATATAAATTTTTTTCATAAAATTTCTCCTATCTATTAAAATAAATTAGTTAAATCATGTTCTAACTTATTCTTATTATAATCATTTATCATATCTTGAAGATTTATACTATTTATAACCTCTTCAATTCCTTTTTTTACTTTTTCCCAAACAACCTTAGTAACACATTTATCAGAATTTACACATACATCTTCATCTATTACACACTCTGATAGTGAAACTGGTCCTTCAAGAGAAATCAATATATCTCCAACACTTATATCTTTTGGTTCTTTTGCAAGTAGGTATCCTCCTTGTGAACCACGAACACTTTTTACAAGTCCTTTTTTTCTAAGAGTTGAAAAAAGTTGTTCTAGATATTGTTCTGATATATTTTGTTTTTTTGCTATAAAATTTAGCGGTACTGGGCCTTTATCACTATGAAGTGATAGTTCAAACATAGCCTTTAACCCATACCTACCTTTTGTTGATAACTTCATTTTTATCACCTATTTTAAAATCTATACTACTATGTTTTCAAAATAAATTTTATAATAACCTAGTATTTTTGTCAACATTTAATTCATACTAAATTACTATGTTTTATATATACCTAATTTTTTATATTTCTAACAAAAACTTTCTTAATTATAAAAAAATTAGAGCTAAATTTAGCTCTAATGAGTTTCTCCACCTATAACTTTTATATCTTTATCGTGTATCGTGCAAGCTTCAAGTGCATATTCAAGACCTTTTACAATCTCATCTAAAGACATATAAGCAGTATCTTTTTTATTTATTACTTGTGAGGTCATATAAGGAATATGAATAAATCCACCCTTCATATTTTTATATTTCTTATCTATCATATACATTATCCCATACATAACATGATTACATACAAAAGTACCTGCTGTATTTGACACACTTGCTGGAATATTATTTTTGTTCATATTTTCTACCATTGCTTTTATTGGTAAGTTAGAAAAATATGCACTTTCTCCATCTTCTTTTATTTTTTCATCTATTGGCTGATTTCCTTCATTGTCTTTTATTCTAAAATCATCAACATTTATTGCAACTCTTTCTGGAGTTATGCCAAATCTACCTCCAGCTTGTCCAACTGATATTACTATATCTGGATTGTGTTTTTCTACTGCTTTTTCGATTTCTTCTAAAGACTTTTCTCTTACAGTTGGTATTATTATTTTTATAATTTCTGCTCCATTTATATTATCTTTTACTTTTTTTACAGCTTCACTAGCTGGGTTAACTTTTTCTCCACCAAACGGATCAAATCCTGTTAATAAAATTTTCATAAATTTCCTCCTTTAAAATCCTAAGAAATACATTAAAAGTATATGAAGTATTAGTAAAATTATAGCTACTGGTGCTTGATACTTTATAACATCGTATTGTTTTTTCATTTCAAGAAGTGCAGATGGAACTATATTAAAGTTTGCAGCCATTGGTGTAAGTAAAGTTCCGCAATAACCAGCAGTTAAAGCTAAAGAACCAACTATTGCTGGATTTGCTCCTTGACTTAATACAAATGGAACTCCTATTCCTGCTGTTATAACTGCGAATGCTGCAAATGCATTTCCCATAATCATTGTAAAAATTGCCATTCCAAGACAATAAGCAACTACTCCAAAAAATCTACTATCAGCTGGAACTACTCCTGATATTATATTTGATATAACATCTCCAACTCCTGCTTGAGTGAAAAGTGCTCCAAGTGCAACTAAAAGTTGTGGAAGTATACTAGAAGGTCCCATTTGTTGAAGAAGTCTTGCACTATCATAAACTGCTTCTTTTGGTTTAGCTCTTGTTATCATAAATGCAAAAATAAGCGCTACAACAGCCCCTGCACCTATTGCAAATTGTGACGATGATGATACAGTTTTTAAGCTCATTGCAATAGTAACAGATACTCCTGCTAATATTAAAGAAGGTAAAAATATTTTATTTCCGATTCTTTGAGATTCTCTTTGACCAAATTCTTCTGTTGGCATATCATATTTTGAAAATACTACTTGCTTTGTAACAGTTAATAAACTAAGTAATACAAGTATTATACCGACAACATTGGCTGGAATTATTTTCCCAAATATAAATGGAACTGATAATAAAATCCAAAAAATCGCAGTAGGATATTTTTTATTATCTTCTATAGTATTAAAAGAATTAACTCCTATAACTATCATTAAAAGTCCCATTAATACATAGAAAAACTCTAGACCTAAATTTATAAAAGTCTCCATTATTTAACCTCCTTATCATCCTTTAGTTTATACTTTCTAGATATTTTTGCATCAAAATTTTTATTTTGAAGAAAAACTATTAATAATGCAACAATAGCTATAATAAAACTAGCTTTTGCTATATCTATCCCTAAAACATCAAACCCTTGTTCATTTAATGTAGAGGCTATTAATAATACTCCACTACTTCCTGCAAACAAGTTTTGACCAAAAAAGTTTCCATAGTTTTCAGATGCAGCAGATAATGCCTTTATAGCTTCCTCATCTTCCTCATCAAGCTTTGCATATTTATTTCCTGCAGCTTGTGCCATAGGATTTATTATTGGTCTAACAAATTGAGGATGTCCACTCATTCTTATAGACAAAAGTCCCGCTATTTGTCTTATAAAAGTATATAATGTTAAAATTCCTCCAGCAGTTAATTTTTCTAATCTTTGAATTAAATATACTGCTCTTTGTCTAAGTCCATATCTTTCAAGTATACCTATAACAGGAAGAGTTATCATAAATAATGAAACTGCTCTATTTGATATAAAAGAATCACCAATTATAGTTAGTATATCATTTATGCTAAGACCTGCAACAAGTCCAGTTGCAATCCCTGCCACTAAGATTGTAAAAAGTGTTTCAACTTTAAATATAAATCCAAGTATAACAATAAGAATACCTATTAATTTTATCATAATTTTCTCCTTTCTTTGTCATATTTCTATTTTTATAATTATAATATACCTTTTAATTTCTGTAAATATTTAAAATTTTCTAACAATATTGACAAAATAAAGCTCTACCAAGTGGTAGAGCATAAAATTATAATGAAGATGCCCCTAATATTCCTGCATCATTTTTAAATTTTGCTATTACTATTTCACAGATATTACTTTCTTTAAATGGTAAATGATTCTTAACCTTATCAGTTAATCCATCAAGTATTAAATCATTTGCATTTGATACTCCTCCACCAATTGATATTACATCTGGGTCTATAAAATTTATAATATTTGCAAGACCAATTGCTAAGTACTTTCTAAATCTTTCTACAACTAATTTTGCAACTTCATCATTTTCTCTATATGCATCAAAAACCATTTTTGCAGTTATATTTTCTAAATTACTATCACACATATCCTTTATTAAGCTATCATTTTCTTTAACAAGTTTTTTAGCATAATTGATTATTGCACTTGCTGAACAAAACGTTTCAAAGCAACCATTATTTCCGCAATTACAGTCATAATAATTTTCTCCTATAACTATATGACCAATTTCTGCTCCTATTCCATTTGCACCTGTTATTAATTTATCATTAATAACTATTCCTCCACCAATTCCAGTTCCAAGAGTTATCATAACTCCACTATCATAGCCTTTCATACTACCATAGTAGTATTCTGCAAGTGCTGCTACATTTGCATCATTTCCTACTGCAATTTTTGTATTTTTAAATGTATTTTCTAATTTTTCAACTATTGGTTCATTTATAAGTCCTAAGTTAACACAAGTAACTTTATTATCCTTAGTTACTACTCCAGGCACTCCTATGCCAATAGTTTGTATCTTACTTATATCTATTTTTTCTTGTTTTAAGATATCATTAACTAAATTTTCTATATCTTTTATTAAAATATCACTACTCCCTATTTTTGTTTCAATAGTTAATCTTGATATTATTTCTCCATCTTTAACTATTCCAGCTTTTATACTCATTCCACCAATATCAATTCCTATTTTATACATAAACTTTAATTCCCGTTGCCAAAAATCTATAAATATATATAAATCTTGTTTAATTCCCTGTTCAATGAGTTCGATTTTAAAAACTATAAATAGTAATCTACTTTCGTTTGATATAACTCTCCGAGGGCGTAAATTCGGATACAACGAATCCTACACATTAGCATTATCTTGTTTGTGATATTATGCTAATTCATAATTAGAAAGGTTAATACTTGCATTTAAATCTCTATCAATAGTTAAGCCGCAACTACAACTATAAACTCTATCTGATAGTTTTAAATCTTTTTTAATCTCTCCACATTGGCTACAAGTCTTTGATGATGGATAAAATCTATCTGCTATTATTAATTCAATTCCTATTAATTTACACTTGTACTCAATTTGTCGTCTAAATTCATATAAACATTGCTTTCTTATAGTATCAGATAAATGTTTATTTTTCATCATTCCTTTGATATTTAAATCCTCTATTACAACTCTATATGGCTTGGTTTTCACTATACTTGTTGTAGTTTGATGAAGATAGTTATTTCTTATATTAGCCAATCTTCTATGGATTTGTTGTATCTTTCTTTCAAGTTTTATAATATTTTTAGTTTTGACATACTCCTTTCCTTTTTTATTTTGTTCATACTTTCTACTTACTTGTCTTTGTAATCTTTTCAGTCTTTTTTCAATCTTTCTAACTACATAAGTTTTATTAATATTCTTATAAACTTTGCCATCAGAACATACTGCTAATTCCTTTAAGCCTACATCTATACCTAATGATACATTTGTTAATTCTTCTTTAATTTCTTCTTGTTCTATACCTACTGACAAATACCAATATTTATTGTCATAACTTATTCTTGGATTACTATATTTTACTCCAATAGGTAATTGTTCATTAGTTTTAATCCATCCTACTTTTTCGATATTAACTAATTTATTATCTTTGACTTTAAGCTTGACATTATCGTTATAAAATGACTTTTTACTTCTTCTTTTGCTCTTAAATCGCGGCTTATCTGATAATCCTTTGAAAAACCTTTGATATGCATTACAAGCATCTTTTACTGCTTGTTTTGATACATTATTAGATACTTCATATAACCAGCTTAACTCTGATTTTTTTAATTGAGTTATCTCTTTTCTAAGAACTCCATCGGATATAAATTTCCCACCATTTTTATAATTTTCTTCTTGTTTTACAAGTGTCCAATTATATATAAATCTTGCAGTTCCTACTGCTTTCCATAGTTTCTGCTCTTGAAGTTTATTTGGATATAATCTAACTTTCTTCGCAAGTATCATCCTCTATCAACTCCTTAATCATTTCCTTAGCTTTATTAGCTCTTTTACCTTGAAGTCTACAACTAAATACAGTAATTATTTGAATTAAATCTTCTACTAATTCTTGTTCGTCTGTTTTTTCAGTATTATCAATAATTTCAATAGTAGTTCCATATTTATTACAAAGATTTTCTATTAATTCATATCCAAATCTAATTAGCCTATCCTTGTAAAGAACTACAACTTTATCTACTTCTGAGTTAGTAATCATATCTATTAATTGATTTAATCCTTTTTTATTATAGTTAATCCCACTTCCAATATCTGTTATAATTTCAAATTGATAACCTTTTGCGAACATATACATTTCAATATTTTCTACTTGTCTTTGTAGGTCATCTTTTTGTTTATGTGAACTAACTCTACAATAACCAATAATTTTCTTATTTAGTTTATATTTAGGCTTTAAACCTAAAAAATGATTAAGTTGTTCTTGAGAATAATACCTTGTTCCACCTTCTGTTGTATGATGTGGTTTTAAAGTTCCTTTTTTATCCCAATTTCTAAGTGTCTGAACAGTTTTACCTATTTTATCTGCGAATTCTCCTATTGAGTAATATTTCATTTACTTATCACCTCAATAGTATTTTAATATAATCTATAAAAATATACAATATTTTTATAGATTTTTATATATTTTTATTAACTGTACTTACCCTCCTAAAATAACGTTTTATTTTATTATATATTTTATATCGTTTTATATCAAATATTATTTCGTTTTGCTAGTTAAATAAAATTATTGAAAATATCAGAGTTATGCTATATAAATTTTCGTGTATTTAAAATTAGATACAGTAATTTCAATATATTAAACAAAATAACTAGCACAATAGATTATAATTATGTTGTATAATAAAGATATAAATTTTAAGGGGGTTAATGCTATGAGCATTTTTAAAAAAGGACTTGCAAATATTTTTGGGATAGGTGGAACTAAAATTGATACAGTTTTAGTTAATAATAATGTTTCGCCTGGTGATATTGTTAATTGCAAAGTAAATATTTATGGTGGTGAAGTTAGTCAATATATAGATAAAGTTATTTTAAAACTAAACACTACATACAAAAAGGAAATTGATGATTCAAATATTAATGTTGAAAAAACAATTCAAGAGTTTTACATTAAAATATATAAAACTATTAACCCAAATGAAAATATTAGTATTCCTTTTTCATTTAAGCTAGACTATAATTGTCCTATTTCAAAAGGTAATTCAAGAACTGTTTTAAAAACTAGACTTGATATAGAAAATGCAGTTGATAGTTCTGATGGAGACGCTTTAAGTGTAGTTCCTAGTAAGTATATGCAAAATATTTTTGATTCGATAAAAAATATTGGATTTAGAATAAGAGAAATAGAAACAATAGAAAGTAGCTATAAACTTAGTAAAAAAGGATTTGTTCAAGAATTTGAATATGACCCTACTAATACTTTCAGAGGAAAACTTGATGAACTTGAAGTTATTTTTAATAATGACGAAAATGGAATTAAATTATATCTACAAATAGATAGAAAAGCAAAATGCTTTATGAGCTTAATATCAGAGGCTTTATCACTTGATGAAAGTTTTGTATCTATTTATTTTAACAACTCTGAACTTGAAGATAGTAACTACATAAAAGATAAACTTTATAATTTAATAATTAATCATTCATAAAATAAAACTCCTTTTGAAAAGTCAAAAGGAGTTTTTTCTAACATACTAATGATATTTTATTTTTGGTTAGAGTTTCTTTAATATCTATAACCCTTTGATTATAAGAACCTCTCCACATAGGTGTTGGTGTACTTAAACTTTCAACAAATCTACCGTCAACCAAAACATCTATATAATTTAAATGTTCTAAATCTTTTATTTCTTCGTAATTATATCCTGTATAGCACCAAATATTTTTGTTTGGATAAAATTTTTTTACATCCTTTAATAATTGTAAAATTTCTTCTCTATTTATAGTTGATAAAGGATCTCCTCCACTTAGTGTAAGACCTGATACATAATCTTTTTCAAGTTCTTCAAATATTTCATTTTTTGCATATTCATCAAAAAGTATTCCACTTTCCTCATTCCAAGTTTGAGGATTATGACAATTAGTACAGTAATGCTCACAATGACTAACCCAAAGCACTACTCTTATACCCTCTCCATTTTTTAAATCACATTTTGTGATATTATGATAATTCATTTAATTCACCCTTACATAGAAACTCTATCTTTTATTTCATCCATTTTAGCTTTATTAAGCCTTGTATCTCCTTTTACTCTAGTATAACTTAAATAACCATTCATCCTATCTATTTTTGTTAGATTTTTACTTTTACAAACTGGACACTCTTCCATATTTTCTTCTTTATGTCCACAATCATCACAATAAGATAATGCTAAATTAATACCTTCATAAAATCCTAGCTTCATAGCTCGTCTTACTAATGTTTTTATAGCTTCTTTATTGTATCCTATAGGATATCTTACATATTGAATCTTACCACCATTGAATAAATCCCAAAATCTTTTTTCTAAATCTTGTTTTTCAATAGGTGTAATATCTTCTGATACACTACAATGAAAACTATTTGATGTATAAGTTTTATCAGAAACACCTTCTATAATACCATACTTTTTTCTAAACTGCTCTATTTGAAGTCCACATAAACTCTCTGCTGGAGTTCCATAAATAGCATATAAATTTTTATCTTCTTTTTTAAATTCATTTATTTTATTATTTATATACTGCATAACTTCCAAAGAAAACTTTCCGTCTTCTACTAATGATTTCTTATTATGAAGTTTTTGAAGTTCATTAAGACCTGTTATTCCAAAACTTGCTGTAAACGACTTTAAAAGTGGCTTTATTTTATCAGTTGGCTTTAAATTTCCACCTAAAAACCCGCCTTCACAATAAGCAAGAGGATTTGTTGATGCTTTCATATTACCCAGATATTCATAAGTTTTTTTATGTATATTTCTTATCATTTCTAAGTAATAATCTAATACCTCATAAAAGTTCTTATTTTCAAGCTTTGCTTTTTGATATATCATTATAAGGTTTAATGTTACAGCACCAATATTTGCTCTTCCTGTAAATATTGGTTTATCATTTTCATCTTTTTTATACATTCCACCTTCTTTATACCACGGTGATAAAAAAGCTCTACATCCCATTGGAAAGACGATTTCTCCGTATTCTTTATACATAGATGGAACATATCCTTCACCTGTTAATGATAAAAAGTCTGGATACATACTTTTACTTGAACATTCTATTGCAAGTTCAAATAAATCTTCCATCTCTTTTCCTTCTCCATGAATATTTTCATCATATAAAAATACCAACTTAGGAAATAAAACTTGTTTTTTCTTTCCCTTCTTTCCTTGCCCATTCATTCTAACTTTCAAAATAGCTTCGCAAACCATTTTTTCAAATTTATTTTTAGCAACACCAAATGCAAAAGTTGTAAATGGATAATCTCCACGGCTTGATGCTACTGAATTTAATTTATACTCAAGACCTTGAAGTCCTTGTTCTAAATCTCTATTTGCTTTTTTTAAAGCTTTATCAAATAAAATTGATTCGTCAACTTCTCCATTTATTTCCTTTGCAAAGTCCATAAGCTCAATAAAATATTTTTTATAAGACTTCTCAACATATGGTGCAAGTAAATCATCTATCTTACAAGACCATCCACCGTATTGCATTGATGCTGACATCATTATAATATCACCTAAAACATCACAAGCTGTATCTATTGTTTTTGGCTCATTGTACCACATATTACCCATCTCAAATCCACCAGACATAACACTTTTTACATCAAACAAACAACAATTTAGCGTATCACGTCTTGCTGACATATCATGGATATAAATATAACCGTCTTTACAAGCCTTTTTTTCTTCAACATTTAAGAAAAACTTCTGATAAAGTTCTTTATTTAATTCATTATAGATTAAACTTCTTTTAGTGGAAACTAGTGCACTATCTGTATTACTATTTTCCTTATCCCCTAAATACATTATTTTCTGAGCTTTTAAATATACTTCATCAAGCATACTAACAAAATCTTTTTTGTAATTTCTATACTCTCTATAACTTCTTGCAACTTCAGAGTTTACATTATCAAGAGCTTTTTCAACCAATTTATGAAGATTAGATACTTCTATTTCAGACTCTTTTTCACACATTTTTATTACATAATTACAAACTTTTTCACAATCTTTTTCTGATAATTTAACTAACACTCTTTCTGCACTTTTGTTTATTGCATTTATAATCTTATTTTTATCAAACATAACTTTTGTATTATCTTTTTTTATTACTTTCATAAGTTCACCCTATATCCATCTTTTTAGACATTCAATCATAAAATTTTTAACATCCATATCATAAATATTTTCTAAATTTTCATTGGAAAATACATCTTTGGATTTTCCATAATCAATTACTTCTCCATTATATAAAAGACAAACATCATCACTAAAATAATTTACTAGATTAAGGTCATGTAAAACTCCCACAACTATTTTATTATTATGTTTTGTCCAAGTATTTATATAATCTAAAAGTTCTATTTGATGCTTTAAGTCAAGATGATTTGTTGGCTCATCAAGTAAAATAACGTCTGGATTTTGCGAAAAAGTCCTTGCTAAAAAAACTCTTTGAAGCTGTCCCCCAGATAAATTACTTATTAATTCATCTTTTTTATCAAGCAAACCAACATTATCAATACTTTCTAAAACTATATCTTTATCTTCTTTCGACAAATTTCCTAATATCCCTTTTGAATAAGCATACCTTCCGAGAGATACAGTTTCAAATACTGTATATGGAAAATAAATATTTGTAATTTGACTCATAAGAGAGATTTTCGTTGATAATTCTTTCCTTGAAAAGTCTTTTATTTCTTTATTTTCATACTTTATACTGCCTTTATATTCTAATAAATTTGCTATTGACTTTAAAAGAGTCGATTTACCACAACCATTAGGCCCTACAATTAAAAGGTTCTTCCCTTTTTCAACACTAAAGCTAACATTTTTTACTATATAATCTTTATCATATTTACAATAAAGATTTTCTATTTGTAACATTTTATATTATCCTTTCTTTTTTGAAAAATAAATGTATGCAAAAAAAGGCGCTCCTATTATAGCAGTTATTGCTCCTACTGGAAGTTCTGCTGGTGAAACTATAGTCCTTGCTACTAAATCTGCAACAACCATCAAACTCCCACCAATAAAAAAAGATACAGGAATTACCAATATATGTTTTGATCCAAATATTTTTCTAGCTATATGAGGTGAAATCAAATCCACAAATCCAATAGTTCCACTAACTGATACTGCACTTCCTGCAAGAATTGTTGAAAAAATAAAAAGTCTTTTCTTTACTTTAGTAGTATCAACACCTACTATTTTTGCTTGTTCTTCTCCAAAGGTTAAAATATCCATCTCTCTTACATAAAAAAGTATACCTATTGTGCTAAAAACAATAAATGGTATTAAAATATAAACATAATTCATCCCTTTCATAGCAAAACTTCCCATTTGCCATAAAGTTATAGTTTCTAAGCTTTCTCTAAAAAAAGACATTAAAACTGTTAGCATACCATTTATAAATAAAGAAAAAACCATTCCTGCAAGTATTATTGTATTATTAGAAAATGTTTTATCTACCTTTGATGAAAAAATAAGCACTATATATATAGTAAGAAGACCTGATAAAAAACCAACCACAGGAAACGTAAAATTTCCTAAAAAAGTTAAGTTAATACCAAATATAAGTACTAGTGATGCACCAAAAGATGCACCTGCAGAAATACCTAAAGTGTAGGGAGAAACTAATTCATTTTTTAGTACTGATTGAACTACAGCACCAGAAATTGATAGTGCACCTCCTACTAAAAACGCTAGTATAACTCTTGGTAATCTTATATTTTCAACTATTGATATAGTTTTTGGTTCTATATTTTCTATGGGAAAATTAAATAAATTATTTAGCAGTATATAAAAAGTATCTTTTATACTTATATTGGAGCTTCCATTTGAAACTCCAATACAAATAATAAAAAATACTAATATTAATAAAAGTATTAATTTTTTAGTTTTGTCCATATACTTCTGGATATATTGCTTTTGCCATCTCATTCAATGCTTTTATTATATTTTGAGATGGTCTTGATGATGAATTTTTATCTATAAGATAAACTTGTCCATTTTTTACTGCATTTATATTTTCCCAACCTTTACGTGATTTAATTTCTTCAACTGGGTTTTCAACATAATTAACATTAGTTAATATAACGTCTGGATTTTTATCTAAAACGGCTTCTTCAGTAGGTGATATCCAAGCCTTTTCATCTGCAAACACATTTTTTGCCCCAACTAACTCTATCATTTCATTTAAAAATGTAGAATTACCAAAACTATATAAGTTTGGAGCAGGTCCTATTTCAAAGTAAACACTCTTTTTATTTTCTATTTTAGAAGCCTTTTCTTTTATTTTTTCTATTTCACTTTGCATAGAAGCTATTAACTTATCTCCTTCTGCTTCTTTATTTGTAAGACTAGCCATAAACTTTATATCTTCATAAATACCATTTATACTATCACTACTTGGTATATAAAATACACTTATACCAGCTTCTTCAATAAGTTCAAATGGAGAATCATTTTCACCACTTTTATTATGACCTGATGCTATTATCATATCTGGTTCAAGCGCTATTATAGCTTCTGCATCTGGATTTGAAAAGTCCACATACTCTATATCACTTGGAACCCCTTCTACATCTTTTGAATATTTATCAACTGCTACTAGTTTATCAGCTAGTCCAAGTTCTACTAAAACTTCTGTGTTTGATGGTGCTGTTGAAATTATCCTTTCCATTTTCTCAGGAACAACAACATCATTTCCTTCTCTATCTTTTACTGTTGTTTGCTCTTTTGTACATCCTGTTATAGTTAGTATAAAAACTAAAAATAATGATGCAAATAATAATACCTTTTTTCTCATCTTTTCCTCCTAATGTTTGTACATCCAAAACAAAAGCTAAAATATCCCAATAAAAAAGTGTGCTTTTGGGCACACTAAAAACATCTATATATAAAACTTATATCCTGCCCTCAGAAGATATTAGCTTAAAAAAATATTAGGCAGGTATCCCGGCTTAACTTCTTCCTAATTTCTCACCTTCCCGAGTTTAATCAGTGGCATATCGAGATTTCGTCTGTTTCACGGTTACTGGGGTAGCTTAGAATTTACATCTAATTCCCTATTAAGTTCGTTAAAACACCTAATAATTTCTATTTTTTTGAATGTCTATATTTAAATTTTATTATATCACTTTAATATTATATAATCAATCTATAAATTTTCTTTAAATCCTTCACCTAAAACTTCATGCACATCACTAACTATAATAAAAGCACTTTCATCAATTTTTTTAACTAACTTTTTTAAAAATACTTCTTGGTTTCTCTTAACAACTACTAAAAGTATTGATTTGTTATCATTTGTATATCCACCTTTTCCATTTAAAATAGTAACTCCTCTTTTTATATCATTTACTATTATATTTTTTAATTCTTCTTCTTTGTTAGTTATTATCATAAATGCTTTTGAATAGTCAAATCCCTCTATTACAGCATCAATTACTTTTACTATTATATAAAGAGAAATAGCAGAATAAAGTGCAGTTTCTACGTTTTGATTTATAACTCCTGATGAAAAAACTACTAAACCATCTATCATAATCAAAAATTTTGCTATTGGTATACTTGGTATTAGTTTATGCAAAATAAGAGCTATTAAATCAGTACCACCTGTTGAACCATCTACTCTAAATACAATTCCAAGTCCTGAACCTAAAAGTAAGGCTCCATATATTGAGGATAATAAAATATCTTCAACAATAGATAAATTAGAAAGAGAATTTGTAAGTGTTAAGCAAATAGATAAAATCATCATCCCTATAAAAGTTTTTATGGCATCTTTTTTGCCAAGTATTTTTATAGAAAATATTAGCAGTGGTATACCCATACAAAGCATTACTACTGATGTTTGAAATCCTGTTATATTACTTATAATAACTGATAAACCACTAAGTCCACCTGGAGCTATATTATTAGGTTTAAAAAAGATATTAATACCTAAAGAAATCAAAATACATCCAAATATAAGCCCTAAAAAATCAGCAATATTATTTTTCTTATTCATCAAAAAACCTCCTTAATGATACTATTATAACAAAACTTTTGATTTCTTAGCACAGTATATATTTTTTATTTATTATATAGTAGTATAATTTTTAAATAATAGTATAGAAAATATTTAAAACAATACTAGTAAAATTTATATATAGTATTTCTAAATAATAAATTCATAAACTTTTAAACGTTAATTGACTACGAAATAAAAGTTTTATAACAAATAAAAAAGCACATCAAAAAGATGTACTAAAATAATATTAATTTAAAATATTAACAAGTTTTTTTAGCTTTATTATCAAATCTTATTGCTGTTCCAAAGTGAAAATGTTTTGTATTTGCATTATTTTTTATGTAATCTATATTTTCAAAATTAAGCCCACCACCAAGTAAAATATTTATATGTTTTGACTTTTTAGTTAAGTCGTTTATTATATTTATATTTTTAGAGATATTATTTTTACCACCAGATGTTAATATACTAGTTATTTTTTCATACTTATTAAGTATATCCAAACTTTCTAACAAATTAGTTTCATCTATTGCTCTATGAAATGTAACATCAAGTCCATCACAAGCATCCAAAAGATATTCTAAATTGCTTTCATCAATATTGTTAGATTCATCAAGAGTACCAAATACTACACCATTTACACCTAAGCTTTTTGCTATTTCTATGTCTTTTTTCATTATATTTATATCAAAATCAGTATATACAAAACTCTTTGCGTGATGTCTTATCATAACATTAACTGGTATATTAACACTTTTTACAACACTTTCTATAAGAGCATAACTAGGAGTTAGTCCTCCTTCTGTTAAAGCACTTACAAGTTCTATTCTATCCCCACCACAATACTCTATTTTTTTTGCATCTTCAACACACATTCCAATTACTTCTAACATAACTACTCCTTAGCTAATTCATAAATTGCGTTTGCAAATATTTTAGTATTTAAAATTATATCTTCTATATCCATATATTCATTAGGATTATGAGCTATTCCCTTTTGTCCTTCAAATGATGGACCAAACGGAACTATATTTGGCATTACTTTTGCATAAGTTCCTCCATTAGTTGTAACTGGAGTACCATCAAGTAATGTTACTCTTTCATATACTTTTTGTAGACTTTTTACTAATTTACTTTCTTTATCAAAATATACTGGATTAAAATTTAGTAAAACTTCAGTACTTGTTCCACAAATTATCTTTGAATTTATTTCTGATAATACATCTTCTATTTTATATGAAAAATCATATTTTACTTTAATTTCTAATAATAGTTCATTTTTATTTACTTTAATATTTTCATAAGTTATATTTATTTTATCTGAAAGTTTAGTAGTAAAACTTTTAAATTCTTCTTCTGTACAGTCAAATTCCCTCTTTAAAAGTAATTTAGCCATACCCTTTTCTCCATAAACTACTGGATATTTACAGTCTGGTGTAAATCCCATTAGTGGTGGCTTTTCTCTTTCTAAATAATATGGTATATCTTTAAATCCTGTTTCTTCATTACAACCAAATATTATTCTTACCTTTTTATTTAACTTAAGATTAAGTTCTTTAAGCATATATAATCCATACAAACAACTTATTATTGGACCTTTATTGTCAAGTACACCTCTACCATAAATTTTTCCATCTTTTATTATACCTTCATAAGGAGGATATTCCCAGTCTTTGCCTTCTGGTACAACATCAATATGTCCTATTGCACAGATATATTCTTCACCTTCTCCATATTCAGCATATCCTATGTAATTATCTAAATTAACAGTTTTAAATCCTAATTTTTTAGATATTTCAAGTGATTTATTTAATGCTTTTGCCACATCTATTCCAAATGGATAGTTTTCTTTAGCTTCACCTTCAACACTAGGAATTTTTACTAACTCTATAATATCATTTAATAAACTATCTTTTATTTCATCTACTTTATTGTTTATAATATCCATAATTTCACCAAAATTTAACTATATTTCTATTGGAGCTTTTATTCTTGATTCATAAGCATCCATCCATTCTTTTGATGCTACTTCATAAGTAGTTTTTCCATCTTTTCTATTTGCTATATATACAGTTGGAGATAAATTGCTTGTAGCTACTGAAAAAGTAAAGTTTTCAATATTAGTTGCTACTCCCCACTCTCCTTTATTATTCATAGCAACAAGAGACAAATCACCTGCTTTTCCTCTCCTTTTTATAAGTTCTTTATCTAAATTATTTACTGCTATATCACAAGCTTCTTGAGGATGTTTTCCTTCTTTCATAAGTCTAACTATTTCATATGAAATACACCCCTTCATTAAGTCTTCACCAAGACCTGTTGCAGTTGCTCCACCTACTTCGCTATCTACATAAAACCCAGAACCAGAAAGTGCAGAATCTCCTATTCTACCTCTTTTTTTCATAAATAATCCACTAGTTGAAGTTGCCACACACATTTTACCATTTTTATCTAATGATATAATACCAACTGTATCGTGCCCATCATAAGGGTTTAATCCTTTGTCTAAAGTTTCTTTCTTCTTTTTTTCATAATGAAGCTTTGCTCTATCTGTTAACATATTCTTTCTTTCAAATCCATTTTTATGAGCATAATCTTCTGCTCCAATCCCAACTAAGAAATTATTAACTTTTTCTTCGCTTAGTTTTTTTGCTATACTTACTGGATTTTTATAATCTTTAATAGATGCTACTGCTCCTATTGATAATGTATCCCCATCCATATAAGCGGCATCAAGTTCAACCTCACAATTTTCATTTGGAAGTCCACCATAACCTACAGATTTATAAAATGGGTAATCTTCCACCATTTTTACAGCAGTCTCAACTGCATAGCCTGCATCAATTCCGCTTTCTAATTGTTCAGATGCTTTTGTTATTCCTTCAACAGCCATTCTCCAAGTAGCTATCATTGCCCACATATTATTTTCCTCCTAATTTTATAATATATAAAGCCCTAATATATAGGGCATTTTCTAACAATAACACAGTTTATTTTTTAGATATTCTATATTTTCTTTATTTGACATAGCTTCCGCTAATATACATATATTTTTTAAGCATTTATTAAGACCTACCCCACCTTTTTTGGGTGTTTTTACTATACAAATAATATCTTTGTATTTGTTTATAACATCATTATTTTCTTCAGACATAGCTGCAAATGCTGGTATAGATGTATTAGCATTTATTTTATGAGCTAATAACGCACACATTATTGAAAAATTTTCATAATCGTAACTTGGTCCACAAACAACAACATCTGGATTTATTTGCTTTACTTTTTCAATTATTTTATTAACTACTAACTCTATGTTGTTTGTAAAGAATTCATCACCACAGAATAATGTGGCTATAATTTTTGAATCATTCAAAAATGGTTCCATCATTATACCAGGACCAAGTGGTAATGTTTTTCCTGATAGAGATAGGTTTGATTTTTCTTTTCCACCTACACCTGATTGAATTTGATCTAATATCATAACAATTTTTTTCATAGTTGATACCCCTTATAATACTAAATCATCAAATGAAATATCTTCATCTTCTGTATCATCACTACTGTTCTCTTCATCTTTTAAGTACTGATTATCCATCATTTTTATAAAAGGAATATACATAAATACACCTAAAATAAGTAGTATAATTTGTAGTACTGCACCTTGCCAACCTGTTGTAAGCCATCCTGAAATTATTACTGGAGTAGTCCAAGGTATTTGTACCCCATTAGTTAGTGGTACAAGTCCAAAATACATACAAAAATATGTTATTATTATATTAACAGTTGGTACTATAGCAAATGGTATTAAAAGTATTGGGTTTAACATTATAGGAAGTCCAAAAACTATTGGCTCATTTATTCCAAATATTCCTGGCAACATAGATAATTTCCCTAAAGACTTTATACGTTTGCTTTTACAAACAATTACTATTGCTATAAGTAAAGACAATGTACTTCCTGCTCCTCCAAAAGTAGCAAACATATCTTGAAATTGTGCAGTTATAATATTTGGTAACTCTTGACCTGACTTAAATGCTTCTAAATTTTCCGCTGATAATATTTTTAATACTGGATTGTAAACTGCTCCTACAACACTTCCACCATTTATACCAAAGAACCAGAAAAAATGTAGGAATAAATATGCAATAACCATAGCTGGTAAAGTATTACCTAATTTTAGTAATGGAATTTGTAAAAACTTATATATAAATTCATGTACACTTCCAAATTGAGTAGATTCAAATATTAATTTAACTACAAAAAATATAGATATTACTATTGCACTTGGTATTAATGCAGCAAATGATTTTGCTACTGTTGGTGGAACACCTTCTGGCATCTTAAGTATCCACCCTTTTTTCGTTGTATATCCAAATATTTTAACTGATAGTATAGATGTTATCATACCAACAAACATTCCTTTAGATCCCATCCATCCTAGCGGTATACCACTAACCATATAAGAAATAGTTTCTCCTTTTGGAGTATAAGGTATTGTAAAAGGTGTAACTATAAAAAATGCAACTATAGAAACAGCAGCAGATGCAATAGGATCAATATCATTTTGTTTTGCGTATGAATAACCTATTCCCAAAACAGCAAGTAAAGTCATTACATCAAATGTAGCATTTACAGGATGTGATAATTTACTTGCCCAATCAGCTCCAAAAAATTGAGCCCAAAACTCATTCCAACCTTTTATTGGAAAGTTAGCAACTAATAAAAATAATGATCCTACTATTAGTAATGGTGATGATACTAAAAAACCATCTCTTATAGCTATCAGTAATTTATTTTTACCTATATTTTCTGCTAAGGGCATTAATATTTTTTCTAATTTTGAAATAAACATATTCATCTATATCACCTTAATAATAAATTATTTATTTATACTAGTGTTTGCCTTTATCATTTTTATAGAATTTTTTAAGACTTTCTCCCCATCCATAAGTCCATAATCCTTAGAATCTATTACTGCTATTGGCTTATTTAAATCTTTAAATTTCTCCACTGTTTCATTGTATAGATATTTTACTTGAGGTCCAAGAAGTATACAGTCTGGATTTTCATCTTTTATTATTTTATCAATTTGTGAATGTGGAAAAGCACTTACAATTACTGGTAGTTTATGCTCATCAGCAACCTTTTGCATCTTACTAGCTAATAAACTAGTTGACATCCCTGCACTACAAAATAAATATATTTTTTTACTCATTACTAACCCCCTATATTTTATATAACGTTTTCCTATACTTTATTACTATGAAAAATATTTATAATTTATTAACTATTTGATAAATTATTTAAGAAATTTTGATTCATTTTTTGTGAATATTATGCGTAGAAAGGATTATTATTAGATTGTTTAAATTTATAGAATATTTAAATGCTAATATTTATTAACTTTTCACCTCCTTTTTATAAAATATAATATTAAATAGTATTATATTTTATGATAATTTTTTAATCAAAAAGTCTAAAGTTTAAATTTTACTTGATTTATAATTTCTTTATTGGAGTTCTTTATTAGATTTTCTAGTTCAATTAAGCTACTCTTATCTTTTATAACTAATACATTCTTATTTTCTTTTATTATTTTTTGATTTCCTAAATTATCTATATCACAAACTGCTAAAATCTTTTCTTGCTTTATACAAAAATCAACTGTATAAATAGAGCCTGACTTTTCAGAACACTCAATCAAAATCAAAGCTTCACTTAAACCACTTTGAATTCTATTTCTTCTTACAAAATTGTGCTTAAAATAATTAGTAAATATGGGATACTCACTAACTAAGCAACCATTATTAATTAGTATTTCATAAGCTAAATGCTCATTCTTCTTTGGATATATTTTATCAAGACCTCCTGCTAAAACTGCAATACCTTTAGATTTTGAGTCTACAGTACCTTTATGTGCGTACTCATCACAACCTATCGCAAGCCCACTAACTATATTAAACCCTCTATAAGAAAAAAACTTTGATATATTATATGAACTATTTATACCATAATCACTTGGATTTCTAGTCCCAACTATTGCTATATTTTGTCTACTGTCTAAAATATCAAAATTTCCCTTATAAAATAATATTAAAGGACTATCTTTTATATTTATTAAATTTTTAGGATATTTTTTATTTAATATATCAATACTTTTTATACCTAATTTTTCTGAATAATGTATTGTATTTTCTGCTTTATCGAATCCTTTTTTTATACTATCTAAACTAAATTTATATAAATTATCATTTTTATAAGTATAATAATCTAAAGCTTCTTTTAAATCTTTCTCACAATTTATATTTAAACTAAAATTATTTATTAAAAATTTAATGATTTTATTATTTATATTTTCTATACTTAAAAGCTTTAAAACTAAATTATCCATACATCACCACAAAAAAATGGGGATTATTCCCCACTTCCTTCTTTTTTTATTTTTTCTAGTTCATCTTTACTTAATACTTTTTTACTCGACACTAACATATTGCACTCCGTGCAATAATAACTAACACTTCCTCAAGAGTCTATAACTTCTATTTTATTAAAACATTTTGGACAAAAGTACTCTTTCATCTTATCACCTCCATTAATTTAATACCTCATCTTTAGTTTTTCTATCATAAATAAGTACTACAAATATGCTAAAAATTGTAAAAGCTATAATTTGTAAAATTGATTTTTCAATACCAAACTTATCAACTAAAAATCCTACTAAAAACGATGCAATTATTATACCCAAACTATTATACATTGCAAACCCTACTAATTGAGATGTAGTTTTTAATTCTTTAAAAGATACTCTATCAACCATCACTCTACCTACCATAAGTATTACAGGAAAAGTAAATACTTGAAAAACACAACTTATATATAGATATTTTATATCAAATGTATAATAAATTATCAAAAGTTGTATAAGTATTGCTACTGGTGATACTATTAGTAACTTATCCGGGCTTATTTTATGCATTATTTTTGAGCATACAATAAACATTAATATATCACTAAAAGAAGATAAAAAATAATAAATCCCTAGGCTTGAAACATCGTAACCTATATATTCTATTAGGTATGGAATTAATTGAAGATAAGCTCTATACGATATACAAACCATTAAAAGAGAAAAAATCAAAAAATTATATTTTTTGTTTGATACTAAATTTTTTATACCTAATTTTTTATTACCTTCTTTTATTACATCTTTTAATTTTAATGTTGATAGTATTGATATTAAAATAGATAAACTAAAAATAATATTTACCATAAAGTATCCAAATTTAGAAACTATATATCCAGTAATTAAAACTCCAAATGCCCAACCAAACGAACCAAAGCATCTTAGCTTTCCAAAATTATTTTTTTCATCACTTTCCATAACCCAAGTATCTATTAATGATGTAAGAATTGAACTAAAAATTCCTAATATAAAAAACACTATGTAAAAATAGATACTTTTTTGAAATAAAAACGAAAAAGTTCCCGCTATTATTGTTATAAAAAGGGCAAATAAAAATACTTTTTTGATAGTTTTAAATTTACTACAAAAATATCCAATAAATAATTGTCCAAAAACTCCCATCAAAGTAAATAAACTTATTAATGTTCCTATTTGAATTGGCTCATATCCTTTATATTGTAAAAAAGGTATAAGCATTCCACTAATGTTTGATACACCAAAAAATAAGAAAAAATAGACAATAATAAATAAAAGTTTCATAAATTCCTCCAACAATAAAAATCTTATAATATTATTGCCAAAAAGTTTTTTTATATTAAAAAAGACTAGTAAATTTACTAGCCTTGTGTATTAATATCATTAAATAATTTTACAATATTATTAACCACTATATCTAAAACAACATCATCATCAACTGTTGATTCATTATCATTTTCTTGAAGCCCATAATCACCAAATTGAGAATGATTAGATCCTTCTATTTCAACATATCTAGTATCTTTTGGTAACTTTGATTTAGCTTTTACAAAAGATTCAAAGTTCATAACACCATCTTTACTACCCCATATTGATAATACTTCTTTTTGAGAATTTAAAATACAACTATTAGATGGATAAGATGCAAGTAATAATAACCCTTCTATTTGATTATTTTCTAAAATAATATTTGAAGAAGCTACAACACCACCTAATGAATGACCACCTACTATCCAACTTTTTATATTTGGATTTGACTTTATAATATCATCTATTTTATTTACTGAAAAAATAGGTATATCAAACGGACTATCAACTAAAATAACTTGATATCCTCTTTTTGATATTTCTCTTGCAAGTTTTGAATATGCTTTAGCATCTACTTTTGCACCTTGAAATAGTATTAATCCTTGAGTTGCTTCTTTATTTATAGGTTTAAACGATATTAAATCTGAAATAGTAATATTAATAGTATCATCACTTATTAAAGCTTTATTTGCAGATTCTTTTGCTTCATAAGATTTTCCTAATAAAAAAGTAGGGGGTATTAATAAAATTAGTATAATTACTAAAAATAAAATAACAAAAATTTTCTTATTTTTTTTCTTATTATCATTTGGTATTTTTTTATCTTCATCCAAGTCTAAAGCTTCAAGCTCCATAGTTATGCTAAGAGTGTCATAAAGTAACTCTTCTTTGTCTTTATTTTTACCAAACAAAATATCCCCTCCTTATTATAATTAATAATGTATAGTTTAGCATATTTTTGTCATATTTTCATTACAAATATATTAAAATTTAATAAATAGAAAATAACCTCATAGTTAAATAATATGAGGTTATTTTAGCAACTATAAAATTAATTTTGCAAAAAATATTTTAATTCTAATAAATTATTAAATACTCTAAATGATAATTTTTCTATTTCTTTATCTTTTTCTATTAAATCTGGAATATGAACTACATTTATATTAGCATTATTTCCTGCTAAAACTCCTGCTTTTGAGTCTTCAACTATTAATACTTCATCTTTATTTAAATTAAGCTTATTAAGTGCAGTTAAAAATATATCTGGATTTGGCTTATAATTTTTTACTTCATCTCCACATACTATTTCATCAAATTTATCTTTTATATTATATTTTTCTAACAAAAACTCTACCCTACTTCTTCTTGATGATGTTGCAAGTGCTACTTTATAGTTATTTTTGTTTAAAAATTCTAAAGTTTTTACTACACCTAATTTTAATTTTATCTCGTTTTCTTTTAGATATTTTTCAAGATGTATATCTTTATCATCATACATCTTATCTACTGGTAAATAATCACCAAAAGTATTTTTAAATATTTCCTTAACTTTTACTTTACCAACACCCATACATTCAATATAAGTTTTCTTTTCTAATGAATATCCATAATCTTTAAATATATTTTGCCAATTTGTTAGATATATTTTTTCTGTGTCAAATATAACTCCATCCATATCAAAAATAATTCCCTTAAACTTCATAACACTCTCCCTACCAATACTATAAGAATTATTTATATTAAAAGTTTTTATTTAAATATTTAATTATTTCTTCTTTTAGGTCTTTATGAATTTCTTTTTCATTATCTTCTTTATATTGGCTCATTAGATTTATCATACTTATTTCTTTATCAAAATATTTTAAGAGATGGTCCATATTATCTATAATTTTAGTTTCTATTTTATTATTCTTTAAATTATTGATTTTATCTAAATCTTTATAATCTACTTGAGCATCTTTATTTCCAGTAATAGCAATAGTAGGTATTTTTATATTTTTTAGAATACCTAAAATGTATTCTTCATTTATACTTAGATGTTCTCTAAACCACTTTGCTGGAATTTCCTTTCCTTTTATTTTTATAATATCATATGTTGAGTTTATACACTTTTCAAATAAATCATTCTGCACTTTTATAGCTTTTTTCTCTTTAACTAATAATCTAAGTAAAAATCCTTTAAATCCTTTTAAATTTTTTATTTCTTCATTTTGGTTTTTCATTTGATATTTTAAAGTTTCTTTTATACTAGTTCCTCCACCAGCTAAAAGTATAAGACCATCTATATCTTTTTTAGTTGTAAGTAGTGTATTTAAAATGCAACCTTCACTATGACCAAGTAAAATAACTTTATTGTTTGAATTTTTTGTAGACTTAACAAAATCAATACAACAAACAATATCATCAATTAAATCCCACATACCAACACTATTTGCATTTCCTTGACTTTCACCACAACCCCTTTTGTCATATCTTAATGTCATAAAATTATTATCTACTAAAAAATCCGATAAATCTTTGTAAATATTCATCTTCATATCACCAATATTTCCATCTCTATTAGAAGGTCCAGAACCATTTACAATTATTATAGTAGTAAATTTTTCTTTTTCATTTGGAATAGTTAAAGTTCCTTTTAATTCAAATCTTCCACTTATAGTAACCTCTTTTTTTATCATACTAACTCCTTAAAATTTAATCATACCTACTTTATATAATATTTCTTATTTTAAATCAAGTTTTTAAATAAAAAAATAGTCCTCAAAATCAAGGACTATTTTTTAATAATTATAAATTTTTACCATTTGAAGATATTACTTCTTTATACCAATAATAACTGTCTTTTTTGTATCTATCCATTGAACCACCTTCTTCATCACGGTCAACATAAACGAAACCATATCTTTTTTGATATCCATTTAACCAACTAAGTAAATCAGTAAAAGACCAAGTACAATAAGCTAAAACTTCGCATCCTTCTTTTATTGCTATTTTTAGTTCTTTTATATGATTTTTTAGATACTCTATTCTATAAGGGTCGTGTATAGAGTTATCTTCTTCTTTTTTATCAAATGCTCCAAGACCATTTTCTGATATTATTATAGGAAGATTGTATCTACTAGTTATTTCTCTACAAGCATATCTAAGACCCATTGCATCTATTGTCCAGTCCCAATCTGTAGTTTCTAAATAATTATTTGGTGGGTTTTTAAATAATCCAGGCTCACCAGTTATTTGAGTTGACCCTTTAATTCCAGTTGTGTTCATAGTAGCATAAGGAGTTACTCCATCTATAGGATTATACTCACAAACTGTTGTTTGATAATAATTAACTCCCATAAAATCAACCTTACTAGCAGCCTCTTTTAGTATCAATTCATCTTCTTTAGTTATTTCTGGTGCAACTTTTTTATTTTTAAGATAAGTAAAAGCTGACTTTGGATATCTACCATAAGCATAAACATCCATCCACCAATAATTTTTTAAGTCATCAAAATCTAATTTAGACATCGCATTTTTAGGTTCACAATTTATAGCATAGCTTGGGCTATAAGCAAAACTTGCTCCTATTTTACCATTTGGTATTATTTTTTTAAATTCTAAAACAGTTTTTGCATGTGCAAGAAATGCATGATGATTAACTTTGTAGTAAGTTTTTGCATCATCAAATTTTCCAGGTGGATGCATAGCAGTCATCCATCCAAGTGTTGTAAATATGTTTTGTTCATTTAGTGTTATCCAGTACTTAACTTTTCCTTTAAATCTCTCAAATAAAACTTTAGAATACCTAACAAAGTCATCTACTATTCTTGGGCTTTCCCAACCATTATACTCTTTTTCTAAAGATTTTGGTAAGTCCCAGTGATAAATAGTTACCATTGGTTCTATTTTATATTTTATACATTCATCTATTAACTCTTCATAAAACTTAAGACCTTTTTCATTTATCTCACCATTTCCATCTGGTATAATTCTTGCCCAAGAAATAGAAAAACGATAAGTCTTAAGCCCCATTTCTGCCATTAACTTAACATCTTCTTTAAATCTATGGTAATGGTCAACAGCAATATCTCCAGTAGTTTTTTTAAATGTTTTACCAGGTATTCTAACAAAATCATCCCAATTTGTAATACCTTTTCCATCTTCTAAATAAGCACCTTCTATCTGGTATGCAGCAGATGCACTACCCCATAGAAAATCATTTGGCATTTCAAAATTTTCCATTTATATCTCCTTTTAATAATTTATACAATAGTTAATAATTCTTGTAGCTTATTTATATTCTCTTCTTTAGTTGATATAAATTCCATATAATTACTACTATTAGTAATTACTATTGGCGTTATTATATCATACCCTTCCTCTTTTATCTTATCTATATCAAAAGTCAATAAAACGTCTCCTTTTTTTATTTTGTCTTTTGCCTTTTTGATTGGAGTAAAATATTTTCCTTGTAAGTTTACAGTTTCTAAACCAACGTGAATTAACATCTCAACACCACTATCACTTTTTAATCCTAAAGCATGATGAGTTTCAAAAAATACATCTATCTCACCATCAAATGGTGCAACAACTTCTCCTTTTGATGGAATTATTGCAATACCATCTCCTAATACCTTTGTAGCAAAAGTTTGGTCATTTACCTTATCTAATGGTACTATCCTACCTTCAATAGGACTTTGTATTTTATTACCTATATTTAAACTACTTTTATAAGGTATTACTTCATCATCTTCTTCATCAACAATATCTTCAAACCCTATAATATAAGTTGCTATAAATGAAACTATTATAGTTACTCCTACAGTTATTAATACATACATTAAAGACTCTGGTCTATTGCTTTCTATATATTGTGGAATAGTTACTAATGCTGGTGTTGCAACTCCAAATGATTTTAATTGAAAAAATCCTCCTACTAAACCACCAACTAAAGCACCTATACAAGCTCCTAGCATAGGCTTTTTAAGTCTAACAGTTACACCATATAATGCTGGTTCTGTTATACCTGCAACTAAAGCTGAAAATGCAGATGATCCTGCTGTTTGTTTTAGGTCTTTATTTTTAGTTTTTAAAGATACTGCTAAAGCAGACGCTCCTTGTGCCATATTTGAACAATACTCAGAAATCGATATAAATCCTTCAAATCCTGTTGTTGCAATCATACTTAATTTAACTGGTGTAAATGCGTGATGCATACCTGCCATAACTATAAATGGATAAACTCCAGCTACTAATCCAATAGCTATAAAACCTAATTTGTCATGTATAAAGTAAACTAATTTTGATATAGAATCTCCAAATATACTTCCTAAAGGACCAATAGCAACCATAACTATTGGCGCTGTAAATAATATTACAAGTAGTGGTTTTAGGAAATTTTTAGTAATAACAGGAGTTATCTTATCAACAAACTTTTCTATATAAGAAAGTGCCCAAACTGATAATATTATTGGTATTACAGAATATGGATAAAAAGCATAAGTAACAGGTATTAAGTCAAAAAATTTAACTGTTGTACCTAGTTCTTTAGAACTATCCATAAGACTTATAAAGTTTGGATGTAGTATAATAAGTGCTAAACTTACTGCATAATAAGGATTAGTATTAAATTTATTTGCAGCTGACATTGCAATTAATACAGGCATAAAGAAAAATGCACCATCTCCTATTATTGATAATAGTTGATAAGTTTGACTATTTGTATCTAAAAGTCCTAACATAGGTAATACTGTAAGTAATACCTTCATCATAGCCGCACCTATTAAAGCTGGTATAACAGGTGCCATACATCCTGAAATAACATCAAGTATAGTTGATAAAATACTTTGTTTTTCTTTTGGTTTATTATTATTTTTAGGTTTGCTAGTTTCAAAATTTCCAAGTTTACATATTTCATTATAAACTTTCGAAACTTCGTTTCCAATTATTATTTGGTATTGTCCACCTTTTTTCATAATTCCCATAACGCCTTTAGTATTTTTTACTAGCTCATCATCAACTAAAGACTCATCTTTTAATACAAATCTTAACCTTGTCATACAATGTACTAAACTAATGACATTGTCTTTTCCACCAAGTCTTTCTAGTATTTGTCTCCCTACTTTTTGGTAATCCATAAATATATCCTCCATTAATTTTTAAATAGAGGTTTTGCCTACATATATAAGTTTTCTTATAGCGTAGTTACAATCCTTTTATATATAAAATTTAGATTATAAACCTAAACTTTTATATTCGATTTAGTAGTTATTCTTTCAATATGAATCATTAAATATAATTGCTCATCTTTACTTAATCTATAGTCATAAACCTTTTCTATAAGATTATAAACTTTTAAAACGCAGTCATAACTATTTATATATTTTTGTCTAAAAACTTCAAATATTTCTTCATTGTCATCTTCATAAGTGCTTTTGTTTAAAATTCTTTGTGCAAAAAACTTTAGATGAGTAACAAATCTATGATAATAAATAGAATCTTGATTAAATTCCATCTTGTAGCTATGCTTTATAACTTTAAGTATTTCTTGCATTATTTTAGTAACATCACTAAAATTTATAATATTATTATCTAGCTGTGCATTAACTATATGCTGTGTTATATATCCTGCTTCATCTTCTTCAAATAAAATTCCAAACTCATCTTTTATTAATTCTAAAGTCTGCTTACTAACTTCAAATTCATCTTTAAAAAGTATTTTTATGTCGTGTAAAAGTGGATTTTTTAGTTGTATTCCTTTTTTAAATCTTTCAACTGCACCATGAATATGCTCAGTTAATGAAACGTATATTATATCATTTACTTTTTTATTATATTCCTTATCAAGTATAAAAACTACTTGTTCTGTAATTTTCATATATTCTTGTGGAATGTATGAAACTATATCTTTTAGTTTTTTGTTAAGTTCTTTGTCTGAAGAAAAAACTTTATAGTTTCCTTTTAGTTCAATATCTTGACCTTGTTTTTTACCAAATGCAATTCCTTTTCCTGTAATTATTATCTCACAACCATTATCATCAATAGATATAAAAGCATTGTTGTTTAGTATCCTATCTATTATCATAAAAATTTTCACCTCCAAAAAATTTTTAAGTATAAAAAAAGACAAAACCAATATAAGTATAATAAATATATACTCATAAAGGTTTTGCCTGATTAGTCCAGTTACAATCCTTCACCAATAGTAACACATAATTTATATTTTGTAAATACTTATTAATTTTAACTTTTATCTTTTTATATATTTAAGAATTACTACACCTTCTTCACTAAAAATTTCCTCTAGATGTAAATCTATTTTAGGATTATTATTCAAAAATAAAGGTCTTCCTTTACCAAGAATTGTTGGTATAATTCCAATTATATATTCATCAATAATATCTTCTTTTATAAAATTATCGACTAAAATCCCCCCTCAAAATAGCCAAATATTCTTACCTTCTTTTTGCTTTTCTTCTTTAATAACTTTTACTATATCTTTATTTATAAATTGTATATTATCATAACTTTCTATTTTATTAGATGTTGCAACATAAACTTTTTTATCTTTAAAATCATTATGCATATTTTGGTCATAACATTTTTTGCCCATAACTACAGTATCAACACTATCTAAAAATTTATCAAAGTCCCACTTGTTTTCTGTATCTAAAGATTTATCTCCATCACCAACTATCCAATCATATCCACCGTCATTATCAGAAATATATCCATCTAAACTCATTGCTAAATTTAATATTATTTTCCTCATACACGTCTCCTTTTATAAAGTTTTTGCCATTTTTAAGATGTCTTCTTTTAAGTTTATTAAATCTTTTCTTATTTCATTAAAATCTCCACTTAAGAGTTTTTTATCTTTTACTACTACTTTTCCATCAACAATAACCATGCTCACATTACCAGGGTTTGCAGAATATACTATAGTTGAGTAATAATCATATATTGGTTGCATATTTACAGAATCAGTTTCTAGTAGTACTAAGTCAGCTTTTTTCCCAACTTCAATAGAACCAATCTCATTTTCCATATTTAAAACTCTTGCCCCACCGATAGTCGCCATCTCAAGTATTTTATCGCAAGGAAGTACACCTCTATCATTATTAAAAAGTTTATGTATTTTTGCAACTTGTGGCATTTGAGTTATTATATCAAGTGTGTTTCCACTCATAGGACCATCTGTACCAAGACCTATATTAAGTCCTTTATCAATCATTTTAAGTATTGGCATAACACCTTTTGCTCCTTTTGCATTTGCACCTATATTATGAGATATCCCAACATTTTTTTCTTTTAATATAGATATATCTTTATCATTAACTAATACGGTATGAGCTGATATAAAATTATTATCTAGTATACCTAAAGAATTTAAGTATTCAACTGGAGTCATATTATATTTTTTAATACACTCATCAAATTCATAATCCATCTCAGCAACATGCATACTCATTAGTGTATTGTTTTCTTTGCTTATTACAAAACATTCTTTTAAAGACTCACTAGTATTAGTGTATGGTGCGTGAGGAGCTAATCCTACTTTTATCAAACCATCATTTTCCCATTTTTTGATAAACTTTTTGCCATAGTCTATTCCTCCAAACTCTTTATAAGAATCAGGTGATATAAAATCAACTACAGTCTCAAGAAGTATTCCCCTTATATTAAGCTCCTTTGATGCTTTTGCAACTTCATCTTCAAAGTAATACATATCACAAAAAGTAGTAACTCCACCAAGTAACATCTCAGCTATACCATATTTTGCTCCTATATAAGTTAATTTTTCGTCTACTAAAATTTTTTCAAGTGGAAATAAATATCTTTTTAATCTATCTTTACAATCGTCCGCTAAACTCCTAAAAGCTACCATAGAGATATGAGTATGACAATTTATCATTCCAGGTATTAATATTCCATTTTTTCCGTCTATTATTTCAAAATCTTTATAGTTGCTAATAGCTTCCTCTAAACTATCTCCAACATAAATTATCTTATTATCTAAAATTGATACTACACCTTCTTCTATTATATCTTTATTTTTGTTCATCGTAATTACTGCTACATTTATTATTATATTAACCATTTTATCCTCCCAAAGTTAAAGACTATGTTTTCACATAGTCTTATCTATTTATTATTCTATTCCAATTATCTATCCACTCTGTCATCATCGAATTTATAAATGTAAAGTCTAAAGTTTTAGATTTATTAATAACTTCTCCATAAGTCATATTTCCAACTTCTTCTTCAGTTAGTTCAACTTTAGCATTAACTGGTGCATCTCCTAATGCTAAAGCTGCTCTTTTTTGAACTTCTGGACTTAATGCATAATTTATAAATTCATAAGCTAAATCTTTGTTTTGAGAGTTTTTATTTATATTTATAGTATTAAAGTTTAAATATGTACCAGATTCAGGTATTACAAACTCTACATTTGGTGTAGCATTTTTTATGGTAGAAAATGCAAAATCAGCACATACTGCAGCAACTATTTCTCCACTTGAGAACATATTAGCTAAATCAGAAGATTTACTATAAGTTTTAACAACGTTTGGCTTTAGATTTTCTATTTCCTTAAATGCTCCTTCACCTTTATCACTTTCTAAAGTTACACCTGCTTTATCTGATGCAACTGAAAGCATTGCAGGTCCAAAAGTAGTAGTTATATCTGGTATAGCTATCTTTCCTTTTAATTCACTTTTCCATAAATCTTCCCAAGAATTTATTTCAATTCCAGCATCTTTATTAACAACTATTCCTATACTATTTAAAGTATATGCAGGTCCATATCCTTTATCAACTGTTGTTTTTGCTTTTTCATTTAAGTCATTTGCATTTGGTATTTTTGAGTAGTCTAACTTTTCAAATATCCCTTTTTCTATACCTTGTTCTGCATATGATTCTGCTAAATAAGTTATATCTATATTTGAATTTGGGTTATTGACCATTTTAGTTAATCTTTCCGAGTTATTTCCTATTTCTAAAACAATATCTACTCCGTGTTCTTTTTCAAATGGTTCAAAAACTGTCTCATTTAATAAATCCTCATTAAGTCCCCAAGTTGATATAACTAACTTTTTAGTACCATTTGTAGAGCTTTCATCTGATTTTGCACATCCTGTTAAAGCTGTAACTCCAACCATACCAGTTAATAATAATGCTAAAAATTTCTTATTCATAATATCCTCCTAATTATAATATTACTATTTTATCTGATGGTAAATGTAGTTTTATAGTTTCACCCTTTTCATAGATAAAATCACTTTCACTATTTACTATTAAATTTCCAAGCTCTGTTTTTACATCGTATTGATACTCTTTTCCTAAAAAAGTTCTGATTTCAACAACTCCTTCTATAGTATTACCTAAATCTTTATCAACTATTTTTATATTATCAGGTCTTATAGTAGCCTTTACTTTATCTTTTTCTTTGTTAGTTTTTACTATAAATTTTAATCCTGATTCGCTAGTGTATGTATCATTTGACTGTTTAGTTAACTCTATAAAGTTTTCAAATCCAACAAATCTTGCAACAAATTCAGTTGAAGGGTTTGAATAAATATTTTCTGGCGTATCAAATTGTTCAATAACTCCTTTATTTAAAACTGCTACCTTATCAGAAATCGAAAAGCATTCTTCTTGATCGTGAGTAACAAAAAGAGTAGTTATTCCTAGTTTTTGCTGAAGTTTTCTTATTTCAACTCTCATCTTAAGTCTAAGTTTTGCATCAAGATTACTAAGTGGTTCATCAAGAAGTAAAAGTTTTGGTTCTATAACTAATGCTCTTGCTATTGCAACTCTTTGTCTTTGACCTCCTGATAATTCTTTTGGATACCTTTTTGCTAAATGACTCATATCAACAACTTCAAGCATTTCATTTACTTTTTTATCGATTTCATCTTTTTGTACTTTCTTCATTTTAAGTCCAAAAGCAACATTTTCATAAACTGTTAAATGTGGAAAAAGTGCATAACTTTGAAATACTAATCCAAAATTTCTATTGTGAACCGGTATATTAGTATAATCTTCATCTCCTAACATAAATTTTCCTGAAGTTGGCTCAATAAATCCTGCAACAACTCTTAAAGTAGTAGTTTTACCACAACCTGATGGTCCAAGAAGTGAAACTAATTCACCTTCTTTTATTTTTAGATTTAAGTTTTCAAGTATATTAGTTTTTTTATCATAAGAAACACATATATTTTCTAAGTTTATTAAATCCATTTTTATCCTCCAAAGCTTAATTTATGATTACTATTTTGAGAAATTACTAAGCCCTAATGTTTTTTCTAATATATACATAACCCCTATTGTAAGTATCATAAGTATTACAGATAATGCAGAAACTGTAGGGTCGTAGTTATATTCAACATAATTCATCATAGTTATTGGTAGTGTGCTAACTCCAGGCCCTGTTAAAAACATTGATACTGGAACGTTATTAAAAGAATTTATAAAAGCCATCATAAAAGCCGCCATTATTCCAGATGTTATGTTTGGAAGTACTACTTTAAAAAATGTTTGTGATTTTTTACAACCTAAGCTTTCGGCAGCTTCTTCTATTGAATAGTCAAAAACTTCTAAACTAGAACCTACAACCCTTATAATATAGGGAATTATTACTAAAGTATGTCCTATAAATAAACTCATATAAATAGATAAATTAAGTCTTACAAGTAAAAATTGAAATAAAGAAAATCCAATAACTATACCAGGTATTATAAGTGGAGAAAAGAAAAAACTTTTTAACAATCCCTTACCTTTAAAATTATATCTACTAAGTCCATAAGATGCAGGTATTCCAATTAAAAGTGCAAAAAGTGTTGCTACAAAAGATATTAATAAACTTGTAAACATACTACTCATAAAAGATTCTGATGTAAAAACATTAACAAACCACTTAAAAGTGAATCCTTTTGGAGGAAATGCTATGTAATTTTCTGTACCAATACTAGTTAGTGCAATTATTATAAGTGGTGCAAATAAAAATATATATACTAAAATAACAAACGATGTTAATAATTTACTATTTTTCATTTTAAGAAACACCTCTCTTATCAAGCTTTGATGCTAAAAAGTTAATACTCTTTATAACAACTAAAGTTACTACTATCATTATGGTTGCAACTACTGATGCTCCTTGCCAATCTCCTAAGGTCATAGTTTTTTGATAAATAAGAGTTGCTAAAACTGTATTTTTATTTCCTCCAAGAAGTTGTGGAGTTGTATATGCAGTTAATGAACCTGTAAAAACTAAAACAGTACCCACTATTAATCCTGGTAAACTAAGAGGAAATACCACTTTAAAAAATGCAGTTAATTTATTTGCTCCTAAACTTTCAGCAGCCTCTAGTAAGTCATTTTCAACATTTTCCATAACTCCAACAAGTGAAATTATCATAAGAGGCAAAAATATATAAATTGTACCGATTATTATAGCCCCCTCTGTATACAAAAGAGATAATGGCTCACTTATTAAATTTAATTTAATTAAAAAATTATTTATAATTCCATTTTTCCCAAGTATATTCATCCAAGCAAAAGAACGAACAACTGAATTTGTTAAAATTGGAAAAACTGTAAACGCTATAAAAAGACCTCTTAATTTTTTAGATGTTCTTGAAATATAATAAGCAACTGGAACTCCAATTATCATACAAATTATTGAGGATAATAAAGATATTTTTATAGTTCTTAAAAATATTTCTATCATATAAGAGTCATTAAAAAAATTTATATACTCATAAAATATTCCATTTTCCGAATTAGTAAATGTAGGCAAAATAGTTCCTATTAAGGGTACTATCATAAAATATGCTACTAATACTAAACAAGGTGTAAATAATATGTAGTATCCTTTTTTGTTCATTTTTAAATCCTTTCTCTAAATTTATTTACAATTTTATTTTTACAATAGATATAATATCCATTATATCGAATATTGTCAATACCGTATTATATTTTGTTCATATTTGTATAAATATTCTATAAAAGTAAAAAAGATGACATAATTGTCATCTTTAAATAAAACTAAGCTTGTTCATTTTGTAACATATTCTTCTCATAAACTTTAAAAAATGGATAATAAATTACCACACTTAATGCTACTAACCCAAAAGTAAATAAGACATTTTTTATATCCATTGATGATAAGTATGCTTGTGCAAAAAATGGTGTAAATGATGGGTCAATTATATAACCACAAGTTATAAGTCCTATACTTTGTGCAAAATAAGTTAGTGAAACCGAAACTATAGGAGTTATTAAAAATGGAATCGCAAGTATTGGATTAAATACTATTGGACCACCAAATATTACAGGCTCATTTATTCCACAAATTCCTGGAACTAAAGATAGCTTTCCTAATGTTTTTAAATGAGCTGACTTACTTTTTGCCATTAATAATACAAGCCCTAAAGTATTACCTGCTCCACCTAATATTGCTATTCTAAACATTTGTAAGTTCATAAGTACATCAGGGTCTTGTCCTGATAAAACTAAATTTGCATTTATACCAGTATTTTTTACTCCTAATGCAAAAACTATTGCAAATATTATAGACGTTCCATTTACACCAAATAGCCACAATAAATTTCCAAAAGTTATAAGTATTAAATAACCCCAAATATTATCTGCTATATTTAAAGCTGGTGTAAGTAAGCTCATAACAAACTGAGGTAAACTCATTCCACTATTTACTAATATAACTACGTTTAATCCATATAATACCACTATATTTAAAAGTAGTGGAATTAAAGTATTTATAAAGTTTGCTACTGCTGTTGGAACAGAGTCTGGTAATTTAAATTTCCATCCCTTATTATCAACAAATCTCGATATTTCAACTGACAATAGACCTATTATTATAGCAACAAAAAGTCCATCTGCTCCTAAATAAGACATAGGTATATTTCCATCTTTATTAGGTGCACATATCATAAAAAATAAAGAAACTGAAATAAGTCCAGAGTTTGCTGCATTCATACCATATGAATTTGCTAAACTGTAAGATATTGCAAAAGAAGACATAAGACCTAAAAGACCCATAGTCATATCATATGGAGTAGTTATAGTTGAATAGTTTGCTACTGCAAATTCTTTCCATTTTAATAAAAATTTAACGAATATATTAGCAGTATTTGGATCAACTAATTCAGGATTTATTGGAGGGTTGGCTACTATTAAAAATAACGAACCTATAACAATAAGTGGTAAAGTCATCATCATCCCAGCTGATACTGCATTTAGATGTTTTTGAGTTCCAATTTTTGCTCCTATTGGAGATAAAACTTTGTCTAACTTTTCTAAAAACTTACTCTGTTGCATAAAAATCTCCTTTAAGGTATGTAAAAATATTATTCTTGCCAGTCATTAAACTTAAATGCAGTTTCTACTGCGTTTTCTGGTTTATAAGTTTCAAGTATTTTAGAATATCTTTCTTTATAATCATTATCTACTTCCATTTGAGGAATAACTTTACTTGCTTCATTTAGGAAATGGAATGAATCTCTTCCCATCTTTGCTCCTCTTACAGTATGCTTATCAAGTGCATAATCAGGTATTTCTGGAACATTTCCCATTGCAAATCCTTTTATAACTATATTTTTAAGTAAATCACTTGAACGGTCTTTTTCACATTGACATAAGTATCTTATAGCGTGTATAAAATACATCGGTCTATCACCATCTGCATAGGAAAAATTATTTTTCATTTGATATAAGTTATTTATAACAACACATGCCATAGGATTTCCCATACCAATATCTTCAACACTTATAGTAAGTAGTCTTCTCCATAACTTCTCTTCCATTTGTGGTGAAGTTATATACATTTCATAAGCAAATTCACAAGCCTTTTCTTCAAGTCCTCTTCTTATTGATTTTTGAAGTGCTGATATAACTTCATCTCCATTTAGACCATTTCTAGTCTTTATTCTCGCCCAAGGGTCTTTTATAAATTTTTCTGCCATAAAAACACATCCTTTGTTGTCTAATTATTTTTTTGCTAATTCTAAAGCTCTATCTAAAACCTTAGCTCCATTCATCATTCCATAATCCATAGTGTTTATTACTTCAACTGGAACATTTTTAGGATCACATATTTCCTTTGCCTTATCAAGCATAAATCTAACTTGTGGTCCTAATAAAGCTACATCTATTTCATCAACACGCTTAGATAATTCTGACTCTGGATAAGCATTTATATCTACTTCTATACTTCTTTCACTTGCTGATTTTTTCATTTTTTCAACTAACATACTAGTTGACATTCCTGCTGCACAAAATAAAGCTATCTTTACCATAGTATTTTCTCCTATCTATTTTTTAGTTCATTTATTTCTTTTTGCATGTCTATCATATTATTTATTAGTTCTTTCATTAACATACAATTCATTAAATGGTCTTGAGCATGTACCATTAATATTCCTACTTCACTTTTTATACCTTGAGCTTCTAAAGTTATAAACTCTGTTTGAAGTCTATGAGCAGTATTTAAAGTTTCATTGGCTTTTTTTATTAATTCTTCACTTTCTTTATATTCTCCACACTTTACTTTATCAAAGGCTTCGTGTAGATAACTTTTCGCTTCCCCTGCTATACATATTATTTCAAATATTTTCTCAGGAGATATCTCATTTTTAATATTTTCACTCAAATTGTTCACCTCCCAACATAACTGTTTAGCTATATTTAGCTTTTAATGTACTTTATTATATTCTATAATAAAATAATTTTAATTGCAAAGTATTTATTCAAATTTTCAAACTATTTTTGTATTGTATATTTTATAATATCTATTAATTATAGTTAGTCATTAGTTAGTTCTTTTAGCTTTGCTTTTATAAATCTAATAACTATATTTGATGAAGATTTATGATTATCTTTTTCCATAACTTTGATTAAATCTTTTACTTTATTAGTTTCATTATTCTGATATAAATTAAATAATTTTATTTCATTTTCAAGCCTTAATAAAAATGGATTTATTTCATCTAAAAGGTCTTTGTTTTTTATATTTCTAACATTACTTATAGCTTTTTTTATTTTTTGTAATTCAAAATCCAACAATTTTTCATCTAGTTCATTTAAAATTTTGCTAAACTCAAATGATAAACTATTAGATACTCTACTATTTCTAAAATGCTTACATACTAAACTAAAGTCGTCTGCAAGCTCATTCCCTATTAGTTTTTTTATGACATCATTAAAATCTTTTTTACCTCTAAAATTATTAGTATTATACGCATAATGAGAAAATGATAATAAAGTAAATTTTGATAATTCCCATTTATCCATAGGATTTAAGACTATTCCACCAAAACAATAATTATTTAAGTTAATAAATCTATTTTGGTAAGGTGATAAAAATATAAGTTTTTTATCATCTTCATAGTCATTTACAGGTACATTGTCCCAAATAATTATTTCGTGCTTTAATATGGATGATATTTTCTTAAAGCTTTCAGTAGTTATTCTATGTGATAATGTTTCATTACCAGTCCAAAATAATTTAATATCTTTATTTAATTTTTTACTAAGTTCAAATAAGTATGGAGTATCATAATCTATATAATACTCTGTTGGGCACATTATTAAATTAAACTCATATAATTGTTCTTTTAAGTATTCATAAACTTTATTAACTATAAAGCTTTGCGCAAAAGCGGGAGTTTTAAATTTTATTTTTTCTTTACTATTAATTTTGTAATCAATATCATCCATTAGTATTCCAAAATTAGATACACCAATATCTATCATCTGTTCTAGCTTTTTAAATAAATCTTTATAATCATTTTCATCTAAGAAATTAAAATCATTCCCTGGAGAAATAGTGTAATAAAAATCTATATAATTAAAATTACATTCATTTAGTAAAACTTTAAACTCTTCTAACTTTTCGCTTGGATAAATCTCCCTCCATTTATCTCTATGATATAAATCATCTTTTGGAGCATACATATAAGTTGTCAAAAAATTATTACCTAAAAAATTTATACAATCAAGTCTATTCTTTAAGCTCCATGGATTTCCATAAAAACCTTCAATGACACCACTTATCTTTAAACTTGGTTCATGAAATATATCTAAAAATGGAACATAAATTCCATTTTTAGTTTTTTTGATTTGACTACAAAAAGCTATGTATCCATTTCGTATTCCACGCTCATCAGATGAAGTAATAACAACTTTATCTTTTGGATTTAATGATACTTTAAATCCACTATTTTTTATATTTCTATCGCATTCAAATACAATATCAAAATCAGTATTTTCTTTTGTATCTGATAAAAGTATTTTTATATCTTTGTCAAACTCCACCACACCATTTATATCGCTTGGTTTTCCAAATCTATAAAATTTGCTTATGAATTTGAGCACTAAATTATTTTTATTAAAATAGATATACTCATCTTCCATATAAAATTCGTTGTAATACATTTTTTATTCCTTTATATTTCAAATTCAACAAAAATTTTATTATCTATAATTTTACTTTCAACATATTTATCATTTACTTTTTTATTTTCAGTTGTATTTATGTAAATTTCAAAATTTTTGTAAGTTTTTTCATATTTATTATAAGATAAATCTATATTTATTAATATTTCTTCTTTGTTCTCAATTTTTATGCTATATAAATTATACTTTCCTTCTTTATATCCAAATGAAGTATAATCATCTTGATAATGTAGATAATTACATTCTTTATCAACATAAACATCAAGTATTAAGATATCATTTTCTATTTCCCCAATATAGTTTTGAGGCTTAAAGTTTGGTATTATACTTTCTTCTTTTATATATATTGGACAAACATCTAGTGGAGTTTCTTTTATTATATAGTTTCCTCCTTCAAACTTTTCACAAGTCCAGTAATCTATCCAATTATCTCCTTTTGGTAAATATACCATTCTAGCTTTTTTACCTTGCTCTAACACAGGTGCTACCATTATATTGCTTCCAAACATAAATTGATCATTTATCTCATATGTGTTAAAGTCATCTTGATATTCAATAGGAAGTGCTCTCATTATTGGAAGACCATTTTTTTCACATTCATAAAATAAATCGTATAAATAAGGCATTAATTTATACCTAAGTTTTATGTATTTTCTATTTATTTCTTCAGTTAATTCATCAAATGCCCAAGGCTCTTGGTCTCTTGAGTAAATAGTTGTATGGTTTCTAAAAAGTGGAGTAAATGTACCAAGTTGTACCCATCTACTTAGAAGTTCTTTAGTAGTATCATATCCAAAACCACCAACATCAGTTCCACAAAACGCCATTCCACTAATACCTAAGTTCATAAGCATAGGTAAGCTCATTCTTAAGTGTTCCCAAGTGCTTTGATTATCTCCAGTCCATACTGTTGAGTACTTTTGAGTGCCAGCATAACAAGCTCTAGTCACTACAAAAGGTCTTTTTCCTGTTTGTTTTAAACCTTCATAAGTTGCCTTATCCATCATATGACCATATACATTATGTATTTCTTTATGTTTTCTTTCTTTTCCATCTTCATTAAATAAAACATCATCTGGAAGTGGACCATTAAAACTTGCAGGCTCATTCATATCATTCCAAATTCCAGAAACCCCAAAATCAGTCATAATTTTTTGGTTGTTTGCCCACCAATTTCTAACTTTACTATTCATAAAATCAGGAAAAACTGAATTTCCAGGCCAAACCCAATTTGTGTATACTATACCGTTTTTATCTTTTGCAAAATAATCATTATGAAGACCTTCATCATATATTTTGTAACCCTTATCAACTTTAACTCCAGGGTCTATTATAGTTACTAATTTAAATCCATCTTTGTTTAATTTTTCTATCATTTTTTTTGGGTTTTTAAATTTATTTTTATCCCAAGTAAAGACTCTAAAATCATCCATATACTCAATATCTAGATAAATGGTATCACAAGGAATATCTTTTTCCCTAAATTTATTTGCAACATCAAATACATTTTCCTCTGGACAATATGCCCATCTACATTGTTGATACCCTAATGTCCAAAGCTGAGGTAGTGGAGTTTTACCAGTCAAATATGTATAGTTTTTTATTACTTCTTTTATTGTTGGACCGTACATAAAATAGTAATCTATATTTCCATCAACAGATGCAAAATAATAGTATTTAGAGTTTTCTTTTCCTAAATCAAAATGAGTTTCAAATGTATTATCAAAAAATATTCCAAATGCTTCTTTATCTTTCATAGTTATAAAAAAAGGAATAGATTTATATAACTTTTCATAAGTTTCTCCGTGTGGACTAGGGTCGTCAGTATTCCAATTATAATAATGACATCCTTTTTTGTTTAGATGACCAGTTTTTTCTCCAAATCCATAAAAATACATATCATCAGTCATAGACTTTGGAATAAATACTTTATAATCTTTGTGGTCAGTTGGTTTATGACCTTCTTGAGTTGCAATATCAAGTCTTCCAGCACAATTTTTGATAAATGGTTCTCTATCTCCTCTATAATCTTCACAAATTAGTTTATTTTCTTTATTATATATATCAACTTTAAATTCATCATAAATTTTTAAAGTCAATAATTCCGTTTTAATTTTTATATGATTACTTTCTTTTTCTGCATCAAATTCACAATCTATTATTTTTAAATCTTCTATTGCTTTTGAGTGCTGCTCATTTCTAAAATTTGGTACAAAAAAATTAATTATTGAAGAACTTATAACATTAACTTTTACTTCTATTTTTTCGTATTTTATAGTTACTATATTTTTTTCTTTAGTAAAGTCTAAAATTTCACCAAACATAAAAAATCTCCTTTTACTCTAAAAAAGGACTAAAATTTTAGGATATATTTTAGTCCTTTTTATTAATTACTTTTTATTGTTTTCTAAAATATCAATCTTATCAGTTTCAAGCCCTAAAACTTCTATTTCGTAAATTCTAGTAGCTCCTCCACTTCCTTGCTCTGACTTATTAATATTTACTCTAACGTATCTTGCTACTTCATAGTTTAAATCATCTCTTGTTACTTTATTATTAACTTCTTTTATATCGTGTAATTTTCTCCAATTAGTTCCATCATTACTAACTTCTATACTATATTCTGAAGTGTTCATACTATTAGCTTCTCCTCCGGCTTCAGCGTGGCTCATTCTAAGTTCTTTTAATACATATTCACTTCCTAAGTCTACTTCTATATAGTTATCTTTTTCTCCAAGTGCACACCACTTAGTATTTAATTTACCATCAAATGCAAACTTACCTGCTTCATTTTCATTAACTTCTTTGTTAGCTTTAGCTTCTTTGTTTAAAGCAAGGTTTTTTAGTCCTCCAATAGCTTGATTAGTAACAACTATAAAATCTTCTTTTTTATTTATAGTTTCTCCTGCTTGGTTTTTAACTATTTGACTTAGAGTATATACTCCTTCTTTATCAATCTTAAACTCTGCTTCTTTTCCAGTTAATTCTTTAGTTTCGTTGTTTCCTTCAAGAACCCACTTAACACCTTCTCCGGCAATAGATTTATCTGTTAGTTTGATACTCTCACCTGGAGCTATTATAGAAGAAGATATTTCAAAGTTAGCTTTTGGTTTTTCAAGTTGTGGCCAAGTAACAATAATTTCTGAGTCATTACTTTCATCTACTTTAAAACTTTCACTAACTGGTCTAACTATAAATTTAGTCTTAGTATCTTTTGTAAGTTCTCTTTTTATATCTTTTATGAAAAATGCATTGGTAGGAGTTGCACCAACTAATTCCTTATTTCCTTTACTATCTTCCATATATATCTCGTAATGACTTACATCTTCCCCTGATTTATCCCAAGTAAGACGTACATTTCCTATAGAGTTATCTACTACTTTAAAATCTTCAACCTTTAAGTTTTTAATCTTATTTATATTTTCTGTTTTATCACCTTCAGTTATAGATAATTGCCCTAAATTAAGTTTATAGTTAGATACATCTTTATTAGATTCAACAAGTATTGAAATTTCTTGTATTTCATCATTCTTAAATTGTGATATATCTACTACACCTTGAATCCATTCGCCACCTATTTTTAATGACTTTAGATTCATAATTTGAGTCCCTTTATTTTTTAATACTAATTCTAGTTTAATATTAGCTTTTCCACCTGTTTCTTTATACTTTATACCGACTTGAGAGTTATTTTTTAAATCTAGGTCAGTCTTATATAGTTTTATTTTAGTGCTTCCACCAGTTTTTAAACTTCCTTCTAGTTTTATAGAGTTTCCTCCGTAGTATGCTTCTTTGTAGTCTATATCTGCTTCTAATTTATTATCTCTATTATCAACTATCCATCTATAAGTTGGAAGAACGCCCATCATACCTCTATGGTTCCACTCTTCTTCTGATGCTTTTACTCCATCTACATTGAAAAACTCTCCATTACCCATAGAAAAATTAGTTACAAAAGGAAGAGAAGTTACTGGACTTTTCTCAACTATATTATTAGAAATTCCTTTCCACTCTTTATCACTTTCTTTTCTTGGGTCACCTTTTTCGTTAACCCAAAACTTTTCTTCTTTTTCCAAAAACTCTTCAACAGTTTTTGATGAATCATAAGTCCAAGATGGACAGTAAAGTCCTAAAGAAGTATTAGCATCACTACCTTCTGGGAATAAGTAGTTCCATTTTACAGGAGTATTATATCCATTAGCTTGAACGTCAACTCCAGCATATAAATCATACTTACTTCTTCCCATATCTTTTGCTAATTCACCTGATTCCTTAAGCTCATTTCCTGTAACATAATGAATTAATCTATTATCAGCATCACTTGGGTCTACAGTTCCAAATTTTTCATTCGTCCACCAGAAATTCAAAAACATACCATCTGATAAAACGTTATCCTTAGAACCAAAAAAATCTTTATTATATTTATTTAATCTATTTTGCCAAAACACTCTACCATCATCAATCATTGAGTCATACCAGATTATTTGCATATCTTCTGGTTTTATTTCTTGTAAGTAATCTAGAAACTCTTTCATTAAATCAGCAAGTTCTTTATTTACATACTTTGCTCCTCTATTTCCTGTTTCTTGGTTTATAAACCAACCATCAAAGTTATAAAACTTAGCTACTTCAATTAACTTTCTGGCCATAGGGAATGTTCCATCTTTGTCCTTAACTAAAAATTCTTTCATCCATTCCATTCTTCCTCCATACTCTTCTGGTGGAAAAAATACTGTACCTAAAACTGGAACACCATTAGTGTGAGATGCATCTATTAAATCAGCACTTGGTGGTACTATAAGCCCTTCACCTGCTGAACCTCCCCAAGCAACTAATGTATCTATGTACTGCCAATAACTAAAATTATACCCTTCAAAAGTATCTTTTCCTTGTGAAGGAGTAGAGCTTGTAGTTTTATTAGCTATTGCAAGAGATATTACTTTAGCGTTAGTGTCTTGTGATTCATTTGTCTTGTTACTTTTTATTCTTTCTTTAAGCTCAACAGTACCCACATTAAACTTTGCATCTTTATCTTTTTCTGGACTCCAATTTAAAAGTTCGCTTGGATACCAGTATGATGAAAATGGTTGACCAGTTTTTTCTTGAATTTTAACATCAGATTCAAGCATTGCATAAGTATTTTTAACTGGTAAACTTCCAAATAAAAGTAGTGCTGCTATTGATGAAGCCATAAACTTTTTGTGTTTCATAAAATTACTCCCCCTTATTTAAATATTTGTATAGTGCTCCAATTTTTCCTGACTCATTTCTAAACTTACAAACGTCAATTTCAACCATATCTAAAACATCTTTATTTAGTAATGATAGCTTTTCTTTTATTTTTTCTATTAAATCATCTCTATAACTTATACCACCACCTATTAAAACCTTTTCTGGTGCAAAGCTATAAACTATATTATAAATTCCAACTGCTAAAGAAAAATAAAAGTTTTCTACTTCGTTTTTAATTTCTAAATCTCCTTTTTCTAACTCTTCAAAAACTTTTATTCCATCATAATTAGTTCCTTTTAGTTTATTAACTCTATCTATTAGGTTATAAGTTGATGAAAGTCTTGAAAAAGTTCTAAAATTAATATTACTAAGCTCTTCTTTTCTATGTTCTAATATATTCATTCCAAATTCTCCAGCCATACCTCTATAACCCCTGTATAGCTTATCATTTATAAAAACACCACCCCCTATACCAGTTCCTATTGTAATACATACAAAGTTTTTGTTGTTAACTGCATTTCCCATATACTTTTCTGCCATAGCAACACAATTAACATCATTATCGTATGCTGAGTCAAGTCCTGTATGCTCTTTTATATATTCATTTAAATACATATTTTCTAAGTCTTTTACTTGTCCCATAAAATGAATATATCCATCATCATCTATTCCTCCAGGAACACTTAGTGCAACTCCTTTTAAGTCATACTTTTTCTTATATGTATTTATAATGTTTACTAATTCTTCTTGGGTTTTTGAATTTCCTTGTATAGGAGTATTTATAGAGCTTGACTCTATAAATTCTCCTTCTTTGTTCATAATGCTATATTTTATACTTGTTCCACCAATATCAAACACAATATACATAATATTATCCTCTAATTAAAACCATTATTTTTTATTAATTCTCTAAACCAATATGCACTCCTTTTTGGAGTTCTTATAAAATTATTATTTATATCAACTTCAACAAAACCGTATCTATTTTTATATGCATTTAACCAAGACCAATTATCCATAAAAGTCCATAAATGATACCCTTTTATATTACACCCTTCATTTAATGCTTTATTTAAGTATTTTAAATGTTCTTTTATAAATTCTATACGGTAAGTATCCTCTATTATTCCTTCTACTTTAAACTTCTCTTCTCCTTCTACTCCCATACCATTTTCTGATATAAAAAATGGTATATTATTATAATTATCTCTTATATTTATTGATAAGTCATAAATACCCTTTTCATATATTTCCCATCCTCTATGAGGATTAATTTTTTTGTTTGGCATATCATAAAAATCAAAGAATGACTCTGGAGTTAAAACTTCTCCTTTCTCAGTTTCTTTTGCTTTTATTCTTCTTGGCTGATAATAATTTACTCCTAATAAATCAATAGTATTGTTTTTTATTATTTCTAAATCTTCTTTAGTGTATGTAGGCATTAAGTCTTGCTCTTTTATAAACTCCACAAGCTCTTTTGGAAACTCTCCAAATACTGAAGTATCTAAAAATGAACGATTTAAAAGTAAATCTGCAATATTTGATGCTTCTAAGTCTTCTTTACTATTACTTCTAGGGTAAGAAGGAGTTAGATTTATTATTATTCCTATTTGGCCACCTAGCTTTAAATTTTTATATTCCATAATAGCTAAAGCACTAGATAGCATAATATGATATCCCACTTGAACTGCTCTTTTAAAGTCAACTACTTCTGGATAATGATAATTTCCTAAATAACCGCACTCAACTGGAACTATTGGCTCATTATGTGTAAACCATTTTTTAACTCTATCTCCAAATAAACTAAAACAAGTTTTTGCATATTCCTGATACTTACTTACAACCTCTCTATTTTCCCAACCACCAATTTCTTGAAGATACATTGGCATATCAAAGTGATATAAATTTATAAAAGGTTCTACTTTACATTCAATCATCTTATCTATTACTTTATTGTAAAAGTCAACTGCTTTTTGATTTATACTTCCATCTTTTTTTATAAGTCTTGACCAACTTATTGAAAATCTAAATGAATTATGACCAAGCTCTTTCATTAAATTTATGTCTTCTTCATACTTATAATAAAAATTACTAGTAACTTTCGGACCTATATTATTATGAAATCTATGTGGATAAGTTTCATACCAAAAATCCCAAATATTTTTTTCTTTTCCATCAATATTGTAAGCACCTTCCATTTGAGTTGCTGAAGATGCACTTCCCCACCAAAAATCTTTTGGAAAGTTATATATCATTTGTAATTCCTCCAAACTATCTCTTAACCTTTATTCCACAGTAATCAAGAACTAATTCACAAAACATCATATTTGCCCAAGAAAACCACTCTCTAGTAAATTCTTCTGGATTATTAGGATTAAATCCTTCGTGCATTAGATAAGTTCCTGCATCTGTATTTTTCATTATTTCTAATATCTCTCTTTTCTTATTTGTGTCGTTTGTAGTAAGACCTTGCATAGCTAAAGATATATGCCAAATATATCCTTCTGGAGTATGAGGACTTCCAACTCCTGATGCAAACTTTCCTATATGAAACTCTGGATTTTCTGTGCTTAATATAAAGTTTCTAGTATTTATATATGTTTCATCATTAATGTCTGCATATCCTAAATAAGGTATTGCAAGTAAGCTTGGTAAATTAGCATCATCCATTAAGTTATAGTTTCCAAGTCCATCAACTTCATATGCATATATTTTTCCACATCTTGGATGGTTATAAACTGCATAATTTTGAATTCCATCATTTATTTCATTTCTTAAAGATATAGCTTTATTTGCCATTTCTTTATCATTTATAATATTTTCTGCTATTTCCTTTACATAATCTAAAACAACAACTGCAAACATATTTGAAGGCACTAAGTAGCTATAAGTACAAGCATCATCACTAGGTCTAAATCCACACCAAGTCATACCAGTATACTTATGAACTGGACCTTTACCACTTCTTGATAAAGTATCTAGTTGACGACAATCAAGTCTTTCAAATAAATATGGAGAATTTTCTTCGTGATTTTGCTCAGTTTTCCAAACATCAATTATAGTATTAACTGCTTTTTTAAATGTTTCATTAAACTGTGAAGTTCTTCCTGTATTTTTATAAAGTAAATAGCTTAGTTGTATAGGAAAACATAAAGAATCTATTTCATATTTTCTCTCCCAAATTTCTGGTTTCATATCAGTTAAATCACTTTGATGACCATAAGAGTTCGCTTCTTCATTAAATGCATTTGCATATGGGTCTATTAATATGTATCTAAACTGTCTTTCGATTAATCCTTCTATCATATCAGCTATTTCTTTGTCTTCATTTGCAAGTACTAAGTATGGTCTAACTTGGCAAACAGAATCTCTAAGCCACATAGCAGGTATATCACCTGTTAAAACATAAGTAGTATTATCTTTCATTTTTACTATTGTAGTATTTATTGTGTTTAAAAAACATTTTTCAAACATATCTCCGATTTTTTTATCGTCTTTAAATTTCTCTTTTACTGTAGCTATTAATTTTTCTATACTATTCATAATTCATCTCCTTAATTATAAGTCATAATAAAACTAATGGTATTCTACTAAAAAGTAGAATACCTTATATAAATTATTTTTGTTCAGCTAACCACTTATCATATTGAGCTTGTAAGTTTTCCATAACTTTATCTATTCCTGCAGCTTTTAATTTTTCGTTTAATTGTTCTAAGTATTTATCAGTATCAACAGAACCAGTAAATAGTGGTGCTTTAAATTCTTGTATTATATTTGATATAGTAGCTATTTCTGTGCTTATCTCACTAGTATCTGCATAAAATCCTAACGTTGGAGATGCTACTGCTTCTTTATTAAATGCTTCGTATTGAGCTATTCTATCTTTTGCATCTGTATCGTAAGTCTTTGTTAAAAATACATTTCCTAAAGCCCAAGATGGCATACTATATCCTTTTGCTGCATCAGTTTTTGTTATAGTTCCATCATCATTAGTAGTATAGTGAACACCTTCTATACCTCTATCAACTAAGTTTCTTAAATATTCATCAGTATTAAGTAAGTTTAAAAACTCCATAGCTTTCTCTGGATTTTTAGATGCTGCTGATATAGCCATTACAGAACCTGTAACTGAGTTATTTATTGTTAAAGGCTTATGACTTGGAGTATATCCAACTTCATATCCTGCATTTGCAGACCACATTTCAACAGCTCCTGGAGCATATTGCTCTTTTCTAACAAACCAGTTCTCTACACTCATTTCATGTGGATCTGTATCTGTTGCAGCTTGTGAATGTATAAATCCTTTTTGATAAAAACGTCTTAAAGTTTGTAAAGTTTTCTTAACATCTTCTTGCTCATATATATTTACTATCTTAGTAGTATCCCCTTCAAGAGCTATACCAAATGGTAAGTTTTCTCCTAATAAGTAGTCATATGGCATATATGGGAAGAAATTTGCACCTGCTGCCATTGGCATTTTTAAGTCTGGGAATTTTGCTTTTACTTTTTCAAGTATCGGCTCTAAATCTTCTAAAGTCTTAGCATTTTTCATATCTTCTAAAACTCCAGCTTCATCTGCCATTTTCTTGTTATATGTCCAACCAAGTTGTTGACCAACTTCTTTGTTTGCTGGTACTCCGTATAATTTACCATTTATTGTTGCACCTTCTATAAATAATGGGTTTATAGTTTCTTTTATACCTTTACCTTTACTTTCAAGTAAATCAGTTATTTCAAGATAAGCTCCTTTTTGAGCATTAAGTGCATAATCACTAGCAAAGCATATATCAAATGGTTCTCCAGAAGATGTTATAACTTGCATCTTTTGACCATAATCTCCCCAATCAATCATTCTTAAGTCAACTGTAACACCTATTTTTTCTTTTGTATATTTATTAACTTCTGCCATTACTTTTTCTTGATCAGGCTGTGGAGTACCTATCATATACCATATAAGTTCAGTACTTCCTCCATCATTAGTTGCTTGTTCTTTATTTTCTTCAGGCTTTGAACTTGTACATCCAGCTAAAAGTGCTGATGATGATATTGTCATTGCTAAGAATAAACTTGATAGTTTCTTAAACTTCATTAAAAATTCCCCCTTACAAAGATTATCTATACTAAATTAAATATTTTATATTTAAAAATATTTACTCCTTTACTCCTCCAACTGTTAAACCACTTATAAAATATTTTTGGAAGAATGGATAAGTTAGTGCTATTGGTAAAGTTGATATAACAACCATAGCCATTCTAACTGACTCTTGTGGAAGTGAACTCATAACCTCTCCACTTAACATTGCATTTTGTCTTATAAATTCCATATTTTTCTCAATTTTCATTAACATATGTTGAAGTGGTACTAATTCTTGATAATCAACATATAACATAGCGTTAAACCAATCGTTCCAATATGCAAGTGTAGAGAATAGTGCTATTGTTGCTATACCTGGAAGTGCTAGAGGTACAACTATTTTTACGAATATTCTAAATTCACTAGCTCCATCTATTCTTGCTGATTCTATTATTGAATCTGGAACTGATTTTTGGAAAAATGTTCTCATTACAATTATGTTAAATGAGTTAAATGCAAGTGGTAAAACTAAAGCCCATATAGTATTTTTAAGTCCTAAAACCTGAGTCATTACTATATATGAAGGAACCATACCTCCACCAAATAACATTGTAAAAAATACTAAGAAAGTAAATTGCTTTCTATATTTAAAGTTTTTTCTAGATAATGCATAAGCATAAGTCGAAACCATACTTACATTTATTATAGTTCCAAGTATTGTAACCTTTATTGTAACCCAATAAGATTGAAGTAATGAGCCACCTGATTGTATTAAATACTTATAAGCATCTAAACTCCATTCTTTTGGAAATATTGAATATCCATTTTCAAGTAATGATTGTTCTGATGTTAAAGATATTATTATTACGAATACAAACGGAAACACACAAGATATCGCAAGTATTGCAAGTATTATATTTGCTATTACGTTTGTAATCCCTGTAAAACCTTCATTATATACCTTTTTTTTCTTTTTAGAAGGTTTGTTATTATCTACAATAACTGCATCCATAAATAACTCCTCCTCTCAATTAGAATAAACCATATTCTGGATCTATTTTCTTAACTATAAAGTTTGTAGTCATTATAAGTATAAATCCTACTACTGATTGATATAAACCGGCTGCTGTACTCATTCCTATATTACCCATAGTCATAAGACCTTTGTAGATATAAGTATCTATAACATCTGTTACTGGATATAACACAGCTGAGTTTCTAGGTACTTGATAGAATAATCCAAAGTCTGATCTAAATATTCCACCTATTGCCATTATTGTAAGCACTATCATTAATGGTACTAAAAGTGGTATAGTAATGTTTTTTATTTGTTGCCATTTAGTAGCTCCATCGATTCTTGCAGCTTCATAGTAAGTTCTATCTATACCAGCTATTGCAGCTAGATAAACTATACTTCCATATCCTACACCTTTCCAAGCATTCATAAATACTAATATAAAAGGCCAATATCCAGGTTCACTATACCAGTTTACAGGCTCTACTCCAAACATACCTAAAACTGAGTTTACCATACCTTTATCTGCACTTAAGAAACTGAATACAAAATAACTTACTATAACCCAAGATAAGAAATGTGGAAATAACATCGAAGTTTGATATATCTTTCCAAGCTTCTTGTTTGATATTTCACTTATAAGAATTGCTATAGTAACTGCGAATACAAGTCCTAAAATTATAAATACAAGATTATACATTACTGTATTTCTAGTTATACGAAAAGCATCCCCACTATTAAATAAAAACTCAAAGTTTTTAAATCCAACCCATTCACTATTTATTAAACTTTGTATAAATCCCCCTGGACTTATCTTAAAATCTTTAAATGCTATAACTGTTCCAAACATTGGTAAGTACGAAAACACTAATAGCCATATAGTTCCTGGTAATACCATAAGTAACCAAGCTTTATTTTTCCATAAATCCTTAAAAAATTTCTTCACTCAAATCTCTCTCCTTTCTATGAGTATATTTTACCATCAGGCAAATGTTTTCTCAAGTTTAAAAAACTTAGATTTACTACACAAATTTCACTATGTTTTAATTTCATTTAAATAATAAAAAATACATCTTAAATTTTAGCTTTTTATTCTAAAATTTAAGATGTATGTAAAATTTATAAGTTTATCTTTCTCCATTCACTAGGAGTAACTCCAACTATATTTTTAAATTTTCTATAAAAATAGTTTTTGTTAGAATATCCAACAAGCTCTCCTACTTCATTAGCTTTTAAGCTAGTATTAATAAGTAGTTCTTTTGCTTTATTTATCCTATAATTATTTATATAATCAGAAAATAAACTTCCCGTTTCCTTTTGAAATAACTGACCTAAATATATAGAGTTTACTTTTAGTTCATAACTTATCTCTTTTAAATTTAATTCCTTGTCATAGTTTTTTTCTATGTTTTGAAGAAGCTTAAGTATTATCGGACTAATACTTTCCTGTGCATTTTCTAGTTTATTTTCCATAAACTTTATCATATTTAATATTTCAAATTCTATATCATCAATACTTTCTTTGTATATTCCATTTTCTAAATAAATACTTAAATTTTTAATAAGTTTAAGTTCATTAATATAATTATAAATATTTATAAATATCTCTATAGCCTTAAGTCTTATTTGCTTTGCATTAAGGTGAGTATTTTCTTTCAATACTTCAAATAATTTTTCAATTTCTAAATAAAGATTATCAAACTCTTTATTTTTAATCATACTTTTTATCAACTCAAAATCTATATAAAAATTTTTGTTATCATCAAGTATATCTTTGTACTCTTTTATCCAAGATATTTTTGGATAGACTATTTTATATTCACTAATACTTTTAGCAGTTTTGTAACTAATATCTAAGTCATTAAAGTCTAAAACTTCTTTTCCAATACTTATATATACTATATCTTCTGTTAAATTAGATATATTGTTTTTTAAGTCAGTCAAATAATCTATATAACTACTATCATTTAATATGAAAAGTGCTGTATTTATATTGTCTATACAATACACAATATCTTTGTTGTTTAGTACTTTAGGCAATATATCTTTTATTTTCTTAGTTTTATCTTTTAATTCCACTATTGCAATACGATACTTACTTTCTTTTTTTAGATTAAGCTCATTTAGTATAAAATCAATCTCTTCAGTATTCTTGTCTTTTATAAGTGATAAAATCAAGCTATTATTTAACACTTTTTTATTATTTTGTTCTTTTTCTTTTTGCTTTATTTTTTCATATACTAACTTTAGTGTATTTGATAATTCTTCTGTGTCGATTGGTTTTGTGATATAGTTTTCTGCCCCCATGCTCATAGCTTTTTTTACATATTTAAATTCTTGAAATGCACTAAGAACTATATAATTACTCTTATAATTATTTTTTTTCAAAGATTCAATAAGCTCAAGACCAGTCATCTTTGGCATCATTATATCTGTTATTACTAAATCAATATCATTTTGTAAAATCTCATTTAAACCCTCTTCTCCATTATTTGAAAATCCTGCTATTTCAAATCCAAAACTCTCCCAATCAAGTATATACTTAAGACCTTCAAGTATATATGGCTCATCATCTAATAAATATACTTTATACATTATAAACCCCTTCTTTTGTTATTGGTATTTTTATTATTATTTTAGTTCCAATATTTAATTTACTATCTATATCAATACCATAGTCTTCTCCAAATCTTAGCTTTATTCTATTATTTACATTCATAACTCCTATAGAAGTATTATTTTGAATATTATTTTCTATCTTTTTCTTAAGCTCATATAATTTGTAATCCTCTATCCCATTTCCATTATCTGTTATTTTTATATTTATGAAATCTTGTTCTTTATTTATTGATATATATATTAAGTTTTCAGAACTATCCTTTTTTAAACCGTGATTTATACTATTTTCAACTAATGGCTGTATAGTAAACTTTGGTATAAGTAAATCTAAATCAACATCATTAGTCTCAATTTTATAGTTTAATATTCCTTTATATCTTATAGAGCATAGTTCTAAATACATCTTAGTATATTTTATTTCTTCTTTTAACGAGATTAAACTTTTATTGTTGTAAGTTGAATACCTAAAAATAGATGCTAGATTATAAATCATATCTGCTACTTCTTTATTTTTATTTGATAGAGCGCACATTCTTATAACTTCTAAAGTGTTATATAAAAAGTGTGGTTTTATCTGAGATTGCAAAGCATTTAGTTCTGATTGTTTTTGACTAACTTCAGCAATATACTTTTTATTTATACTATCTTGAAGACTCTCAGTCATTTTATCAATACTAATAGCGATAGTATCTAATTCATCTTCTTTATTTTTTATATTAAACCTAGTATTTAAATTTCCCTCTTCTAATTTATTTATTTTATTTACAATATTTTTTAATTTTTGTGAATAATAATTTATTATCATATAAGTGAAAAATATTATAAAAGTTATACATATAATAGATATATAAATTATTCTTTGTTTTTCTTTATTAATATTTAAGTCAAATTCATCTATTATACTCAAGTACGTAAAGCCACTTTGTACTTCTTTTTTTATATTTATTTCATTTTTTAAATTGTTAAATTCTTTGGATACATATGATTTCACTAAGTTTATATTTTTTCTTGAAATATTTTTATCTGAGCTAAATACTATATTATTATATTTATTAAATATTAATATATCTCCTTTAATATTAGACTGTTTTATTATTGAGTTTAAATTCCCTAAATCAAAGTATACATCTATATATCCTATTATATTGCTTGAATAAATACTTTTTATAGGCCTACTTATATTTCTTAAGTATCCATTCTCAATACTATTATTTTTATAACTATACCATTTATCATAATTTAATACTATTTCAGTATTATAATTATTATCTTTATCATTTATTACGACTGCAAGTACATCATTTCGATTAGAAAGTACAGTATCTATTAAATATTTTAAATCGATTTGTTTTACATTTGTAAGAGAAAATTTGTCTAATTTATAACTTAAGTATTCTTCATAACTATTTTCATTTAATACTCTTATTTCTTCAATTATTTTAGGTTGAGTATTTATGCCATTGGCTATTGAGTTTACCACTCTTTCTTGTTCTTCAAATACTTTTTCTATATTAAAAATAACTTCTGAGTGAATATTTTTTTCATTTTGAATTTGATTATCTGTATAATATCTTAAAAAAACAGTTGTTAATAAAAATATAGCTATAATTGTTATAAAAGAATATATAACTAATGTTTTGTTAAATAAATTATTCTTTATATATCTATCACATAGGCTTTTCAATATAAACGCCCCCTAATAGTTAAACATTTTTTTGAAGTTGTAAGAATTTTTTGTAACAAACATGCATAACTAAATAACTTGGTATAGAAATAAAGAAAAATGCAGCAAATCCTAGCCTACCTTTTACTATATAGCTAAGTATTAAAAATCCTACAAAAATTAGCCCTGTTTGCATTGGACTTGTCAGTGCTATTATGAATGAATTTTTTACATATTCTTTATTTGTATATTTAAAATGTACATAAGTTGGAAAGAAGAACATAAATGATATGCTAACAAAAAATAATACTGTCATAACTAGTATATAAAGTATTAATGAGTAACTTTCTTGCATATTATATAAAATAATTAAATCAAATGATAAAAATAAAAATAATATAAAAAATGGTAAACCACATTTATTAGATCTTATAAATTCTTCTTTATAGATATTTATAAATGTAGTAATTAGTGGAATTTCTAAATTACCTTGAATCCACTTTCTTAAAATATAAAACATAGCTACTGTTGATGGCATAATTCCAAATACTATAAGTCCAAGTAATGTACCTATTACCCATAAGAAATTTAGTATCATAAATCTCCACATCCAGTTACAAAAATTAACTAGTACGTTTCCAAATTTCATAAAAACGTTATCCCCTTTCATATAAATTATTTATAAAAAAAAGGGTTATCAAATCAGATAACCCTTTTCTTATCCTATTCCTAAAGTTAATATTTCTGATTTACCTATGTTAATTTTATTATTTGTAGTATTATTAGTTTTCTCTTCTAAAATATTTGATATATATTTATCTCCTTCAAACTCACACTTAGTTATTTCAAGTATTGAGTCTTTATTATCCATATTATATACTCTAAATATTTTATCATTAGAAAATTCATCAATTTTTAGTGATGAGAATATTATACTACGTCCAGTAAACTCTAGTAAATAGTTTTCCCAATTTATTTTTCCATCTTTTAAACTAACTTGATTTGTAACAAGTGGTATGCTAAATATATGAGCTTCTTTAAAAGAATCATACATATCTTCTCCGTGAGGTATTATACAAATTTCTGCTTCAAAATACCCTTGACATTGAGCCTCAGGAGTTTCAAATACACCCCAATCTCCAAGTTCTCTTACACATCTTATAAGTGTTACTGCAATTTTATTGCCTTCTATAATTTCATATTCATTTAGTCCTTTATTAGCAACTGTTATCCCACAATTTTCATCATGAATATTTACAAATAAATGTTGATGACCACAATTACTTGGATTTTCCCAAACATTTGATGGCTTGTTATTTCTTTTTGCAAGTTCAAATATAGAGTCTACATAGTGAATATCACTTTCTATATTTGAGTTAAATAACATTCTCATTCTATGGTCTTTTGCAGTGTTGTTAAATTCTGTTTTTACTTTTAATCCTTTAGAATCTTTTTCTAAAGTTAAGGTAGTTTTTATATCAAGTGTAGTAGTTTCTTTTACCCTCTGAGATTTTCTATATTTAAACTCTAAAACTTCTTCAATTTCTTCATCAAGTAAGTCTTCTGCACAAACTGGTATATCCCATTTGTGATTTATTTCAACTACTGCTTTATATGGGAAATCCTCTTTTATAGTTATATTTGCCTCTAAATCCTTAGTTGTTAGAGGAATTTCTCCAACAGGCTTCATATAAATATACTCATTACCTATATCACCAGTATTTTCATAAATACATAAATCATTAAACAGTTTATTAGTATTTTTATCAAGTAAATCTATTGAACCATTTTTGTTTATAGTAACTTTTAAGTTTTCATTTTCTAAAACGTTACCTCTTACTAGATAGTTTTTATTTTCTTCTAATTTATAGTCTTTATCTACAATTAATGAGTAAGTAGTCCACCCAAAAGATTTTATATTTTTAGTTTGTATCTCTACTTTTACATATCTTGCATAATATGGTTGTCTAAATTTATCATCTGGTAAATCATATCCAAATCTTATTCCCATATCAATTATTTTTGCTTCTATAGTTTCACCATTTATATCTACAACTTTATAATTAGGTAACTCTAATTTTTTCATTTCTTTTGCAATTAAATTTGGAGTTCCCTCTTTGAAATATTTTCTACAAACATCTATTGTTACTTCTACAATTTCTTTTCTTTCATATCCACTAGTATTTAAAACTATAAATAGATAAGTATTTTCTCCAAACTTTTCAAACTCTTTTGTATTTATATTGTTTGATATAAATTCTAAACTCTCATTTATTATAAATTTAGCCACATCTTTTGCTTTATCAAATCTTGCTTCCATTTCTTTGTGAACTTCATCAACACTACATCCACAAATACTATCGTGTGGATGATTTTTCATAAGTGATTTCCATCCATATTCAAATAAGTGATGCGGATATTTATATCCAAAATGACTTGCCATTGTAGCTATTGGCTCTGCCACTTTTTCAAATAAAGTTTGACATAAATTATTCCATTGTTTTAAATATACTCTTGATGAAGCTGTATTTACTAAAGTATACCAACCATCTGTTTGTTGGCTTCTAAGTTCACCTTTTATAACTTGAAGGTTATCTGGCATATTTTCTTTTAATACTTTTATATATTCATCAAAACTTGAATGTATAAATTCAATATCGTCATATAATTTGTTTGCAACTTCTATTGCCTTTGATAAGTCTGTTTGTATTGGTTGATGGTCACAACCATTCATAAATAAAAGCTCATCACAACAAGCAAACTTTGATGCATCATTTATTCTTTTTTCCCAATACTCTTTAGCTTCTTTTTCATCAGTAGGAACTTCCATACCATTACAATACCAGTTTGCAAAAAGTATACCTAAAACTTTAGAACCATCTGGACTTTCCCAATACATCTCAGAGTAAGGAGATTCAAATGTATCATCTGCACTTACCTCATTATTAAACCCTGTTGGCTTAACTCCTCTACCAAATGCTGCTGAATCAATTCCTGCTTGTTTTAATATTTGTGGTGCTTGACCCATATTCCCAAAAGAGTCTGGGAAATAGCCTACTTTACAAGGCTCAACATTATATTTTTTACAGTCTTTATGACCATATTGTAAGTTTCTAACGTTTGCTTCACTACTAGTCAAAAACTCATCTTGAAGTACATACCAAGGTCCTATATTTAATCTACCTTCTTTTATAACTTTTTCTAAAAGTTCTCTTTTTTCTGGTCTAACTTCTAAATAATCCTCAAGTAAAACTGTTTGGCCATCTAAATGATAATATTTAAAATTTGGGTCTTTTTCAAAAGTTTCAAGTAAAGTATCCATAGTTTTTATTAACATCATATGATGAGTTTCATATGGTAAATACCATTCTCTATCCCAATGTGTATGAGATATTATATGTGCTTTTTTCTTCATAATAATTCCCTCTAAATATAAATTTTTATAAATAAGGGCTAATTCAAATATAAATTTGAAATAGCCCTTATCTTTAGTTCATTTTAATCATTAAAGTTTTTATTTCATAAGGCTTAACGCTTATATTTATTTCATTTTCAAGTCTTAATTCCTCAAGTGGTTTTTCCATTAGATTAGTTTCCATCCATCCTTTTATATCATAATCACTAGTTATTTTAACTTCTTGATTACTTCCTGAGTATTCGTGGAAACGAAGAACTACCATATCACTATCTTCTGCTTTTTTGATTGCATCAACTAATACATAAGAATTGTTAAAATTAAATAGTTTAGTTTTTATATTATCATTTAAGTTTCCATTTATAGCTCTTAGTGGTTGATTTAAGCTGTAAGCTTCTTTTACCGTATTTGCTTCAACAAAATCTCCTTTATGAGGAAGTATTGAGTAAGTAAAGTTATGCTCACCTTGGTCTTGTACTGGGTCTGGATGAGTTGCTGATTTTAATAGAGTAAGTCTTATAACATTATCTTTTATGTCGTGCCCGTACTTACAATTATTTAATAAACTAACCCCATAATCTCTTTGAGATAAGTCAACCCATTGTTGAGCTACTGTTTCAAATTTTGCCATTTCCCAAGAAGTATTCCAGTTAGTTGGTCTTTTTACATTACCAAACTGAACATCACAAGTTGCCATAGTACTTCTTATATTAACTGGGAATGCTACTTTAAGAAGTTGCTTTTTCTCTTTCCAATTAACATCAGTTACAAAATCAATTCTCCTATTATTTTTGTAAACTACCATATCTTGACTTATAGTAGTATTCATATATTTATAATTAAATCTAACTACTGCTTTTAAGTTTCCATTTTCAACTAACTCTATACTTTGTATATCTGTTACTTCTCTCATTTTTTCTTGATAGAATATGTCTATATCCCAAGCTTCGTGAGCCATTGGTTTATCTTCAAACATTTGAAGAACGTTTCCTCTTTTACCTTTAGCTAAAACTTCTCTATTATTTTCCTTGTCAAATATAGAAGTTAATTGACCAAATTCATTCCAAATTATGTTGTAGTATGGTGTAGATATTCCATTTTCTAAAGAAATAAAGCTAGAGTTTTCTTTTTCTATATTTTCTTCTTTTAAAGTTATAGTTTTAAATCCTAAAGAATTTACATCATTCACTTCAACAAAATATTTATTAGCAACTTTTTGTGAATTTAATTTATTATTATTTTCATCATAGAAGTTACCTTCTAAGTTAGACTCTATCTCAACAATTTCATTTCTATTCCAGTTTGCATTATTTATAACTGTAAATGAATTTTGATTTTCTTTAACTAAATTTTTATTAAAGTTTTCTTGTTCTTTTAGTGCAATTTCTTCTGCTTCTTTATATTCTACTTTAGTATCTTCATAAACCTCAGTTATAGAAGAACCCGGAATTATATCGTGGAATTGATGTCTAAGTATAGTTTTCCATCCTAACTTTAAATTACTAGCTGGATAAGTAGACCAATCATTATTATTAAGTGAATTTACTACACCTAACCATTCAGTTTCTCTATATAAAAGTTCAAGTCTTCTATTCATCATCTTTGTATATGCTTGGCTTGTGTAAGTTCCTCTATGATATTCTAAGTAAAGCTCTCCATCCCAAGTATGCACATACTCATCAGTATTTTCTATTTTTTCTCTTAAGCACTTAAAATACTCACCTGCTTTTCCAGTTTTAACATTTGGAAGTCCTGGCATTTTCTCAAGTCTTCTTCTATACTCAAGCATTTCACGGTTAACTCCACCGCCACCATCCCCAAATCCATAAGATACTAGAAGGTCTTTAGTTAAATTTTTATCTGTATAAGCGTCCCAAACTCCTTTTACAGTTTTTGGAGTTAGTCTACCATTGTAAGTATAAAACCAAGAACCAGGTTGACTCCAAGGCTCTGGAGTAGTTATAAAGTGAGTTAGTATTTCTGTTCCATCAATACCTCTCCAATTAAATGTATCGTGTGGCATTCTATTGTACTGATTCCAACTTATTTTAGTAGTCATAAAAGTATTTATTCCAGATTTTTTAAGTATTTGAGGTAATGCCCAAGAATAACCAAAAACATCTGGTAACCATAAATACTCAACATCTTTATTAAATTCTTCTTTTATAAATCTTGAACCTACTAATATTTGTCTTACTAATGATTCACCTGATGGAATATTACAGTCAGCTTCAAGCCACATACCTCCATCAACTTCCCAACTTCCATCTTTAACTTTTTGCTTTATTACTTCGTATAATTCTGGATAATCATTTTTTACATATTCATAAAGTTGTGGTTGAGTTTGTAAGAATATGTACTCAGGGTATCTCTCCATAAGTCTTAGTACTGTTGAGAATGACCTTGCACACTTTTCTCTAGTATGTTTTAATCTCCAAAGCCAAGCAACATCTATATGAGTGTGACCTATACAAGTTACATTTATTTCTGAGTTTTTATCTATTTTATCTATTTGAGAGTTTAAATAATCACTAGCTTCATAAACTGATTTATAAAACTCTTCGCTTCCAGGGTATGACCAATCAATTAATTTTAAACTATCATTTACCATTTTAAGTAGATTAACTCTATCAACTGAAAACTCATCAAGTTCCTCAATAGTTTCAAGTATTACTATTGCATTATAGTATAAATCATCTACTTTATTGTCAAGATAAGCAATTTTCGCTTTATTTATCCTATGTTCTTGCTCTTTAGGTTCTCCTCCACCTTCAAGTCCAGTCCACAATCTAAAAAGTAAATCAACACTTTTTCCTGCTAATTCTTTTGGTAAAAATACTTCCTTATGATTACTATCAACACCTTGATAAGGCTTGTTGTTTAAGTAAAAAAGCGATTCAAATCCAGAGTTATTTCCTGCTCCAGTTTCTCCAAAATCAAATATACCAACTATATCTTTATCACACCAAGTACTTGGTATATCTACTTTTTTAGTCATCCAAAGATATAAATCTCTACCTTTCCAAGTTTCACCTAAAGCTATTTTACCATCAAACTCTGTTGGTATTTTAGGTGATACATCTTTATCATCATTTAATTTAGTATCAAATTCTTTTATATCAAAAGCTTCTCTATATCTAAATCCATCAAGTTCATTTATTCTATTTCTAATCTTATCAATAGTATAGAACATATCTTTTTTCATACTCAAATCTCCCATCTTTAAAAATTTATAAGCTAATTATATTTAGAAACGTTTTCAAAATCAATATATTATATTATATAAGATATACTTTGTATAGCTTTTATAATATAATTTCACTTTTATCCTAAAAATGCTGCCCCTATTATTCCTGCATCTGCACCAAGAGTTGCACAAACTATCTCACAAAACTCCTCATTTTTATAAAGTATGTTTTCTCTTACTAAATCATTTATTCCATCAAGTATAATATCACTAGATTTTGATACTCCTCCACCAATACATATAACATCAGGGTCTAGTGTATTTACCATACTTCCAAATGCTTTTGCTAAATATTTTTTAAATCTATTTATAGTTTTTATTGCTACATCATCATTTTTTCTATAAGCATCAAAAACATCTTTTGCAGTAATATTTTCTATCTTATTATCTACAAATTCAAGTATTATACTTTTGTTTCCTTCGTTTATTAGCTTCTTAGCATAATTTATTATTGCAGTTGCTGAGCAAAAAGTTTCTAAACAACCATTAGAACCACAATTACAATCATAATAATTTTCCCCTATTATAGTATGTCCCATTTCAGACGCCATTCCATGAGAACCAGTTATTGCTTTTCCATTTATTATTATTCCTCCACCAACTCCAGTACCTAAAGTATACATAACACATATATCTTTGTCTTTCATACTACCAAATTTATATTCTGCAATAGCTGCAACTGTTGCATCATTTTCAGCATAAACATCTACTTCAGGAAATCTTTTTTTAATTGCTTCTATAAAATTAACTTCGTGCCAATTTAGATTAACACAAGTAACTAATCCTTTTTTGTTTACAAAACTTGGAACCCCAAAACCAATAGACTTTATATCTTTTATATCTAAACTATTTTCTAAAATCATACTTCTAATTAAATCATTTATATCATCCATCACAGATTCAAATCCATTTTGTACATTAGTTTTACATTCTTTCTTAAAAAGTATGTTTCCACTTTCATCAACTATACCAGCTTGAACTCCTGTACCTCCAATATCCACACCTATAAAATACATAAAACCCTCCTAAATATTTTATATTATAATTTAAGTTAATATTATATCATTTACAATAATTGTTAAAGTTCATAGAGTTAAGATTTTATTCACTTTTTTTATATTAGTTTTTATAATTTTCTATTATATAATGAATATTTTTCTTCTTTATTGTATAATAAAATTTAATTTAATAATACTAAAATTTATTATGTTTGGGTGAATAAATATGAAAAACTTAGAAGAAATAAAACTTTATAATGATTTAAATTCTATATCTTTAAAATATAAAAATATGAGTTTTGGCCTTGAGGAAAACGATATTTTTATAAATAATAAGTTACAAACAAATTTGATACACTATAAAAATAATATTGATGATATAAAAAGTAGAGCTAATCTGATATCAAGTGAATGTAGAAAGTTAGCTAATAATTCTAATACTAGTGAAATAATAAATACTATAATAGAACTAAATAGCTTCGCAAAAGAAAAGTTTGACTTAGTTTTAAATAATAAAATTAAAGAAAGTTTACCTATTGAAACAATTATAAATATAACTTTAGAAGAATTAATTTTAATAAATACTTCTATTAGTAACAAAGATTTTTTACAAGATAAATTTACTTATTTTTATATTTATGAAAAGGTAGCCATAAACTCTTTTTTAACTTTTCTAGCTATTCGTGATTTAGAAGTTAATAAAGAAAAAATAGAAGCATTATCCCAAGGAATACTTAGCCAAATACAATGCCTATCTTTAATATCAATGTAAAATACAGGGAAACCTGTATTTTTTTATTATTATTTTAGATTAAAACTAAATTAAGATTTATTTAAGTTTTAATTAATATAATCTATTTAAACTTACATAACAAAAGTCTAGGAGGGTAAAATGGCGATTAAATCATTTAAGAGATTTGAAAAGAAATTCATAATAAATTCTACTCAATACAATAGTTTAATACTTAAATTAAAAGATTATATGGTTTTAGATAAATACTGTAAAAATAATAATAACTATAATATATATACAATTTACTTTGATACTAAAAATAATGATGTAATAAGACACTCTATATCAAAGCCTTATTACAAAGAAAAATTAAGACTTAGGTCTTATAAGGATAGTATTTCGTTAGATGATAAAGTATTTTTAGAACTAAAGAAGAAAGTAAATGGAATAGTTAATAAAAGAAGGATAGTAATAACTCTTAAAGAGGCTTATGACTTTTTGGAAAATGGTATTTATCCAGGTGCTCCTGATAACACAAGTAAACAAGTTATTAAAGAAATTGATTATTACCTTAAAAATAATGAAATTTCTCCTTCAGTTTATATAGGATACACTAGACACGCTTTTTTCGGTAAAGATAATCCTGATTTTAGAATAACTTTTGACTCAAATATAATATCAAGAAGAAAAGATTTATACCTTGAGTCAGAATGTAGCGGTATTAATATTTTAGACAAAGATAAATATTTAATGGAGGTCAAATTTATAGGTGCTATACCTCTTTGGTTTACAAAAATACTTTCAGAATTAAAAATTTATAATACTCATTTTTCAAAATATGGAAACGAGTATATAAACTACTCTTTAGAAAATACTAATGATAGGAGAAATAAAATATGTTAGAAACAATTATTTCATCAACAAATGGTGATTCATTTACTCTATATAATGCTATAATAGTTATAGTATCATCATCAATACTTGGTCTTTTCATAAGTTTTTTATATAATAAAACTTACAATACAACTAATTTTTACAACGATTTTTCAATAACATTAATTATGCTTCCAGTTATAATTTCAATTATAATATTACTTGTTGGAAATAATGTTGCACGTGCATTTAGTTTAGCTGGTGCATTTTCTATAATTCGTTTTAGAAGTGCCCCTGCATCAACAAAAGAAATAACTTACGTATTTTTTACACTTGCTATAGGTCTTACTTGTGGTATGGGTTATATAGGTTATGCGGTAGTTTTTACAAGTATATTGTCATTTCTAATGCTAATAATTAGTAAAATAGACAAAGTATCTAATAAAACAAAGACTATGACTTTAAAAGTAATTATACCTGAGGATTTAAATTATGATGGTGTGTTTGATGATATATTTGAAAACTACACTACATTTTATGATATTGAGTCTATAAAAACTAGAGATTTTGGTTCATTATTTGAACTTATATATAAAATTAAACTAAAAAACTCATCAGATAAAAAAAGTTTCCTTGATGACATAAGGTCTAGAAATGGAAACTTAAATATAACTCTAACTCTTTGTGAAGTAACTGAAAAATATTAAGTGTAGATTTATGCTACACTTTTTTTGTAAAATACATTAAAAAGGAGAAAATTAAAATGAATATACTACTAGTAGAAGATGAAACCCAACTTTCTGATGCACTAAAACAAATACTAATTACAAATAAATGCTCTGTTGATGCTGTATTTGATGGTGAGAGTGGCTTTGAATATGGACTTACAAATATTTATGATGCAATAATACTTGATATAATGCTTCCAAAAATGAATGGTATAGAAGTATTAAAAAACCTTAGAAAAAATAAAATAAATACTCCTATAATAATACTTACAGCAAAAAATAGCATTGAAGATAAAATAGTTGGTCTTGACTCTGGTGCTGATGATTATTTAGAAAAACCATTCTCTCCAGATGAACTCCTTGCAAGATTAAGAGCAATAACTAGAAGAAACTTAGATTTTGTTAATAAAGATATAATTTATTTTTCTGATATTAACTTAAATATATCAACTTATGAGCTTTCTTGTAATAATAATTCCATTATTTTAACTTTAAAAGAATTTGAAATACTTAGATATTTTATTCAAAGACCTAAAGCTGTTGTTGATAAAGATGATTTAATAGCTAAGATTTGGGGGTTTGACTCTGATGTTGAATATAATAATTTAGAAGTTTATATATCTTTTTTAAGAAAAAAATTATCATATATTGAATCTAACGTGAAAATAACTACTATAAGAAGAGTAGGATATAGATTGGAGTAAAAAATGTTTGATAAACTTAAGATAAAATTTATAGTTATAAATATGTCACTTTTGACATCAGTTTTTATAGCAATATTTTCAACTATTTTTTATATAACTTATTCTAACGTTAATAACCAAGTTAAAATTGATTTAGATTTTTTAGTTAATAATAGAAAATTACCTCCACACGTTATTTATGTTATTACGGAACTTGATAAAGAAAATAAAATAGATAATATTGTAAAATCATTCGATACAGAAATTAATACTGATAGTTTTCAAGAAGTAATTTATGATATATTAAATAAAAATAAGTCTTATGATATAGTAAATATTGACGATAGCCCTTACTCTTATTTAATTCACAAAAGTGAATTTGGAACAAAAATAGCTTTTATAGATAGAACAAACATACAAAATCTACTTATAGAACTTTTTAAGAGTTTTTTTATTATAATTTCACTTAGCTTAATATTACTTCTTTTAATAAGTATTTATTTTACTAATAAAAGTATAGAACCAATAAAAGAAGCATTTGATAAACAAAAAGAATTTATAACTAATGCTTCTCATGAGTTAAAAACTCCACTTACTATAATAAAAACAAATCTTTCTTTGATTTTAAGTAACAAAAATGATACTATAAATAACCAAATTAAATGGATAAATTATATAAACGACCAAACTAATAGAATGTCTACTCTTATAAATGAAATGCTTACTCTTTCAAAGTTGGATATAGATGAAAATAAAATTATACTTGAAAAAATAAACATCAGTAATATTATTGAAAGTATGTTACTTATGTTTGATGCTATTATTTATGAAAATAATATAACTCTTGAAACTAATATATCAAAAGATTTATTTATAAATGGAAATAAAGAAAATATAAAAAAGTTATTTAGTATTTTAATGGATAACGCAATAAAATATACCAACAAAAACGGTAAAATAAATGTTTATTTATATTCTAAAAAGAATAAAATAATCTTAATAGTAGAAAATACTGGGTATGGTATACCAAAAGAAAGCATAGATAAAATATTTGAAAGGTTTTATCGGGTAGATGACTCAAGACATATAGAAACTGGTGGATATGGTATTGGTCTTTCAATAGCAAATGCAATAGTAAAACAACACAGTGGAAATATTTTTGCAAATAGTGAATTAAATAAAACAACTTCATTTATAGTAGAACTTCCACAACAAAAATAAAGGTGATATTTTATATCACCTTACATATAACTTAAACATTCATTTAATTTATCACCAAGTATTTCAACTTCACGTTCTAATAAATTTATTATCTCTATAATGCTATCTAAATCACCTTCTATAAGTTCTTTATTACTAAGATTTTTAATTATATCTTCACTTTTTTTAAGAATTATCCTATGTTCATTTTTTATATCATTAAGACGATTTAGTTTTCTAATTCTAATTCTTTCAGTAATATCTATTAGCATACTAGTTTTTACTACCTTTCATATTATTTTTTTCTAAAACCTCTATTCATTTGGTTTTCACTTATACCCTCTTGATTAAATGTGGTTATAGTTTCTGATATTGATACAGTTGCTATTGTTTCTCCCTTAGTATAAGTTCCATTTAAGTATAATCCATTATCATTATCCCCTTCATACTCTCCACCAATATTTATCTCATAATTTTCATTTGATTTTATATTCGGTGTTGAAACTATTATAGATTGATAAGATTTATTAGGCGAGTAAGTTAATATATCTTCACCACTTTCTGATTTTATATTAAAAATAGTATTGGCTTCTTGGCTTTTTATATTTATATTTATTATATTTTGAGTAGAACCACTATCTGGTTTTTGTAACATTTCCATATTACCTGTAGCTAAAAAAGTTCCTCCAGTTATATTAAATGTTCTATCGTAATCTACTATGCCGTTTCCACCTCCTGATGGTCCACTAACTATTAAAGTTCCACCATTCATATCAATTTCTCCATTAGAATCAATACCATCACCATTTGAAGTATCTAGGTTTAAGTATCCTCCGTTCATATTTATCTTAACTAGATTTTCAGAAGTATCTTTGCCAGAAGAACTTGCGTTTATAGTATCATCACTAGACTTTACATTAGTTTTACCACCATTTATATTTATAGCTTCACTTTCAATTCCTTCGTATGATTTTGATATATTTATATTACCACCATTTATATAAAGTTCTTTATCAGAATGAATCCCATCATCTTCTGATGATAAACTAATATCACCGTTATTTATGGCTAATATATTATTTGAATGTAAAGAGTCTTCATATGAGTCTATATTTATTTTTCCACTATCAATAACTAATTCTAACCCTGCCTTTATACCTTTTTGGCTTATTGCATCTTCTTTAGTCTGAGTAGTTTCTTCGTTATTGTTAGTTGTTTCTTGTGGTAATTCTGGTGGAGTTTGACCGTTTGGTTTTTCTCCGTTTGGTAGTTCTGGTGGAGTTTCACCGTTTGCTACTTCTCCATTTGGTAATTTAGGAGGTATTTGACCGTTTGGTTTTTCGCCATTTGGTAATTCTGGTGGAACTTGACCATTTTGTCTATTTGGAATACTATTATTATCTTGTGAACTAGTATTATTTTCACTGCCTTCTCCAGTAATTATATCAATAACGCTACTTTCTTTTATAATCAAATTATTTTCTGCTTGTATCCCATCTCCTCCTGATTTTATGTTTATATTTCCACCTTCAATTAAAACGTATCCTCTACCTTCTTCAGTATTACTGGATTGGATTCCATCTCCTCCAGATACTATAGTTATATTTCCAGAAGTTATATTTATACAATCCTTTCCTTTTATTCCATCATTTTTTGAATTTATATTTATGTTTCCACTTTGAATCTTTAGTTCATCTTTGCTATATATAGCGTGGTTATAATTTGCATTTATATTTAAAGAACCATTTCCAGTTATAAATAAATCATTTTTAGAAAATATAGTGGAATTTGGTTCATCTGAATTTTCTTCTAAAACATACTCTTCTCCATCAGTTAGAGTATTTTCTGTATTATCTTTTAAAGATATTATAAGATTTTTGCAATTTTTTGAATAAATTGGAGATGTTTTTGTGTTTTTAATACTAACACCATTTAGTATTATATAAACTTCATCCTCATCACCTGCATCTATAACTATTTGTCCTTCATCAAGGTTACCAGTTATTTCGTAGGTACCAGCCGAATTTATAGTGATTTTATTGCCATCTACTATAGCACCAGCTCCGGTTATTTTTGTTTGTTCTGATAACTCTATTTTAGTACCTGCATCTCCTACACTAACTTCTTTCATAGATTGTAGGCTTAAAGTATATTTTTCTTCTGAATTGCTTAGATTTTTATCTAAACTTGTATTTATATTTCCACTAGAACAGGCAACAACACTAACACTTAATGATAATATTGATATTATAGATAAAAGTCTTTTGTTCATAAAAACTATCCCTCCTACTTTATAAACTAAATTTTATCACTCTTATCTTAATTAAATCTTAAAATACATTAATATAAATAAAAAAGTAGCGAAAATATCGCTACTAAAAATCTTTTATTAAAACATCTTTTTCTTCTTTTGATGTAACCTCAACAAAATCTTTTTGCATATACTTTATATAATCACACATAACACAATATAAGTGTGCATTTATTAATACATCATCATTTTCTAATCTATTAAAAGTATCTTCACTTAAAACACCATCTTTTTTCATTTCATCAAATGAATTATACTCTTTATTTAATAAAACTGAAATTAATTTTATTAAATCTTCTTTTTCACAAATCCCCTCCAAAGATTTAAGATAGCTTATTTGTTCACTAGTAAATTCAATCTGAGTATATTCTCTTGCTAGATTTATTATACTTCTTATTTGTTCAAAATTTGCAGTTTCATTTATAGGTAAAGTTTCAAAGTATTTTGTAGTAATTAATCCCTTTTTTCTTAAAAACTCTATAGAATAATTAGAAAAACTATCTTCATATTCATTTTCTGGCATAGTTACTATATTCATATTACCAATAGTCTTCATTCTTTTGTGAACTTCATACATATAGTTTTCTCTAACCTCATTTAAAGTTAAATCATTCTCTAGTGCATAATCAACAGCATAAGTCACACCTTGAGCAATACTCATAAGTACTGGCACAGTTCTTGCACTTGAGTGTGCTACTATATCAAAACTTGCACATCTACCTAATACTACAACATTTTCTATACCTTTTGGCATTACAGCACCTAGTGGTATTTCGTATATACTTCTACCGTTAAGTGCATTACCATAATTCTCTTTTGTAGAAGTTTGTAAATCAGCAGGATAACTTCCATAACCTATAACATCAGAAAACTCAGTATGTGCTACTATATCATAACCATCTAAAGTTTCTTCTCCAATAATTCTAACCCCTTCTCTTATATAAAGGTCTTTTGCAATTTTATCTAATGTTGCATTTTCAAATCCTTTTAAGTTTTTTCTCATATATTCAACTATTAAAGGAATTTCTTTTTCAGCCCTTTTTAAAACATCATTATAAGAATTTTCATCAAGAGGGTCTACACCTAATACTAAAAGTGCATTTAATACAATACTTCCATTATCTTGCCTTGATATATTAAGTCCTCTCATTTTAAATATTTCATCAGTTGGAGTATAATTATACATTTCTTTAAATCCCCAAGCGGCATTTTGGTTTATACCAGTTTCTGGGTCATTATCTCCCTTTATAGCACTTTTTAATTCTTCCCAATCAACTCCATTGAGAGAGAACATAATTCCTGCTGCTGCATATTCATCAGGCATACCAAATTCACTTCGTCCAGTTTTGTATTCAGCCCCTAATTTTCTAGTAAATTCAGCTTCATAAGAACCATCAAAAACAAAATCTGCTTTTATTTCAAAACTTTCTCCATCTTTTTCATAGTAAACTCCTTCTAACTTACCATTTGAGTTTACTATTGGCTTTATATTTGTAGCACTTTTTACCAAATTTATATCTTCATTTTTAACTACACTATCAAAAAACTTTTGAGTTTTATTTAAGTCAAGATTATATCCATTACTTGCATTTTCATACAATTCATCAAAAAAGCCTTTGTGAAGTATAACTTTATCAGGATAATAATTTATATCAAACGCAGTAAGCATACCTTCAGTAAATAAACCACCTAAATTTTCATCTTCAGTTATCATATAAACGTTATATCCTAGTCTTTTATTTATAACAGCAGAAGTTATAGCTTCTGGCTCACTACCTAATACCACGATATTTTTTTTGGATTTAGCTTCTAAAATAGCTTTATCTTTATTTATTTTTGTTATAACTAAACCTAATAAAATAAAAAATAATACTGTAAATACTAAAATTAATTTTTTATTATTAATTAATATATTTTTCATATGTTTTCTCCCTAAGATTAATTTTTACTAAATGATAATACTTAATTAAACTTAATTAAATCTTAAAGATTATAATTTAAAATAAAAAAGAAGATGATACTTCTCATCTTCTTTATAAAAATTTATTAAAACTATTTTTGATTGTATATGTCTTCTTCAACATCTATAAATATTTTTGCTATAACCTCATATGCTTCACCCCAAGCATTAAGTACTTCGTCTGTTGCAGCATCTCCTAAAACTTCTTTTATAGCAAGTAATAAATTTTTTCCTACTATTGGATAGTGTTCTGGCTTAACTTTTGAATTAACGTGAACTTCCCCTATTTTTTTAACTGCTGGAAGTAAACTTTCTAAATTATCTATATTTTGTGCAGCTGCAAGTATTGTCATAGCTAATGCTTTTGGTTGAGAACCAGATTTTTGATTGTCCATATTAAAAAGTGGCTTCACTTCTGGATTGTTTTCAAACATAATTTTATAAAATGTAGTAGTTATTTCAAGACCGTGGTCTTTTAATGCAGGTACTGTACTTTTTACTATATCTATTGTTTTTTTACTTAACATAATATATCCCTCCTAATTCGTGTATTTAAAATACACTTTTTATTAATTATAACATTGCTTATTTTTTATTGCAAGAAAAATTTAAGTTGTTTTTATTTTGAAAATAAAATAGTAGTATAAGTAAAACAACAATAATAATATTATTGTCTTTATAAATAAATAATCTAATATAAAAAGTGGAAACATCATCATAGTTGTAGCAAAGCTAACTAGTATAACTTTTCTTTTTAGTGGCATTGACCTTTCTGTTACAAATTCTTCAAGATAGTTTTTGTATAAGTCAGAGTTTATTAGCCAAGTTTCAAATTTTTTAGATGATTTACTAAAGCAAAAAAGTGCTAAAAGTAAAAGTGGTGTAGTAGGAAGTACTGGTAAAATAATTCCTAATACTGCTAATGATGTGCTTATTGTTCCTAAGATAAAAAGTAATATTCTCAATAATATCCTCCTTTAAATAAGTAAATTATATACTCTTTTTTAATTATATCATATATTCTTATATGATAAACATGTATTTTATTAATTATAGAACTATGATAGAATATATTAAAATTATTTTTATGGAGAGGTTTATGCAATTATCTAAGTTTACTGATTATAGTTTTAGAATATTAATTTTTCTTGGACACAACCAGAACAGTCTTTTTACGGTAGATGAGCTGTCTTCTATACTAAAATTATCTCCTCATCACACAAAAAAAGTAATATATAAATTATCAAAAAATGGCTATGTATTATCTTCAAAAGGAAGAAATGGTGGAATAAAACTAGTAAAAGACCCAAGTGAGATAAATCTTAGAGATGTTTTTGAAAAATCTGGTGAAAATTTAAATATTATTGAATGCTTTTCAGACAATAATACTTGTAATATAGAAAGCCACTGTAAATTAAAACCTATTTTAAATCAATCTTTAGAATTTTTTTTATTAAGTCTATCAAAATATACTCTAAAAGATATAATATAAATTATATAAAAATTAGTAAAGATAATAAATTATCTTTACTAATTTATCTTTTTGCAAACGTACTAAATGTGAACTTATCTGGTATATGTCTTGATTCTGTGTATTCAAAAAATCTACCATCATCTAAATATACAAAGTTACTTATTACTGCAACAAAATCATTTCCTTTTAAGTCTAAATATTTTTTATCTAGTTTTGATGATTTTTGAACAGATACAATCTTTTGTGCTCCGCTGATTTTTAACTTGAGATTATCTTCTATAAATTCATATATAGAATTACCTGCAATTTCTATTGTAATATTTTTTATTATTTCTAAATCAAAATAATTAATATCTATTATTGTATTTTCTTTGTTTGTATTTCTAACTCTACAAATATTTAATACTTTTGTTCCAATAGAAAAGTTACTCTTTTTTGATAATTCTTCATCTACAATAATTTCTTCAAATAAAACTACATCTGTTTTAAAATCTAAATTATTTTTTATTGATGCTTCCTTAAAACTTTCAAGTCCACCTACTAAGAATTTAAGTGGTTTACTTTCTATTAAAAATACTCCTTTTCCATGAACACTAGATACAAACCCCTCATCTGATAATTTATCTATTGCACGTCTTACTGTATTTCTACTTACATTAAACAAATCTGTCAATTCTTTTTCTGAAGGCAATTTATTATTTTTATTAAATTCCCCAAGTATTATTTTTTCCTTTAAGTAATTATATATAGATATATACTTGTTAGATTTCATTTTCTCTCCATTTCTTTTTTTAAATATTTTATTATATTATCGTTTTTATGTCAAAATATATGTTTCTGATTACTACACAACCTGAATTTTAAAAGTTAAATATTAAAAATATATTTTAAGATAATTATAAAATAAATACTTTTTCACTTAATTGGTAAAAATATATTAAAAATTAGTTTTAAATAATTAAATATAATTTATAAAACTAATAAAAATATGATCCATAAAAATTATAATTTCTATTGACAAACTTGTTTAAACAAGTTATATTTTATTTAAGCAATCATAAGAAAACGATTTTAATTTAAGAAGGGAGATTATTTATGAGTGCAAGCAAAGATTCAGTTCAAATACTTGAACTGATTGGTGGAAAAGACAATATAGTAAGTATCACTCATTGTGTAACAAGGCTTAGACTTGTACTTCAAGATGAGTCAAAAGCTGATAAAAAAGGACTTGAAGCTTTAGACGTAGTTAAAGGTACTTTTACTAGTGCAGGACAATTTCAAATAGTTCTAGGTCCTCAAGTTAAAAGAGTTCACGATGAACTTTTAGCACTAACTGGTAAAAAAGCTGCTACTACTGAGGAAGTTAAAAAAGTAGCAAGAGAAAATATGAATCCTATTCAAAGAGTAATAGGAGGACTTGCTGAAATATTTATTCCTATACTTCCAGCTATTATTGCAGGTGGACTTATATTAGGATTTAGAAATATAATAGGTGATTTAGCTTTATTTGGTGATGGAACTCAAACACTTACATCTTTAAATCCTGTTTTGGCTGAAGTTCATAGCTTCTTATGGATTTTAGGTGAAGCTATATTTCACTTCTTACCTGTTGCTGTTACTTGGTCTACAGTTAAAAAGTTTGGTGGTTCTGAAATACTTGGTATTGTTTTAGGTATAACTTTAGTCTCACCACAACTTTTAAATGCTTATGGTTATGCTGAAGCATCTATGAACGGAACAATTCCTTTTTGGGATTTTGGAGTGTTTACGATACAAAAAGTTGGTTATCAAGCACAAGTAATACCAGCAATACTTTCTGGTATAGTTTTATCTAAAATAGAACTTACTTTAAGAAAATTTATACCAGACGTTTTAAAAATGATAATAATACCATTTACTACTCTACTTTTAACAATATTATTATCTTATATAGTTATAGGTCCTGTTTCTCGTACTTTAGGAGATGGAATTGCTATGGTATTTACAGGATTATTAACTGGTCCATTTAAATTATTTGGAGGTATAATATTTGGTCTTTTATATGCTCCACTTGTTATAACTGGTCTTCATCACACATTCTTAGCAGTAGATTTACAATTAATTGCAAATCAAGGTGGTACAATGATATGGCCTCTTATAGCTTTAAGTAATATAGCACAAGGTTCTGCTGCATTTGCAATATTTGTTTTATTTAAAAATGATGATAAAATAAAATCAATGTCTTTATCAGCATCACTTTCTGCTTGGCTTGGTGTTACAGAGCCTGCAATGTTTGGTATTAACTTAAAATATAAATATGCATTTTATGCTGCAATAATTGGTTCAGCAATTGCATCTGGTGTATCTACAATGTTTGGTGTAGTTGCAAACTCAATAGGTATTGGAGGTCTTCCTGGATTTTTAGCTATCAAACCTCAATTTTGGATTCCATTTATAATGTGTATGGCAATTGCAGTTATTGTTCCATTCGTGCTTACTATGATATTTAGTAAGACTATTAATAAAGAATCTAAATAAAAATATTAGTTCACTAGGTATTTGCCTAGTGAGTTTATTTATGATAAAGGAGTATTTTATGAAAAATAAAGATTGGTTTAAAAAATCAGTAGTTTATCAAATATATCCAAAAAGTTTTAAGGATAGTAATGGTGATGGTATAGGAGATATAAAAGGAATAATAGAAAAACTTGACTACATAAAAAATTTAGGAGTGGAAGTTATTTGGCTAACACCAATTTATGTATCTCCTCAAAAGGATAATGGATATGATATAGCAGATTATTACAATATAGACCCTATATTTGGTACTATGGATGAATTTGAAGATTTATTAAATAAAGTTCACGAAAGAGGTATGAAACTTATAATGGATATGGTTGTTAATCATACTTCTACTGAACATAAATGGTTTAAAGAGGCTTTAAAGGGTGAAGATAATCCTTATCACAATTTTTATATTTGGAAAAAGTCTGACAAAGTCCCAAATAACTGGCAGTCAAAATTTGGAGGTTCTGCTTGGCAATATGTAAAAGAACTTGACAAGTACTACCTTCACTTATTTGATGTTACTCAGGCTGATTTAAACTGGGAAAATCCAAAACTAAGAGAAGAAGTTTATAAAATGATGAGATTTTGGATGGATAAAGGTGTGGATGGGTTTAGACTTGACGTTGTAAACTTATTATCAAAAGACCAAAGTTTTAAAGATGATACTTTAGAAAGTCCAAATCACGATGGTAGACGTTTTTATACTGATGGACCAAGAATACACGAATACTTACACGATATGAATGTAAATGTATTTTCTAAGTATGAAGGTTCTATGACTGTTGGAGAAATGTCATCAACTACTATTTCTCATTGTATAAACTATACAAAGCCAGAAAACGAAGAATTAAGTATGACTTTTAATTTCCACCATCTAAAGGTTGATTATCCAAATGGAGAAAAATGGTCTTTAGCACCATTTGACTTTAGTAAACTTAAAGAAATATTATTTGATTGGCAAGTTGGAATGCAAGAAGGAGATGGATGGAACGCCACTTTTTGGTGTAACCATGACCAACCAAGAGCTTTATCAAGATTTGGAGATGATAAAAAATATCATAAAGAATCAGCAAAAATGCTTGCAACAACTATTCACCTAATGAGAGGTACACCTTATATTTATCAAGGTGAAGAAATTGGTATGACTAACCCTTACTTTGAAACAATAGAAAAATATAAAGATGTTGAATCAATTAATGCTCATAAAATTTTACTTGAAAAAGGATATTCTGAAAAAGATGTACTTGAAATATTAAAATCAAAATCAAGAGACAACTCTAGAACACCTGTTCAATGGGATGAGAATGGTGGATTTACTGAAGGTAAATCTTGGATAGATATGGCAGATAATTTTAAAACTATAAATGCTAAAGTGTGTATAAATGAAGATGACTCTATTTATTCATACTATGCTCGTCTTTGTAATCTAAGAAAAGAATACGATATAATATCTCACGGTGATATAACTCCTATACTTAAAGAAGATGAAAATATTTTAGCATACATAAGAAAACTAGATAATCAAGAATTATTAGTTGTATGTAATTTCTTTGGGCATGAAGCTAAAATTAATATAGAAGATAAATTTTTAAATGGTGAAGTTTTAATTTCAAATTATTATAATATTAGTTTAACTCAAAATATGACTTTAAAACCATATGAATGTTTTGCAGTTTTAATAAATAATTAATAAGATAGCTACTGAAGATTCAGTAGCTATTTTTGTTGAACTTAATTTTTGTATGATATATAATTACTAAAATAAAGGAGGTTGTTTATGAATAGTTCTACTAATTTGGGGAGTGATAATATACTAAAGTTATTAGTAAAATTATCTACTCCAGCAATAATTGCACAACTTATAAATGTTTTATACAATATTGTCGATAGAATTTTTATAGGTAAAATGGAAAATGGAGAACTTGCAATGGCAGGTGTTGGAGTTGCATTTCCAATAATACTTATAATAAATTCATTTAGTGCACTTGTTGGTATGGGTGGAGCACCACTTGTTGCTATGAAAATGGGAGAAAAAGATAACGATAGTGCAGAAAAAATAATGAATAATGGTTTTATGATGCTATTAGTTATTGCTTTTTTCTTAACTATATTTTTCTTATTATTTAAAGAACCTATATTATGGGCATTTGGTGCGAGTAATCAAACTATAAATTATGCTCTTGATTATATAGGTCTTTACATATTAGGTACTATATTTGTTCAAATATCACTTGGTATGAATTCATTTATAAATACTCAAGGATTTGCAAAAACAGGTATGCTTACAGTTACAATAGGTGCTATTACTAATATAGTACTAGACCCAATATTTATATTTGTACTTGATATGGGTGTTCGTGGTGCAGCACTTGCAACAATAACATCTCAGGCAATATCTGCAATATGGGTAATTATATTTTTAACTGGCAAAAAAACAATATTAAAAATTAATAAAAAATATTTAAGATTTGATAAAGAAATAATAAAATCTATATCAACCTTAGGAATAGCACCTTTTGTAATGCAATCAACCGAAAGTTTAGTTTTAATATCTCTTAATAATCAATTATTAAAATATGGTGGTGATTTGGCTGTTGGTGCTATGACAATAATGAGTAGTATTATGCAAATAATACTTCTTCCAAGTATGGGGTTTACTCAAGGAGCGCAACCTATAATTAGCTATAACTTTGGAGCTAAAAATTTTAAAAGAGTATCAGAAACTTTTAAATATTGTACTTTAATTTGTTTCCTTTATACTACTCTTATGTGCATTAGCTTAATGATTGTTCCTGAAGTATTTGTAAAAATATTTAATAACGATAAAGAACTTGTAGCAATAACTTCTGATGCTATAAAAGTATACTTTGCTGGTATATTTTTGTTTGGATTACAAGTTTCTTGCCAAACTACATTTTTAGCATTAGGTCGTGCAAAGATTTCTCTTTTCTTAGCACTTCTTAGAAAAATAATACTTCTAATTCCTCTTGTTTTTATACTTCCAATGTTTATAAAAGACGGATTTTTTGCTGTATTATTAGCTGAACCTATTGCTGATATTGTTTCTGCATTAGTTTCTGCAACATTATTTTATTCATTTTATAAGAAAAACTTAAAAAACAACGAAAATGCCTAGAAAAATTCTAGGCATTTTTTAGTTTAATATGTTTATAGTATTTTTGAATAAATCTTTTTCAGATTTAATTTTCTTATCATCACCAACGACAACTAAATATTCTTTTTCCATAACTTCTTTTACTAAATTACTAAAGCTTCTAATATCACTAATCTTAGTTTCTAAAACTTGTTTTCTTTCTTTTTCTAAATCCTTTTTAGTTATTCCTTTTATATAAAGATTAAGTGCTTTTTCTCCCTTTGATGAGGGATTAAGAGGTGTATCTAAGTTACTTATAGTTCCTATTATATATTTTGTCATTTCCCTTTCGTCAACCTCAAAACTTTCTATAAACTTATAACATTCATCATAAGCATTTATAGTTTTAGATAAATTAGGGTCTCTGTACGAAACAAATCCAATATTTCCGTTTCTATTTATTGTATTCATACATCCATAAGCCCCACCTTGTACTCTAACTCTATTCCAAAGATATTCATAACCTAGTATAGTTTTTAAAACTAACATACTACCACTATAATTATATCCTAGTTCTTTGAAGTTATAACCTTTTGAAACGTATAAAACATTAGCAGGAGTCATAAGAGCTTCATTTTTCTTTTCTAAGTTAAAATTATATTCATAATTAGAAACTTTATCAGTAGATAAAACATCTAAAACTTTATTTAAGTTTTCTTTTAATATATTTACTTCTCTTTCTTCTCCAGTAACAAAAACTGTTAGATTGTTTTTATTAAATATAGTTTCTTTTATTTTATATAGTTTTTCTTTTACTTCTTCTATTTTTGAGTCAAAGTTATTTTCTATATCTTTTAGGAATCTATAATAATCATACCCTGATATTTTTTCTGAGTAAATAGAAGGTATAGATATATATGAGAAAAGTCTTGATATAGCAACGCTATGACCTGACTGCATAAATACCATCTCAACTCTTGATATAAGTTCTCTTATTATTTCTCTTATTCTTTTACTATCTTCAAATAAAGAGTTTTCAATTATTTCAGCAACTAAATCCATAGCATTAGCTACTTTATTATTCATTACTTTAGTTTTAAGTTCTAAAAATGGATAGAACTTATTATAGTTTTCCTCTTTTACATAAGCTTGTGTTCTAAAGTAAAGATCTCCTGTATTTATAAGCAATTCATTTGATAATTCTTTATAATTATAATTTTTAGTATCAACCTTAGCAAGTAAACTAGAAAGTAAGCTGTAATAAGGTATATCTTCTTCTTCTATACACTTTGAATAAAACATAAAGTTTAAGTACGAAATATTACTTGTAAAAGTTTTATAATTAAGAATATTTATATCATCAAACTTTTCTTCATAAACTTTCAGATCTTGTACTTCTTTTTCTATATCAGACAGATTAAGAAGTGGTATTTTTTCTAAATCTTCTTTAGTATCTGGAGTTTGTTGTCTTTTTAGTAAATTTTGAGTTTCGTCAATAATTTCTTGAAGCTCTTTTTCGTTTAAGCTTTGTCTAAACTTATTTAACTTTTCTTTTAAAGCTTCTTCTTGTCTATTTGCTAAACCTTTTTCTGGTTTTAGTACAAGAAGTGATGCGTGTGTATTATTAAGTAAATATTTTTCTATAAGCTTTTCAAAATGATTAGTAGTTAGAGCTTTCTTTACATTCTCAAGTTGGTCTTCATATCTTATATACATAAGTGGGTCACCACCATACAGCCAACTATCCATTGCATTTAAATAGTATACTAATCCTTTTGGATATCCTCCAGTATCTGCTTCTCTTAATCTAAATTCAAAAGTATTTATACAACCTTCTATTAATTTTTTGTCTATACCTTTTTTTACTAAATCTTTTAAAGTGTCGTATACTATTTCCTTAAATTTATCTTTATGACATTCATCACTATTTTTTACTATTATACTAAAAGTAGGTTGAAGTATTCCATTATCAAAACTAGCTAAAACATCTTTACAAATTTCTGAATCTATTAAAGCTTTTTTAAGTGGAGCTCCTTCTGCACCTAAAAGTATATACTGAAGTAAACTTAAATCAGTGTATACTTCTTCGTCAGTAGATTTTCCTGTTACATAATTTAGTGAAATAAAAGTTTTTTCTTTTTCATCGTCTTCTTCAGAAATAGAGTAAGAATAAGTAAATTCTTTTAACTTATCGTATCCTTTTTGCTCTTTTATTTCTTCTTCGTAATGTTTTTCTTCAAAATTAGATAAATATTCTTTATCTATAAATTCTAAAGCTTTATTTAAATCCAAATCCCCATATAAAAATATATAACTGTTTGATGGATGATAATATTTTTTATGAGTTTCTATAAATTCATCATAAGTCAAATCTGGTATAAATTCTGGGTCACCTCCAGATTCGTTAGAATATATAGTATCTGGAAATAATGTTTCTTGCACCTTTCTCATTAAAACTCCTTCAGGAGAAGAAAAAGCACCTTTCATCTCATTATATACTACACCTTTATAAGTTAATTCATCTTCTTTATTTTCAAGGTCGTAGTGCCAACCTTCTTGCATAAGTATTTCTTTATTTTTGTATATATTTGGATAAAATACCGCATCTAAATATACTTCCATTAAGTTAAAAAAATCTTTTTCATTTTGGCTCGCTATTGGATAAAGTGTTTTATCTGGATAAGTCATTGCATTTAGAAAAGTATTTAATGAACCCTTAGCAAGCTCAACAAAAGGCTCTTTTGATGGGAACTTTTTTGAACCACATAATACACTGTGTTCTAGTATATGCATAACTCCTGTACTATTTTTTGGTGGAGTCTTAAATCCTATTGAAAATACTTTATTAGTGTCGTCATTACCTATATATAAAATTCTTGCTTTTGTTTTATCGTGAGTAAATATTTTAGCATCAGAATTAATTTCTTTTATGTGCTCTTTATGTTTAAGAGTAAATCCTTTTACCATTTACTACCTCCAAAATAGTTTTTATAAATTATATTTAAACTCTATTATTTTATGTAATATTTAATTATTTTATCCTATAATACTCTTTTTGCACCAACGTATGAATTTTCCCAGTAATTACTACTTATATCTGATATTTCTACATTTTTACCAGAGTTTGGCGAATGTATCATTTTTCCATCACCCATATATATACCAACATGAGTTATAACCTTGTCACTTCTACTACTTGAGAAAAGTAGGTCTCCTACTTGTAGGTCTGATTTTGAAACTTCCTCACCTATTTTATATTGGTCTCTTGATGTTCTTGGTAATGTCATATCAATAGACTCTTTAAATACATAATAAACAAGTCCAGAACAATCAAAACTATCAGGACCTTCTGAACCCCATAAATAAGGTTTACCAATTTGCTCTTTAGCTAACTCTATAACTTTTTGAGCTTTATCACTTACTATGCTTGATTCTACCTTTGGTATTTCTTCTTTTATTTCTTCACTTTCTTCGGTATTAGTTTGAGAATTATTATCTTCAATTAAATCTATGTAATTACCACTTGACCAACCAGTTATACCATTAGTCATTTTTATTTTATACCATCCGTTTTTACTTTCAATTACTTTTATAGTATCTCCTTTTTTTAATTTAGCTATAATATGATTACTAGTACCAATACCACTTCTAACATTTAGTGATGCTGATGTAACTATACCATCTTTATTTATGCTATCATTAATCTCATTTTTGTTTTCATCACTATTTACATTTTCTTGAGTATTATTTGATATATCTTGTCCATTATTTTGATTAGTATTTTTTAAAGAGATATATTTACTACTTGACCATCCAACTAATCCACTACTTGTTTTTACCTTATACCAACCATTACTCTCTTCAATTATATTTAAGCTCTCATCTCTTTTAAGCCTTGATATAACAGAATAATTAGTACCTGCACCACTTCTTAAATTTAGTGTTCTTGCATTTACAATACCTATTTTATTATTTAAATTAAATTCTTGTTGAGTTGGTTTATCTACTTCTGGAATTATGCTACTTTGATTTATTTTTAAATAATTTGCACTAGACCATCCAACTACTCCACTATTTGTTTTTATTTTATACCATCCATTACTACTTTCAATTATTTTTACTACTTCTCCTCTATAAACTTTTGTTATAATAGAAGAATTTATACTAGATTCAGTTCTAACGTTTAGAGCACTTGCAGTTACAAATGCTTCTTTTTCATCTGCAAAAGAAGTTGTTGATGAAACCAAAACACCAAGTGCAGACACTCCTAGTGACATTGCCAATTTTTTTTCAAACATCACAAATCTTCCTCTTTTCTAAGTAAATGTGTATAATTTTTCCTTAAAACACTATATTATCATTTATTTTTTATTTTTTCCACATAAATAAGTCAAAAATTATTAATATATAAATATTTTGGCATAAAAAAACTTATTTGTAAATTTACAAATAAGTTTTCTTTATATTTTTATGTTTTGTAGAGTCTCTTTCAATAAAGTTAGTATTTATTATGTAATTTGTCTTGCAATTTTCTGTATTTTCTAGGTTATCAACTAAAAGCTTTGCAGCTTTATAACCAAGCTCAAATGAATTTATATCTACAGACGATAAAGAAGGAGTTTTGTATTCTCCAATCTTATTATTATTAAATCCAACTACTGCAATCTCTTTATTTTTATTATTCATTTCATCAATTACCCCAAATGCTAATAAGTCATCAGTTGTAACAATTGCATCTACATTTTTTTCTAAAAGATATTTACAAGCCTCTTTTCCTTCTTCTTCGTTAAAGCTATTTTTATTAACAACGATACTCTCATCATATTTTATATTATTTTTTTCTAATGCACTTTTGTATCCATTTAGTCTATCAAAAGACATATTAAGCTCTTTTATTGCTCCAACAAATCCTATACGTTTGTATCCTTTTTCTATAAGATTAAATACAACATTCTCCATAGCACTAAAATTATCATTATCAACCCATAGTGTATTTTTTGTATCTTTTGGTCTTCCAATTACAACAAAAGGAAAGTTTGCATTTTTTAAATACTCTATATTTTTATCATTAGTATCAACTCTAAGTAATATAACTCCATCGACTAAGTTTATATTAGTTATATCTTTTATATGTTCTATTTCTTTTTCTTTGTTTTCACTAAATGCATATGTTATATAATAATTTTTCCTTTGAACACATTCACTAATTCCCTTCATTGCATTTATAAAAAAAGGATTACTTAAAATATCAGAAGCTTCTTCAGGAAGAACTACCCCTATTATTCTAGTCCTGCTTTTACTAGCTAAACTTCTTGCTATTGCATTTGGCTTATAATTTAATTTTCTTACAGCTTCATTTACCCTATCTTTAGTATCTTGACTTATTCTTGGACTATTTGATAATACTCTTGAAACTGTAGAAGTTGCAACTTTTGCTTCTTTTGCTACATCTTTTATTGTTACTTTCAAAAAAAATACCTCCCTAATAAATTGTGTACAATTATTTTATCATTATTTTTGAGTATTAATCTACTACAAAATATATTTTTACTTTTAGTTTATAGTTTATATCCTTTACAAATATTTTTTATTTTTAATTCATATATATTAATATTTACAATTGAATTAAAAATTAGGAGGACTTATGAAAAGAAAAAAACTAATACTAAATGCTCTTATTTTAACTATTGCAACATTATCACTTAGCTTTATTAGTATGAGCTTTAGAGTTTATTTATCTAGAAAAATAGGCTCAGAGGGAATGGGTCTTTTTCAACTTATAATGAGTATTTATGTAATGGCAATTACTATATCAATTTCTGGTATTAGAGTTACAACAACAAGACTTGTTGCAGAAGAACTTGGAAAATCAAATCCTCATAATATAAATAGAATTATGAGAAACTCATTTATTTATAGTTTACTATTTGGTATTTCTATGTTTTTAATACTTTATTATGGTGCTGATTTTATAGGTAATAACTTTATTAAAGATTACCGCGCTATTGCTCCTATTAGAATATTATCTTATTCTCTACCTTTTATAAGTGTTGGAGCTTGTTTTCACGGATACTTCTATGGTATGAGAAAAGTGGTGAGAAGTATTTCTGCAGATATAGTTGAAAGTGTAGTTATGATGGGTATAATAATATCATTTATTGGACTTTATGCTGATAAAGGTCTTTCGTTTACCTGTACTTTAATTGCTTTTGGTACTTCTGTGGGTAATATAGTCAGTACAATTTACTTTTATATTTTATACATATTTGACAAAAAAAACAATCCTCTTTACAGGAATAATAATTATAGTTTTAAGAAAATTTTCTCAATATCTTTTCCTATAGCTTGTAGTTCATATATTCAAATGGGTCTTAAAACTGTTGAAGATATGCTAATTCCAGAAGCCCTTAGAAAGTTTGGTACCTCATCATCTTCTACTTTAGAAGTTTTTGGAGTTATAAAAGGAATGGCACTACCTATTTTATTTTTTCCTTCAGTTTTTTTAGCATCGTTTTCTACTCTTATAATACCTGAAATAGCTGAAGCAAATGCTCTTAATAACAAAAAAAGAGTTAATTACATAATTTCAAAAGTTTTCAAATTTACTTTACTTATAGCAGTTTTTTCTACTGGACTTTTTATGATATTTTCTGATGAAATGGGTACTGGTATCTATAAAAATAATCAAGTTGGTATAATGCTTAAAGTTTTAGCTCCTCTTATACCTTTTATGTATTTAGATAGAATTGTTGATGGTAGCTTAAATGCACTTGATGAACAAATGGCTACTTTAAAATTTAACTTAATAGACATGAGTATTAGAATATTTTTAATACTATATTTAATCCCTAAAAAAGGAATATTAGGATTTATATTAGTATTATTTGCTGGTACACTTATAAATTCAATTCTTAGTATAGGAAAACTTCTTAAAGTTACAAAGATTAGATTTATGTTTATTGATTGGATTTTACTACCAGCAATATGTGTTTTTTTATCTGGTAATATAGTTAAGTTAATATCTTATTACACAAGTTTAAATTTAACTTTTATTATAATACTTAGTATTTTTTTATATTTAGTATTTTTATTCTTAGTAAAATGTATAAAAGTAAAAGATGTTATGTGGTTTGTAGATGCATTTAAATGTGATTTGGTTGGAGAAAATCTTTTTGAATTTGGAGTTGTAAAAAGGTTTTAATTAAAAAATTATTGACAAGTTATAATTATATTTATATAATCTAAAAAAACGAATAAAGTCCCTAAGAAGGGGAGTAGCTTTCACTTTGTGATAATTAGTCGTCACTTCGGATAAATCCCGGCTAATTAGCGAGTATTAACTTGTTAGCAAGACCTTCAAAGTAAATTCAATTTACTTTTAGAGGTCTTTTTTGTTTTGAAAAAAACAAGGAGGGTTATTATGTTTTATAAAAAGACTACAAAAGAAACATTAAAAAATTTGAAAACTAATATTAATGGTTTATCAAAAAGTGAAGCCAAAAAAAGACTTAATAAGTACGGGTACAATGAATTAAAAGAAGAAAATAAAACTTCCACTTTAAAATTATTCATTGATAGTTTTAAAGAACCACTTGTAATTATTTTATTAATTGCATCACTTATTCAAGTATTTTTGGGAGAATATATAGAGTCAGTAATTATTTTCTCAGTTTTAGTTTTAAATTCAATACTTGGAGTAGTTCAGACAAAAAAAGCTGAAAGTTCATTAAATAGCTTAAAAAAATTATCTGTTCCTGAATCAAAAGTTATTAGAGATAATTTAAAAATAATGGTTTCATCAAGTGAATTAGTTCCTGGTGATATTGTAATAGTTGAAGCTGGTGATTATATACCAGCAGATGGTAGAGTTATAGAATCTCAAAGTTTAAAGGTTGTAGAAGGTATGCTTACTGGAGAATCCGAACCTATTCTAAAACATACTGATTGTATAGATAATGAATGTGCTTTAGGTGATATGAAAAATATGGTTTTTAGTGGTTCAATGGTTGTTTATGGTAGAGGTATATTTGTTGTTACAAAGACTGGTATGTATACAGAAGTTGGAAAAATTGCAAATTTACTCCAAAACGCTGATAATAAATTGACTCCTCTTCAGATAAAGCTTGAAAAATTCAGTAAAAAATTAGGTATACTTATAGTTTTACTCTCTATTTTAATATTTTTAGTACAAGTTTTAAGAGGTGGAAATGTATCTGATTCATTTATGTTCTCAGTTGCAATAGCTGTTGCTGCTATTCCTGAAGCTTTATCATCAATAGTAACAATAGTTTTAGCAGTTGGTACTAATAAAATGGCTAAAAAACAATCTATTATAAGAAAACTTCCTGCAGTTGAGACTCTTGGTTCGACAAGTGTAATATGTACTGATAAAACAGGTACATTAACTCAAAACAAAATGACTGTTGTTGATACATTTGTTAAGAATGATTTAAAATTAGAAAATAATATTTCTCAAGTTGCAATAACCAACGAGAATTTAGAAGAAAATGCTTTATTTTTTTCTTCTATTTTATGTAATGATTCTGATATAAATTCAGATGGAGTTGAAATTGGTGATCCTACTGAAATAGCTTTAATAAATTATGCTAATAATAAAAATATTGACTATAAAAATATAAGAAAAACTTACAATAGAATTTCTGAGGTTCCATTTGATAGTGATAGAAAATTAATGTCTATACTAAATAGAGTTGATAATAATAATATAATGTTTGTAAAGGGTGCTCCAGATGTAGTTTTTTCTAGATGTAATTCTATTTTGGTAAATGGAAAAACTACTAAAATAACTGATGAATTAATTAATGAATTTAAAAAAGTAAATGAAGATTTTTCAAATAGAGCTCTTAGAGTTTTAGCTTTTGCAACTAAATCTATAGATAAAAATTCCATTTGTCTAGATGATGAATTTAATTTAACTTTAATTGGACTTATGGCTATGATAGATCCTCCAAGAGAAGAAGTTTATGATGCTGTTAGTCGTGCTAATGATTCTGGCATAAAAACTATAATGATAACTGGTGACCATAAGACTACTGCTGTTGCTATTGCAAAGGAGATTAAAATATTTAATGATGGTGATATATCATTAACTGGTCAAGAGCTTGATAATCTTAGTGATGAAAATCTTGATGAGATTTTAGAAAAGGTATCAGTTTATGCTAGAGTATCTCCTGAAAATAAAATTAGGATAGTAAGAGCTTGGCAGAAAAAAGGTAAGGTTTGTGCTATGACTGGGGATGGAGTTAATGATGCTCCTTCAATAAAACAAGCAGATATTGGTATTTCAATGGGTAGTGGAACTGAGGTTGCAAAAGATGCTTCTAGTATGGTTTTAGTTGATGATAATTTTGCTACAATAGTTAATGCCGTTGAAGTTGGTAGAACTGTATATGCGAATATCAAAAAATCTATAACTTATTTATTCTCTGGTAATTTAGGTGGAATAATTGCTATACTTTATGCAGTTTTTACTGGACTTAAAAATCCATTTACAACTATTCAATTATTATTTATAAACTTAGTTACAGATTCTTTACCTGCAATTGCTCTTGGACTTGAGGAAACTGAAAAAGATATAATGAAAAGTCCTCCAAGAGATGTAAATGAGGAAATATTAGAGAAAAATACTTTAAAAACTGTTTTAGTTAGAGGTTCTATAATAGGTATTGTTACAATAGTGTCTCAACATATAGGTATGAAAATATCACCAGATATGGGTGTTGCTATGGCATTTTCTACTCTAACTTTATCAAGAATTATACAAACATTTGCTTCAAGGTCAAATACTGAAACAATATTTAAGTTAGGATTTACTAGCAATAGATACGTTTTATATTCAGTTTTAATATGTCTTTTAATATTTATGTTTACTTTACTTCCATTTACAAGAGGTATTTTTGATATTCCAGCTGAATATGGATTTAATAATCTTTTAACTTCATTATTATTAGCAATTATTGCTTCACTTTTAATGGAAGTTTCTAAATTAATAAAAAAATAGCTACTATTACTTGCTTACTATTTTAGTAAGCAAGTTTTTATTTATCATATACAGTATAATTATTAATTGAAAGTTCTTATTATTTTTATACTTTCACTTAATTTATACAATTATTTAGTAACACTTATTTAGTATTTGAGTATAATAAATTATACCAAATTTTAATCAAAAATTAGTAATAAACTAAAATACAGTGAATATAATAAACTATATAAAATATGGCGACATAGCCAAGTGGTAAGGCAGAGGACTGCAACTCCTTTATCCCCAGTTCGAATCTGGGTGTCGCCTCCATTTTAAGTCTTTGTTTTTTAGCAAAGGCTTTTTTCATACAAAAAATAATAGATGTGGAATAACCACATCTATATATCAAGTTTTACATTGTATTCATTTAGCCAAGTTTCAAGTTGAACTAAATAAGCCATAACTTGAGGCCCTCTCATTAATTGCCCAAACCAAGGCTTTATAAAACTTTCTCCATTTGTATCTACTATTTTTCTTACAGCTTCTCTATCAACTATATCAAACATTCTTGCATTTTTATTATCAACTATATTTCTTAACATACTAGAAACTGCATTTGTATAAATTGGATTGTGAGTTTTTGGATAAGGGCTTTTCTTTCTATCTATTATTTCATCTGGTAAGATTGTTCTCATAGCTTCTCTTAAAAGTCCCTTTTCACGTCCATTTAATAACTTCATAGCTTTTGGTATATTAAATGCATACTCTACTATTCTTTTATCTGCATAAGGGACTCTAGCTTCAAGTGAATTTGCCATAGTCATTCTATCTTTTCTATTTAAAAGAGTAATCATAAACCATTTTATATTTAGATAAAACATCTCTCTCATTTTTTCATCTTCCTTTGATTCGCCCTTTAATTTAGGAACTTTAGATAAACTATCGCTACAAACTCCTTTTACATATTCTTCTATTTTCAAATCAGATAAATTTTTAGCTAATAAATTTTGTCTATGTGATACACTTTCTGCCCAAGGGAAAATTTCTATATTTTCTATATTTTTAGTATACCAAGGATATCCTCCAAAAATCTCATCTGCACATTCTCCAGTTAGTGAAACTGTTGCAGTTTTTTTAACTTCCTTGGCAAATAAATAAAGTGATGAATCAATATCTGCCATTAAAGGTAAATCACTTGCTAAAGTAGCTTCCTTTAGATAGTTTGCAAGTTCTACATTATCTAAAACAATATTAGTATGATTGCTATTTATATACTCAACCATTTTTTTAATCCAGTATCCATCTGAATTTGGCTGAAATTCACTAGATTTAAAAAACTTATCATTATCAATATAATCTATTGAAAAAGTATTAAGTTTTCCCATTCCTTTTCTTTCAAAGTATTTTGCTGATACATAAGAAATAAAGCTTGAATCAAGACCACCAGATAAAAATGTACATACAGGAACATCACTTACAAGTTGTCTTTCTATTGCATCAACTAAAAGCTCTCTTAAAGTACTTGTTGTTTGACTTAAATTGTGTTCGTGCTCTTTTGCTTCAAGTTTCCAGTACTCATTAACTTTTATTCCTTTTTCATTATAAGTTAAACTATGTGCAGGTGGAACTTCTTTTATATCTTTAAATATACCACTTCCAAGATTTCTTTGAGGAGAAAGTGAAATAAGCTCTAAAATACCTTCTTTATCAACAACACTATCAACACTTGGGTGCTTAAGCAGTGCTTTAATTTCAGATGCAAATATAACTCCTCCATCTTTCAAACTATAAAATAATGGCTTAACACCAAGTGGATCTCTTGCTAAAAATAATTCTTTTTTGTTCTCATTCCAAATAGCAAAAGCGTATATTCCATTTATTTTATCTAAACAATATTTACCATATTCAATATAGCTTGTAAGTAAAACCTCTGTATCTGAATAAGTATTAAAAGTATATCCCTTATTTATTAAATCATTTCTAAGTTCATCAGTATTATAAAGCTCTCCATTATATGCTATAGTGTATTCATTATCTCCTATAACTTTAGTCATTGGCTGAAGACCACCCGTTGGGTCAACTATTGCTAGCCTTCTATGAGCAAGTATTGAATTATTATAAGTTTTTATGCCATATGAATCTGGACCTCTATTTATTAAAGTATCTCTCATTTTTACTACTATTTCTATATTATCTGATATATTTTTATTTATATTACACCAACCAACTATTCCACACATAAAAACCTCCTGAAAGTTGTTTGTAATTATTATATGGATATTTTTATTTTTAGTGCAAAAAAAGCTTTGAAATTAATCAAAGCTTTTTTAAGACATTAAATATTCTATATGATTTTTTATTTAATAATATATTATTATTCTGAATTTTTATTTTATTTTTATTATCTATAAAAATTTCTTCTAAAACTTTATCTTTTATTTCTATATTCTTATCTTCGTTACTTCTATTTATTAAAACTAAAATTTCCTTCTCATCTTTTCTTATAAATGAAAATATATCATCATCATTATATAAAAATTCTGTATCGCCAATTTTTAAAGTTTCATTTTTATTCCTAAAGTTTACTGCATTTTTGTAAAAATTAAGAGTTTCTGTATCTTCATTTTTCCAAGGATAAGTCTTTCTATTTTCTGGGTCATTACCTCCAAAAAGTCCTGCCTCATCTCCATAATAAATATATGGAACTCCTTCAAATGTCATTTGAGTTAATACAGCTAATTTTACTAACTCTTTGTCGTTATCAAGTTCTGTTAATATTCTTGTAGTGTCATGTGAACTTAAAATATTTAGATTTGATTTAAAAGCTTCTTTTGGGTAATTTTCTTTAATAGTCATAAATCTATTTACTAAATCACTAGATGATATATGTCCTTTTAAAAAATAAACCATATTATTTCTGAAAGGATATCCCATAACGCTATCAAGTTCTTCACCTAATAAATAAGTTCTAGTTTCTCCATAGCTAACTTTATTTGATGCATCTTCCCATACTTCACCAACCAAAACGCTATCACTATCAACTTCTTTTAATCTTTTCTTAAACTCCCTTATAAACTGTGTTGGAAGCTCATCAGCAACATCAAGCCTAAACCCTTTAATACCCATACTTATCCATTTATTTAAAACACTATCTTTATCATAGATTATATAATTTCTATAACTTTCATTCATCTCATCTACATTTGGAAGGTCGTTAATTCCCCACCAGCACTCATATTCATTAGGATAGTTTTTGAATTTATACCAATTAAAATATTTAGACTCCTCTGAATTGTATGCACCTATTTCATTATAATTATTAAACTTATTAAAGTAAATACTATCAACACCAGTATGACTAAATACACCATCTAGAATTATTTTTATACCTTTTTTATCAGCTTTTTCTATAAGTTCTTTTAATGTTTCTTCATCTCCAAACATAGGGTCTACTTTTTTATAATTTCCAGTATCATATTTATGATTACTTCTTGCTTCAAAAACAGGATTTAAATAGATTATACTAACTCCTAATTTACTTAAGTAGTTTAGTTTTTCAATAACTCCCTTTAAATTACCTCCAAAAAAATCCCATCTTATTATATTTCCATTATTATCTTTTATATACATAGGTTCGTCAGACCAATTAGCATAAATAAAACTATTTTTCTTTGGTGAATTTATTTTTCCACTTTTGTTTCCATTATTAAATCTGTCAACAAAAATATTATACATTACTCCTTCTTTATACCAATTTGGAACTTCTACCTTTTTATAAACTGTTAGTTGATATTTATTTATAAAGTCTTTTGAGAATTCTTTTATATTTCCATTAAATTCATTCTTACCAAAAAATCTTACGTTACCATTAATATATGCTTCAAAATGATAATTATAAATACCATCACTAAATTTTGGCAGTGTTATATTATAATCATAAATATTTTTTTCTAATTCAACTCTTAAAATCTCATCAAACCCTTTATAAAATACTAAATCTATTTTTTCAAAGTCTTCATAAGATTTTAATTTAATTTTAGCATTATCATTTATTGTAATTGCTCCAAATGGTTCTTTATCAAACCAAGAATTATAATTCATAAAATCCTCCCCTAATAAATAATCGTGTGACTAATGCCACACGATTAAATTTTTAATACTTACTCCAAATATCTTCATAGTATTCTTCTATAGTTCTATCACTAGAGAATATACCAGAGTTTGCTATATTTTTAAGCATTATTTTATTCCAAGTTTCTCTATCCTTATATAAAGTTTCTATCTTTTCTTGTGCTAATATATATTGTGAAAAATCTTTTAATACAAAATACTCATCGTTGTAAGTTATTAAAGAGTTGTATATTTCTCTTCCTTCGTGTTCTATATTTGGTATAAATCCATTTATAAGGTCATCAACTACTCTTTTAATCTTATAGTCTGAATGGTATAAATCAACTGATGAATAACCCCCAAATCTATTGTATTCAAGTACTTGCTCAGCACTTAAACCAAATATAACCATATTTTCCTCTCCGACCTGCTCACATATCTCAATGTTAGCTCCATCCATAGTACCAAGTGTTATTGCACCATTCATCATAAACTTCATATTACCAGTACCTGATGCTTCTTTTGTAGTAGTTGATATTTGCTCACTAACATCAGTTGCAGGAATAATCATTTCAGCAAGTGAAACACTATAATTTTCAAGGAATATAACTTTTATTTTTCCATTTATTCTTTCATCATTATTTATTTTTTCAGCTAAAGAATTTATAAATTTAATAACACACTTTGCAAAATAATATCCTGGTGCTGCTTTTGCAGCAAATATAAAAGTTCTTGGTACAATTTCTTTTTCTGGGTCTTCAAGTAATTCGTGATATAAATTAAGTATATTAAAAGCATTTAAAAGCTGTCTTTTGTATGCATGAAGTCTTTTTATTTGTGAGTCAAATATTGAATTTTCATCTATATCTACATTATATTTATTTTTTATATAATTTGCTAATTTTAATTTATTATTGTATTTGATTTTTTCTAACTCTTTTAAGAACTCCTTATCATCATCAAACTTTTCTAATTCTTTTAATTTTAAAGTATTTTTTTGCCACCTATTTCCTATTTTGCTTGTAATAAGTTCACTAAGTTCCTTATTACAACTCATAAGCCATCTTCTATGAGCTATACCATTAGTTTTGTTATTAAATTTTTCTGGTTCATAATCATAAAATTCTTTTAATACTTCATTCTTTAAAAGTTCTGTATGAAGCTTTGCAACTCCATTTATACTATGACTTCCTACTATTGATAAATTAACCATTCTAACTTCATCTTCTGTCATTATACTCATTTTTTCTATATTTTCGTAACTAACATTATCATTATGAAGTTTATCTATAAATCTTTTGTTTATTTCTTCGATTATCATATAAATTCTTGGAAGAAGATTTTTTATCATTTCTTTTGGCCACTTTTCCATAGCCTCTGTCATTATAGTATGATTTGTATAAGAAGTCGTTTTAAAAGTTATATCAAAAGCTTCATCCCAACTTAAATTTTCCTCATCTAAAAGTATTCTCATAAGTTCAGGTATACATAAAGAAGGGTGCGTATCATTTATATGAATACAAACTTTTTCATGAAGCTTTCTTATATCTCTTCCTTGTTTTTTGTATCTTCTTATGATATCTTGAATACCAGCACTAGTGAAAAAATATTCTTGTCTAAGTCTTAAAAGTCTTCCTTCATAAGTTGAGTCATTTGGATATAAGACTTCTGAAATTTCTTCTGCATAATATTTATAATTTATAGCTTCTTCATAGCTTCCAGTTTGTATTCTTGAGTTTGTCATTTTATCTTTAAAATCTCTACTTACAATTTGACTCTTAAATAGTTTTAGTGAGTTAACACAATTATTTTTGTATCCTATTATAGGTATATCATATCTTACTGCCATAACTGGTATATAGTCTTTTAAAGTTACAACTAATCTATTGTTTTCTTCTTTCATATCAACGTATCCACCAAACTTAACCACATATGCTTTATTAGCTCTTACACTCTCCCAAGCATAACCCTCTTGACTAAGCCAATTATCTGGAACTTCTATTTGTTGATTATTTACAAACTTTTGTTCAAAAAGACCATACTTATATCTTATTCCATATCCATGTCCATTTATGTTAAGAGATGCCATAGAATCTAAAAAACAAGCTGCAAGTCTACCAAGTCCACCATTACCAAGTCCTGGATCTCTTTCTGCCACACATATATCATTAAGATTAAGACCTAATTCATCAAGACCTTTTTCAACCACATCTACTATATCTAGATTAAGAAGATTGGTCATTAATTGTTTCCCCATTAAAAACTCTGCACTAAAATAGTAAATTTCTTTGTCTTTTCTATTTTTACTTTCAATCCAGTTTTTTGATAAAGAGTCCTTTATAACACTACATAAAACATTTAGTGATTGTTCATTAGTTGCTTCATCTATAGATTGTGCATACATTCCCTGCATCTTACTTTCAAACTCTTTTTTGAATTTTGATTTTGTGATTAACCTACTCAAAAAATCTCCCTCCAATCTCTATTTACACATGCTTTCATATAAAGATTTATATTCCTTAGCATATTTTTCCCAACTATTATCAGTACTCATAGCATTAAATACTAATTTATTAAATCTTTCTTTATTATTAAATACACTTATAGCATAATTTATAATATCAAGCATTTCATGAGCATTATAGTTAGCAAAACTAAATCCATTTCCACAACCTGTGTACTCATTATAAGGAATAACAGTATCTTTAAGACCTCCAGTTTCTCTAACTATTGGTAAAGTTCCATATCTCATAGCTATTAATTGACCTATACCACAAGGTTCAAAAAGAGATGGCATTAAAAACATATCACTTGAAGCATATATCTTTTGAGCAAATGAACTATCAAAAGTCATTGATGCGTAAAGTTTTCTAGGATTTTCATATGCAAAGTGACTAAACATAGACTCATATCTTTGTTCTCCAGTTCCTAAAACTACTAACTGAACGTTTTGTTTCATAATTTGAGGCATAACACAAGATATTAAATCAAGCCCTTTTTGTGAAACAAGTCTTGATACGATTCCTATCATAGGTATATTTTCATTAACTTCAAGCCCTAATAAACTTTGTAACTTTAATTTATTTTGCTTCTTATTCTCTATTGAGTCTTTATCATAATTTACAAATATTTCTTTGTCAGTTTTTGGATTATTAATATCATAATCTATTCCATTTAATATACCTCTTAATTTGTGGTTATTAAACTTTAATAATCCACCCAAACTCTCACCATAAAAATCTGTTTGAATCTCTTGTGCATAATTTTTACTAACTGTGGTAACCATATTACTAAAGTTTATTCCAGCCTTCATAAAATTAATTCCACCAAAATATTCTATGCTATAAAAATTGTTGTTATCAATATCCAAAATATCTCCAACTACATTTTTAGAAAATACCCCTTGATATTGAAGATTGTGTATAGTGTAAACTGTTTTTATATCTTTATATTTTCCAAAATTATATTTTTCTTTTAGTAGTAGTGGCATTATTCCAGTATGCCAATCATTTAGTTGAAGTATGTCTGGATAAAAATTAAGTATTTCAATAGATTTTAATACAGCATGATTAAAGAAAGTGTATCTTTCACAGTCATCACCAAATCCATATATATAGCTTGATTCACATTCTCTTTTAAAGTAATATTCATTATCTATAAAGTAAAATTTTACTCCATCAAGTTCAGTCTCAAGCAGTCCACAATATTGATTTCTCCAACCAACATTAACACTAAAAACTGCAACTTCTTTTAAATTTTCTTTTAAGTAGTTTGGTATTGTTGAATACTTTGGAAGTATTACTCTAATATCTACACCTTGTTTTTTTAAAGTTTTTGGAAGTGCATAAGAAACATCTCCAAGACCTCCAGTTTTAACAAATGGCCAACATTCAGCTGTTGCAAAAAGTACTTTCATATTAAAATTACCCCCTAATTTATATAAAAAGCCGACAAAGAGTCGGCTTTTTATATAGTCCCATATTTTTCAACTACTATTGGATACTCTTCTTCTCCTTTTATACTCTTAAATTTTGATAATGTAACTTGCTTATCAAAAATTACATTTTTAACCTCAGAATTCTCGTCAATGATACAGCCTTGCATTATTATAGAATTTTCTACAACTGCATCTTTTTTTATGTGAACATTTCTAAATATTATAGAATTTTTTACTTTTCCTTCTATATTACATCCAGTTGCAATATATGAATTTTCAACATCTGCTGTTTGTGTATAAATAGTTGGGTACTCATTTTTTTCTTTAGTAAATATTCTCTCATCAGAATATAAAATTTCATTTGAAATATCTTCTTCAAGGAGCATCTTACTTAAATCAAAATATGATTTAACACTATTTATTATTTTTAAAAAACCTTTGTGCTCATAACAACCAACATTCATTTCTTTTAAGTTTCCTGCTATAAAATCTTCAAAATAAGAATACTCTCCCTTGTTTATACATTCATAAACTATCTTTAAAAACTCTTTTCTTTTTATTATATAGCACTCCATTGAAATATTTGCATTTTTAGTAGTTCCAATATTTATCCCCATATCAACTACCTTATCATTTTCTATTTGAAGTGTTGTTGATAAGTCAAAATCACAATCTGCATTATCTATTTTTTTATAAATAATTGTAATGTCATTTCCAGACATATTATGAAATTTCAAAACCTTTTTATAGTCTATTTTAAATATCATATTACTAGGTGTTATTAATACATATTCTTCCATACTCTTTTCTACAAAGTCAATATTTGCAAAAAACCTATAAATATCACCTGTTTTATATTGGTATCTAGTTCTATCTTTAGTATCTTCTGGGCTAAATATATGAAGACCACCTTTTTTTCTACTTAAGTCCCAGTCTTTACCACTTCCTAAGTGGTCAGTCAAGGACCTATATTTTTCTTTTGCAAATATACCAACATTACTTATCCCTGAATTTACTATGTTTGAAATTATAAAATCTATAACTCTATATCTACCTGCTATTGGAATAGATGCTATCGGTCTTGAATTTGTTAGTTGGTTCATAGCTAAGTCTTTTTTATCATCTAAGTTTATAATTGCTAACATTATATTACCTCCTCAACACTAGGACTTATAATATCAAATTCAGCAATAACATTTATTAAATCATTTTTAAGTATCTGAGTATTATCTTTTATAACTGCACCTTCACCAATTATTGCTTTTTCTATAATTACATTTTTTCCTATTTTTACATTAGGCATTATTACAGAGTCTTTTACTACACTACCTGAGCCAACACTTACTCCATGTGATAATACACTTCCATCAACCTCTCCTAAAACTCTACAACCATCTGCTACAAGAGATTTTTTTATGTTTGAATTTTTACCTATAAATTGGGGTGGCATAGCCATTGTGTTAGTAAATACTTTCCAAGAATTATCACTTAAATTTATCTCATCTGGATGATTTATTAAATCCATATTAGCTTCCCATAAACTCTCAACAGTTCCAACATCTCTCCAATAACCTTTAAACGAGTATGCAAACATATCTGTTTTATCATTTAACATCATAGGTATTAGATTATGACCAAAATCATCAAAGTTTTCACCACTAGCTTCACATCTTTTAAAATAATTTTTTAATGTTTTCCAATCAAATATATAAACACCCATTGATGCTAAATTATTTTTTGGATTTTTAGGCTTTTCTTCAAACTCATATATACTTCCATCTTCATTAGTATTCATTATTCCAAATCTAGATGCTTCATCCCAAGGAACTTCTATAACACCAATAGTTATTTTAGAGTTTTTTTCTTCATGATACATAAGCATCTCGCTATAATCCATTTTGTATATATGGTCACCTGATAAGATTAACACATTTTCTGGATTATACGAATCTATATAGTCTATATTTTGATATATAGCATGAGCGGTTCCCTTATACCAATTACCCTCCTTTTCGTTCATATATGGTTGTAATATGTGAACGCCACCATTTACTCTATCTAAATCCCAGTGAGAACCAGTTCCTATATGATTATTTAATATAAGAGGCCTATACTGAGTTAATACTCCAACAGTATCTATCCCTGAATTAGTACAATTACTAAGAACAAAGTCTATTATTCTATATTTTCCTCCAAAAGAAACAGCCGGTTTTGCAATTCTTTTTGTAAAAACTCCAAGCCTTGAACCTTGGCCTCCTGCAAGAATCATTGCTATCATATTTTTCTTCATAAAATCACCCCTATTTATAGACATTTTACACAAAACATAAAATATGTTAATCTAAGTAATTATATTCATTGTCTTTAATAGTATATTTATCTTTTTTTATTGTTATAAATGTTGCACCCATAGGTGGAACTTTTATTTTTATATAATTTTCTTTATTGTGCCATCTACCCCTAAAAGAATTAAGCACTACATCCTTCATTGTTTGACCTGAACCATAATATTTTTTGTCATCTGAGTTTAATATTTCTATATAATCTCCCTCAAAAGGAACTCCTATTTTATAATCATAATAAACTACTGGAGTAAAATTTATTACTGATATTATAAAATCTTTATCATCTTTACTTTTTCTCATTAAGGTTATAATACTTTGTTCAGAATTATTAGGATCTATAAAATCAAAACCTTCATAGGTATTATCAAGTTCCCAAAAAGATTTATTTTCTCTATATAAATAATTTAAATCTCTAACAAAATCTTTCATTTTAGAGTGTTGCTCAATAGCTAAAAGCTCCCATTCTAAGCCATAATTATATCTCCACTCTAGTCCTTGTCCAAATTCACACCCCATAAACAAAAGTTTCTTACCAGGATGTATCATATAGTAAGAATAAAGTGTTCTAAGACTAGAAAACCTTTGCCAAGAGTCCCCACTCATTTTGTCTAAAAGTGATTTTTTTCCATGTACAACTTCATCATGTGATAATGGAAGTATAAAATTCTCACTAAAAGCATACATAAATGAAAATGTTATTAAATTATGATGATACTTTCTATATATAGGATCCATTTCCATATACTTTAAAGTATCATTCATCCAACCCATATTCCATTTATAAGTAAAACCTAAAGCTCCCTTATATGTTGGACCTGTAACATTTGGCCAAGAGGTTGACTCTTCTGCTATTACCATAGGATTTTTTACATACTTATAAATTACCTCGTTTAAATTTTTTAGAAAATCTATTGCCTCTAAATTTTCTCTTCCTCCATATTTATTTGGTGTCCAATCAGAAATGTCATAATCAAGATAAAGCATACTAGAAACAGCATCTACTCTAATGCCGTCGATGTGAAATTCATTGAACCAATAAAGAACGTTTGATAATAAAAAACTTTTTACTTCGCCTTTTCCTAAGTCAAAATGCGCCGTTCCCCAGCCAACATTTTCTGCTTTTAAAGGGTCTTTATATTCAAATAAAGGCGAGCCATCAAATTTATAAAGACCATGTTCATCTTTGCAAAAATGACTATATGCAAAGTCAAGTATTACGCCAATCCCCTTTTCATGGCATCTATTTATAAATGATTTAAATTCCTCAATATTTCCATACCTACTAGTTACACTATAATACCCAATAGTTTGATATCCCCAAGACTTATCTAAAGGATGCTCTGTTATTGGCATTAATTCAATATGTGTATATCCCATATCACATACGTAATCTATTAATTCATATAATTCTTTGAAATTAAAGAAATCTCCATTCCATTTACGCTTATAAGAACCTAAATGTACTTCATATATATTTATTGGTCCCTTTAACCCTTCTCTTTTTAATAAATAATTATCATCATTCCACTTAAAATCAATTTTTGGATAAACTATAGATGCAGTATTTGGTCTAAGCTCTGAATATACTGCATAAGGATCTGACTTTAGTCTTTCTTGGTTATCTATTCCAATAATCCTATATTTATATGTATCAAAATACTTTATATCATTTATAAATATTTCCCATATCCCCGTATTTTCTATTAATTTCATAGGATTTCTTGTCTTATTCCAATTATTAAAATTCCCGACTAAATAAACTTCTTTTGCATTTGGGGCCCATACTCTAAAGCAAAAAGTTTTTTTATTGTTATTTTCAAATTCTTGACATCCTAAGTACTTATAACTGTTGTATGATTTTCCTTCACTAAACGCTCTAAAAAAATCCCCCTGAATATTTTTTAACATTATTCCACCTACTTTACACTTATTCAACTAGGTGTTTTTTCTAGTTATTGATATGATTTAGAAGAATATATTTAACTATCTTCTCTGAGTTAATTATATAATATTTTATACATTTTTTAACTAAGTTTTTATCCAAAAATTACTACATATTTTTTATTTTTATAATTTACTTTATAATATTATTTAATTTCTAAATAACACTCTAAAAAACCACCAATAGGATTTGAAAAGTACAAAAATAGAGTGTGTAAAATACACACTCTGTATATATTTTTGGCTATATATTGTAAACCACTCTACAAAATAATAATTATACTCTCTTCAAAAATATCTTTTTATAAATACCTATATTCTTGATTGAATTATCTAATTTATTAAATTAAACAGAAATTTATCAACTATATAGTGTAATAAGTTATTTTAAAATAAATTCTTTTTATAATGTATATACTTCTCTTGTAACTTTTGCATTTTCTTATTCATTTCAAGTTGAAGACTAGATACAGTTTCATAGTCGTTATTATCAACAGAATATATTATTCTACTAAATAATGACTTTTGAGACATAGTATCTTTCATAAGCTCATTTCTTAAAATATTTATCTCATTCCAATACATTTCGTCTATCGTATCCATATTTTCTGGAGTATGTCTTTTAGTACAAGTTCTTATTATTCTTCTGTTGTTGTGAATTATCCTTCTAACCAATTCTTTTTGCCATTTATCAATTATTCCTGATATAAATGAATTTATAGTCTTTTCTGTAAATACTCCTCCAAAAGTTAATGATTCTAATTTTTGTTTATTTTCTTCAAGGCATTTCACATTTTCATAAACTGTTGCTGGTGGCTTTGAGTATCTTCTATTTCTTTCTTCTTCTGTGTAATATTCAAATACATCATTTTCATCTCTGTAAGCTCTATATTTATCTAAATATATAGCGTCATCCCCAACTTCTTTTGAAAGCTCTTTTTCAAGTTCTTTTGTAGTTAGTTTATTTTCAACTACAAACTTTATCCCGTGAAGCATAGTTTGATAAAGTCCTGCAGTTACTAAATAAGTATTTGAAAGTGGATTTGGTGCTCTAAGTTCAAATCTTGTTGCAAGTGGATTATTTATATCTCTTATAAGTCCAATTAAAATTGACCTATTTCTTGAAGGATTAGTATAACTATTTCCAAGAGAAGTTACTATACAAACTGGAGCTTCAAATCCTGGAACTAATCTATTTAATGCATCATTAGATGATGTTACAAATGGATTTAATACTTCATAATTTCTTAAAACTCCCATTAATGCTCCATATCCAATCTCACTCATATAATCTTTTGTCATATCTTTTGGAGCGAATAGATTTTTAACTTTTCCATTTTTTAATTTTAGGCTAACACCAACATGAGTATGTTCTCCACTACCTGCTACACCGTGAAGTGGTTTTGCTTTAAAATCAACTTCTAGACCATGAAATGAGAATATATCTTCTATTACTTCTCTTATTATAAGTTCATTATCAGCACTTTGCAGTGGAGTTGAGTATTTCCAGTCTATCTCAAGCTGTTCCATAGCGTGTTTTATTATTCCATCTATACTTACAGAACTGTTTATACCACCCACTTCTTTATGTCCCATCTCAGGGTTTACACCCATTTTTTGAAGAACTAGTAAACTTTCTTCAAGGGCTGTCCTTATTACACCTCTAGTTCTTTTCCAATATTGTTCTTTTAGACTTTGAGACGTATATAATTTTTCTAAGTCTGCTTTATCTTCTGGTCTTTTTACCCAAAGCTCAAGCTCTGTTGCCATAGTTAAATTTATATCTACTATATCATCAAAACTATCTATATCAAAACTCTTAAGTATATGAGGATACTCTTTTAATAAATTTTTTAAGGTTATTTTAAAATTATTCTCTGCTCTTTCAAGTATACCTCTTGAACAGACTTTCTCTCCTGAGTGAAGTAAAAATGAAGGTATTTTTAAAGTTCCAACTGCTAAATTAGTTTCTTTATCTATGTGTTCATAATTATAATCTACATACCAATTTACATTTTTATCTGGAAGTAAATCTACCTTTGCATCATTTAAAGTAGCTATTTCATTAAGTTCAACACTTGAACCATCAGTTTGTATTCCAGAATTTAAAAACTCTTCTATATCTTCTAAAAATATTTCTATTGGTATTTTTTCATCAGTAGCATTACCACCTAAATCAACTCCCATAAGTGATACAAATTTTATATTTTTATTTTGTATTAAAATTTCTTTTATTTGATTATTATCATATTTTTTAGCTTCTATTACATAAAGCATATTAAACCCTCCTAATAAATAAAAAGAGGCCTAAAATATAAACTAAATATTTTAAGCCTCTTTGCCTAAATTAGACTTTGCATCAAGTCTAACATCTATTTTATTTTAAATTCATTACTTATAATAATAAATTCTGCTATCTCTCTCATAGTTACTCTTTTTTCCATACTATACTTTCTAATTTTTGAGTAAGCATCATCTTCATTTAAATTTTCATTTAACATTAATATACCTTTAGCTTTATCTATTAATTTTCTATCTTCAAACTTTTTTTCTATAAGTTCTTTTTCTTTTTTAAGTTTTATAAACTCTTCTTCGATATAATTAGATAGTTCAATAGTAGCAATTAAGTCTTCTTGTTTAAAAGGATATGTTAAAAATCCTTTTGCACCTACTAACTTTAAATTGTTTATTATATCTTTATTTATCTTATCAAGAATAAAAACAATTGAGGTTTTTATATTATCATTTTTTATTATCTTAGAAACACTTACACCATCTATAAAATTTAAGTTTATCGTGGTTAAAAAAACGTCTGGTCTATGCTCTCTACAAAGACTTATAGCATCAAAACCATCATTGGTATGTGCAAGTATTTTATACCCACTACTATTAATAGCTTCTTTTATATCGTCTATTAAATCAACTCCGGCTATAACTAACTTCAATGTGATACCGCCTTAGTAAAATTTAGCACCCCTTTGTGCTTATGATTTTATTCTATGCACTATACTAAAAATTGTCAATAGTCAAATATATTATTTTTATGAAATAACTAAAAATTTATTAAATTTAAACCAAAATCATATACAAAAATATGATTAAAATGCTATTGATAAAACAATATTTTTTGAATAAAATAACCTTATATATAAAATATTGGAGGATTTATGGATAAAAATGAGTATAAAAAAAGTATATTAAGACTTGCTCTTTTTACTGGTGAATTAATGCTTTCAAACGGTGCTGAAACTTATAGAGTTGAAGATAGTGTAATTAGAATTTGTAAATCTCGTGGGTTTAATCATGTTAATGTATTTACATCTCCAACTGTAATAATAATATCTGATGAGAGATTTGATGGTTTTACATTTATGAAAGTAATAAAAAATAGAAGTATGAATTTAGAAAAAATATCACTTTTAAATAGTTTTTCAAGAGAGTTTGTAAGTAATAAAGATTTAAATATTGATAGTGCTATTGATAAACTTAAAGAAATAAGTACAAAATCTACCTATAGTGCAAAATTTGTTTATATTTGTACTAGTCTAGGTTCTGCATTTTTTGCAGTTACACTTGGTGGGAATAATTTTATAACATTTATATCTGCATTTATAACTGCTATTGTTGGATGTATAGTATTTGATAAAATGATGCTAATAAGTTCTATTCCTGCTTTTTCAAGTTTAATATCATCAATTATGATAGCTATTTTTGGAGTTATTTTCACTCAAATTACTTCCCTTGATACTCCAAAGATGATTATAGTTGGATCTATAACTCCTCTTCTTCCAGGAGTTTCCTTTATAAGAGGAATTAGAGACTTAATTTCTGGAGATTTAATTTCTGGAGTGTCCTTAGCTTTTGATGCAACAATTACAGCTATATCACTTGCTTGTGGTGTGGGTCTTGTGCTTGATGTTTGGATTAGATTTGGAGGAAGTTTTTAATGAGTATATTTATGCATTTTATATGTGCTAGTTTAGCAACTACATTTTTTTCAGTATTTTGGCATATTCCAAAAAAAGCACTAATACCTGCAGGCATTAATGGTGGTATTGGATGGACATTATACAAAATTTTAATGGGTATTACATCTAATGAAATAATCTCAAACTTCTTACCATCTCTTTTAGTTTCTCTAATTAGTGAGTTTTTAGCAAGGAAACTAAAACAACCAGCTATTTTATTTGTAATACCAGGAATAGTACCTTTAGTTCCAGGCCTTGGAATGTATAATACTATGTTAAATTTAGTTCAAGGAAAATTTGACCTTGCAATTTCAACAGGTGCAAGTGTATTATTTGTTGGAGGGTCTATATCATTAGGAGTTTTAATAGTTACTTCTTTATCTAAAACTATAAATATATATAGTTTAAAAAGAATAAAAAACCATAAAAATAATATTTAAAGATTACCATTTATGTAATCTTTTATTATTTTGTATACAAAAATAAGAGCTATACTTAATAAAAATATACAATATAAGTATAAATATTAATATACTTTAACAAAAATAAGTTAATACTTAATTGTATATAAATTTTTAATATGTCAATAATTAAGATATCTTAAAAAAGGAGTTTTTATTATGAGCGAAAATGCAAAAATAGCACTTTACGAATTCTTAGGTGAATTAAGAAGTGAATTTTCTTATTATAGTATGTTTAGCAGTTTAAATAAGATTAATAAATAATCATTTCATATTCTAAAAGCTAACCTTAATGGTTAGCTTAAGTATTTTGTAGTAGTTAAAAATAAATAATAAAATTATATATTAATAAATCGTATAAATCATCATCTTAATAAGTAGTAAATATATATTTTCTATTAATAATATACTTTTGTGTCACCAAATATCTTTATATCTCCAGATACCTTCGCCTTATCAAAAACTTCTGCTTTTCCGTATATTTCTGCTTGCCCAAATACTTGGGCTTTATCATAGATTTTGGCATAATCAGATACTTTAGTACATTCAAATACTTGAGCTTTATCATACACTTGAGCATAATCACAAACCATAGCATATTCAAATACTTGCGCCTTATCATATACTTGAGCTTTATCATATATTTTAGCACTATCAAATATCTCAGCCTCTCCGTATATTTGGGCTTTATCATATATTTTAGCTTCTCCGTATATTTTAGCCTTATCATATATCTTAGAGTTATTTAATACCTCTGCATTATCATAAACCTTCGTTTCACCAAACACTTGAGCATTGTCATATACTTTAGCATTATCAGATATTTTAGCTTCATCATACACTTTTGCATTGTTGTATACCTTAGCATCTCCGTATATTTCTGCCTTACCATATATTGTAGCATAATCAAATACTTCAGCATCGTGATATATTTGAGCTTCTCCATACACTTTAACACCATCATAGACTTGAGCTTTATCAAATACTAAAGCCTCTCCATAAATCATAGAATCACCATATACTTTAGCATTATCAGATATTTTAGCTTCATCAAATACCTTTGCTTTATTGTATATTTGAGCTTCTCCAAATACTAATGCCTTACCATAAATCTCGGCTTTTCCATTTATTTGTGCATCTCCAGATACTTGTGCGTAACCATAAATCATAGCATCTTCGTGTACAAAACAGTTTCCTTTATGGGCAAGATTATATTCTGATTCTATCCATCCACCTACGTATTTATCAGATATTCTACGTATCCTCTTTAATTCTATTCCGTTATGTAATCTGGTTTCACCTGTAAATTCGTATTTTCTCATAAAACCTCTCCTTATAGTCTAATATTTACATTTGAATTATTACTCTTATTATATATGTTTTCTAGGACTTAATACCTAAAAATAAACATTTCAAATTTATAAAAACATTATTACAATTTCAACAATAATATTATTATATATTTTAATTATTATTAATGTCTATACTTACTTTTCGTTGATTAAAACTAAAATTAAATATTATATAATTTATTGTGCTAATTAAATTTATATATTAAAAATACTGGTGTTTGTAAATTATAATTTCAAAAATTAAAGAAATATATATAGTATTTTAAGTATTTTTAATCGTTCAACTAACACAATATGTAATAAATTATTTCTATTTTACTAAAATATAATACGATTATATTATCAAAATCTATAAATCTACTTACAAAATATTTAATACTAATATTTAAAAATAAATAGAATATGTTAATAATAGCTTTTTTATTTAAGTATTTATTTTAATATCATTTTTTGATAAAATATACTTAAATAATATTTTTTAGAGCATAATATTTATAAATAATACATAATTTATAAGGAGAATATATGAGAAAATTTTTAGTAGCAATTATATTTATATTTAGCTTTAATATATCGTATTGTAGTGATTCTTCAGATGGAGCTTACATAAATCAAAATAAAAATAATATAAATAACAAAATTTCAGAATCTAAAAAAGAACAAAATACTGTTAATGAAGAAACTTTAAAAGAAAACACTTTTGAGGGAAAACCTATAAATAACAACGACATAAATAACGTAAATAATACTTTAGGTATTACAAATACCAATATAAATAATAGTAATGATAAAAATAAAAATGGAATAATAGATAGTGAAGAAAATGATTTACTTAAAATTGATGCAAATGAAGATACTCTAAAAGAAGATACTTTCAAGGGTGAATCTATTAATGAGAAACAAGAAAATAATGAAAAAGGTTCATCAAATAAATCTTCTTCAAATAATAGTAGTTCTAGCTCATCTAATGATAAGATTGTAACTAAATCTGGTGCAGAAATAGACTCTAATTTAGCACTTTATATTATGCTTGCGAGTGTCGGTGCTGGAGTTTATTTTTTTAATGGTAAACATTTATAGGGTAAACTTGAGTTTACCCTACTTTTAATTTTCTATATTAACTTTTATACTAAGTTCATCAAGTTGAGATTTTTCTGCAACTGCTGGTGCATTAGTCATAGGACAAACTGCACTTTGATTTTTAGGAAATGCTATAACATCTTTTATATTATTAGTTCCTGCTAAAATCATAACTAATCTATCAAGTCCAAATGCTATTCCACCGTGAGGAGGAGTTCCATACTTAAATGCATCAAGTAAAAATCCAAATTTCTCATTAGCTTCTTCTTCTGTAAATCCTAATGCTTTAAACATTTTTTGTTGAACGTCACTATTAAATATCCTTATACTTCCTCCACCAACTTCATACCCGTTTATAACTATATCATAAGCTTTTGCTCTTAAGTTTATTTTATCTTCTCCATCAAGTTTATCAATATCTTCATCAAGAGGAGATGTAAATGGATGATGCTTTGCAATCATTCTGCCAGTTTCTTCATCTTCTTCAAAAAGTGGGAATTCAGTTACCCAAAGCATTTTATATTCTTTATTATTAAGCAAGTTAAGTCTTCTTGCAACTTCAAGTCTAACTTGTCCTAAAGCATCAAATACTATAGAGTTTTTATCTGCAACAAATAATAATAAATCTCCTTCTTTTGCATTCATTCTGTCTAGTATATTTTTTAATTCTTGTTCTGTAAAGAACTTTGCTATTGGAGAAGTTATTTCATTGTTAGCTCCTATTCTCATCCAAGCAAGCCCTTTTGCCTTGTAAGTTTTTGCAACATCTTCTATTTTAGAAAGTTGTTTTTTGCTTATTTCTTCAGACTTACCACTAACATTTATACCTCTAACACTCATACCACTAGTAGTTGCATTTTTAAATACTGAAAATCCACATTCTTTTACTAAATCAGATATATCAGTAAGCTCATATCCAAATCTAGTATCTGGTTTATCACTTCCGAATCTCTCCATAGCTTCTTTGTAGCTCATAACAGGAAGTGGTAAAGTGACATCTACATTAAGTATTTCCTTGAATACTTTTTGAATCATTTTCTCCATTATACTCATAACGTCTTGTTCATCAACAAAGCTCATCTCACAATCTATTTGAGTAAATTCTGGCTGTCTATCTGCTCTTAAATCCTCATCTCTAAAGCATTTTACTATTTGAAAATACCTATCCATTCCACTTACCATTAAAAGTTGCTTGAATATTTGAGGAGATTGAGGAAGTGCATAAAACTTTCCTTCATTAACTCTACTTGGTACTAAATAATCTCTAGCTCCTTCTGGAGTTGGCTTTATTAAAAATGGTGTTTCTATTTCACAAAATCCATTTTCATTTAAATAGTTTCTAACAATATTTGCAACTTTACTTCTTAGCATTAAAGTTTTTTGCATAGAAGGTTTTCTTAAATCTAAATATCTATATTTTAATCTTAGTTCCTCAGAAACATTATCATCATCTTTTATATAAATTGGAGGAGTTTCAGATTTATTAAAAATAGTAATTTTTGATGCTATTATTTCTATATCTCCAGTTTCTAGATTAGGGTTTTTTGATTCTCTTTCTCTTACCTTTCCACAAACTGCTAAAACATACTCAGAGCCTAACTTTTCAGCAGTTTTAAAAGCTTCTTCACTAACTTCAGTATCAAAAATTATCTGACAAATTCCACTTCTATCTCTTAAATCAACAAAAACTAATCCGCCTAAATTTCTTTTCTTTTGTACCCAACCCATAAGTACAACTTCTTCATCTAAATTAGATAACCTTAAATCACCACAGTAATGTGTTCTTTTTAGTTTCATAAAATTTCTCCTTTAAATACTATATCCTAGATTTTAATTCATCTACTAAATTACTTAAACTTATAGTAAATTGTTCTGATGTATTCATGTTTTTAAGTACAACAGTGTTATTTTCAATTTCGTCATCTCCAATAACTACTGTAAACTTTGAATTTAATTTATCAGAGTATTTAAATTGTGCCTTTACACTTCTATTTAAATGGTCTTTATCACATTTTATATAATTATCTCTTAAAGATTTTACTATACTAAAGCTTTTTAAATTAGCTTTTTCTCCAATAGTTACTACAAAAATATCTAATGAATTATTGTTTTCGATTTCAATATTATTATTTTCAAGAGTAAGTAAAAGTCTTTCCACTCCAAGTGCAAATCCTACCCCAGTAATATCTTTAGGACCACCTAATTCATAAACAAGTCCATCGTATCTTCCTCCACCACAAACTGTACTTTGTGCACCAATATCACTTGAAATTATTTCAAATGCAGTTTTTTTATAGTAATCAAGCCCTCTTACAATAGTTTTGTCAACTACATAGTTTATTCTCATTTCATTTAGATATTCTTTAAGCATATCAAAATGATTTTTACAATCATCACATAAATTATCAATCATAAATGGAATATCTTTTAAATTTTCTTGACAAGTTTTATTTTTACAATCTATTACTCTCATAGGGTTTTTATCTTTTCTATCGATACAAGTTTCACATAATACTTCAGACTTTTTATCTAAGTATTCTCTTAATTTTTTGTTGTATTCTTCTCTACATTTTGGGCAACCAACTGAATTTATGCTTACACTTAAGTCTTTAAGTCCAATTTCTTTAAAAAACTGAACAGAAAGTGCTATAACTTCTGCATCAATTGATGGTAAATCACTCCCTAAAGCTTCTACTCCAAATTGATGAAACTGTCTTTGACGTCCAGCTTGTGGTCTTTCATACCTAAAACAAGGAGTTATATAAAATAATTTTGAAGGTCTTGGCTCAGAGTAAAGTTTATTTTCTATAAATGCTCTAACAGCTCCAGCAGTACCTTCAGGCTTTAGAGTTATTTCTCTATCACCTTTATCAGTAAATGAATACATCTCCTTTTGAACAATATCTGTTGTATCTCCAACCCCTCTTTTAAATAATTCTGTATGCTCAAAAACAGGAGTTCTAATTTCTTCATATCCATATAACGAACAAATCTCTCTAAATTTATTTTCAACATAATTCCACTTGTAAGATTCTTTTGGAGTTATATCCTTAGTACCTCTTGGCGCTTTAGTTAGCATTTTTCTCAATCTCCTTTCTTTTTTTCTCAATCATCTCATCTACCCTATTTATATATTGTTCAACATTTTTAACATTGTCAACTCTTTCAATTCTATCTTCATCTAAATATACAAACTTTGAGATAGAACCTGCACCTATTGCATAATTACTTTGCTTTTCTTCCATTATCTGAATATTATAAATACACTCGTATCCTTCTTTTGCATAACCAATATTTTCAAGATTTCCAAGCATATGTTTTTGACGATAAAGATAATATGGCTTTAAATTCATTTTTCTAGCATACTTCATAGATAAATCAATCATTTTAACCATTTCTTCATATCTTGTAAACTCATAATCATCTATATTTTCTTTAAGACTTGATGCTCTTTTAACTGCTAAAGTATGAACAGTTAAACTCTCCGGATTTAATTTTTCAATTTCTTTTAAAGTATTTTCAACCATCTCTAAGTCCTCATCAACAAGACCTAAGATTATATCCATATTTATATTATCAAATCCCATACTTCTTGCCATATTAAAGCAATCTATTATCTCTTTTACCGAATGACTTCTACCTATCTTTTCTAAAGTAATATCATTCATACTTTGAGGGTTTATACTTATTCTAGTTACATTATGCTTTTTTAAAACTTCTAATTTTTCTTTAGTTATAGTATCTGGTCTTCCAGCTTCTACTGTAAATTCCTTTATCTTTGATAAATCAAGTTCATCAAATAAAGCACTTATTACTTTATCTAAATTGTTTTCGCAAAGTGCAGTAGGTGTTCCTCCACCTATATATAAGGTTTCTATTTCTTTATTTTTTATTAAATCTTTTACACCTTTTATTTCTTCTATTAATTTTTCTACATACTCATCTCTTAAATTACCGTATACTTTAAGAGGATTTGCTGGAAAAGAACAATAATAGCATATAGTTGGGCAAAATGGTATACTGACATATAAAGATATTTTATCTTTATCAACAGGATAAACAAAAACCCTCTCTCTTTTTGCTATTTCAAGTGATAGTTCTATTTTCTCATCAGCTATATAATAATTTTTTCTTAAAGTTTCTTTTATTTGTTCATCATCATAACCTAAATCTAAAAGCGTATGAACTATTTTAATCGGTCTAATTCCAGTTAAGATTCCCCACGGTACATAAGTATTAAATACTTTTTTCAAAACTTTATATAAAGTTCTTTTTATCATTTCTTTTGTAAGTTTTTTTATTTCTTGTTCACTTAAATTAGTAGTATCTATGCTTTGTCTTTCTTCAAATCTCATTTCATAATTAGTAAAATATCTTGTTGTTGATATTAGGTGATTATTATGAGTTAAAAGAGTATTTTCAAGAACCATTGCAAAGTTTTTTTCATCAGTAAACTCAAAATTCTGAGTAAATAATTTTACAAGTTCAGCTACTTCATATTTATAATCGTGATTTTTAAGTATTACGTATAACATTTTTTCTCCTTTACATATAAGGATTAGTCATTTTTTCAGTTCCTATTGTTGAGCTAAATCCGTGTCCTGGATGAATTTTTACATTATCTTCTAGTTGCGATAGTTTTTCTAGAGATTTTTTTAATGTATTATAATCTCCACCAAAAAGGTCAGTTCTTCCAACTTCACCTTTAAATAAAGTATCTCCTGTAAATAAATCATCATTAACTCTTATACACATTCCACCTAATGTATGACCTGGAGTATGTATAAAATTTATATTTAAATTACCTAACTTTAAATTATCATTATCAGATACATAAATATCTGCATCAAGTTCCTGTACTCCACAGTGCATAGCATAACTTAAGTTTTTTCTATTATCATTTAATAATATTTTCTCATCTTTATGTGCAATAACTTTAACATTATTTTTTTCTTTTATTTTGTTTACTGCTCCTATATGGTCTCCGTGTCCGTGAGTCAAAAGGATATATTCAAAGTCTAAATTATTTTCTTTTATGTAATTAAATATTTCATCAACCGCACCACCTGGGTCAATTACAGCGCATTTTTTAGTTTCTTCATCATGTATAATATACATATTTTCGCCAAAATTTGGCTCAACTATCTTTTTAATCATAAATCCTCCTAATTATTAAGTCTATAAATTTCATTAACTCCTGGAATTGCTCTTAACTTTTTTATAAGTAGATTTAGTATATTTATATTTTCAACCTCAACTAATAGGTTTATAGTTAAATTTCCGTCTTTATTTTTTCTTGCATTTATTCCATTTAATGATATTTTCTCATTTGAAATTATGTGAGTTATATCATTTATAATTCCACGTCTATCAATAATTTTCATATAAATCTCGGTTTCAAAAGTTCCACTCTTTTCATCATCCCAAGAAACTTCAACCAATCTTTTTGTAAAAAATTCATTTGAGTCTTGATTTGCATTAGGACAATCTACTCTATGTACAGCAACTCCTCTTCCCTTAGTTACATAACCAACTATTTCATCTCCTGGAAGTGGTGTACAACATTTTGCAAGCCTAACCAATATATTATCAAGACCTTTTACAAAAACTCCTTTTGAAGTTTTAGTTTTTCTTTTTTCTTTGTATTCTTTATCCGTTAAGTTATGCTTTTTTATATTATCTTCTTCTATTTTAGACTTATTTTTCTTTAAGTCTTTTTCATAAAGCTCTCTTACTTTTTGAACTATTTGATTTGCTAAAAGTCCACCATAACCAACTGTTGCTATTAAGTCTTGAATAGTTGGTTGGTTCATACTTTTTGAAACTATAAGCATATATTTTTCTATATTTACATCTTTTTTGTCTAAATTATATCTTTTAAACTCTTTTTCTAAAAGATTATTTCCTCTTTCAATATTTTCCTCTACTCTTTCCTTTTTAAACCATTGTCTTATTCTACTCTTTGCATTTGGAGTCTTTACTATATTTATCCAATCTCGACTTGGTCCATTAGAATTTGATGAAGTAAGTATTTCAACTATATTACCATTTTTAAGTCTGTAATCAAGCGGAACTATTCTTCCATCAATTTTTGCTCCAATACATTTATTACCAACATTAGTGTGTACTCTATATGCAAAATCTATTGGCGTTGCTTCAGCTGGTAATTCGATTACATCTCCTTTTGGAGTAAATACATACACTTGATTATTAAAAACATCTTCTTTTAGGGCATCTAAAAATTCGTGGGGGTCTTTTAAATCTTTTTCCCATTCAATCATTTGCCTTAACCACTGAAGTTTATTTTCTAACTTTTCATTATCATTTGAAGATTTACCTTCTTTGTATTTCCAATGTGCAGCTATACCATACTCTGCAACTGTATGCATTTCTTTTGTTCTAATTTGTATTTCTATAGGCTCACCATCAGGTCCTATAACAGTAGTATGTAAACTTTGATACATATTTGGCTTTGGCATTGCTATATAATCCTTAAATCTTCCAGGAATTGGTTTCCAAAGTGTATGAACCATACCCAAAATAGCATAGCAATCCTTAACATTTTCAACAATAACTCTCACTGCCATCAAATCATATATTTCTTGAAATGATTTTTTCTTATCGTGAATCTTTTTGTATATACTATAAAAATGTTTTGGTCTCCCATAAACCCTACATTTTATATTTATTTCTTCAAAAGTAGTTTCTAGTATCTTTATTAAATTATTTATGTATTCTTCTCGTTCACTTCTCTTTTTTGCGACTTTTTCAACTAACTCATAATAACCTTTAGGGTCAATATATCTTAATGCAGTATCCTCAAGTTCCCATTTTATAGTAGATATACCAAGTCTATTTGCAATTCCACCATAAATTTCAAGTGTTTCTACTGCTTTTATCTTAGCTTTCTCAGGTGGCATATATTTAAGTGTTCTCATATTATGAAGTCTATCAGATAATTTAATCAAGATTACTCTTATATCTTTTGCCATAGCAAGAAACATTTTTCTTAGATTTTCAGCCTGTGTTTCTTCTTTTGATTGATATTTTATTTGACCAAGTTTTGTAACACCATCTACTAAATCAGCAACGTTTTGTCCAAATTCTCTTTTTATATCTTCATAAGTATATTCAGTATCTTCAACAACATCATGAAGTAAACCCGCACTTATAGTTTCCATATCAAGTTCCATATCAATTAAAATATTAGATACTGCTACTGGATGTATAAAATAAGGTTCGCCAGACTTTCTAAATTGACCCTCATGAGCTAATTCTGAAAATTTATACGCTTTTTCAACAAGTGATGTATCAGTTTCTTTAGCATACCTTCTAATTTTACTAAGTATATTTTCTAGCTCTTTTTCGCTATTAAATTCTTTGTTTTTCATAATATCACCATTAATTAAATAAATATTAAAATAGTTGGTACTTACCAACTATTTTAATATTATTAATATTTTATAAGAGAATTTACATCATAATTTTTTAATCTTTCTCTTCCATTTAAAAATTCAAGCTCTATTAAAAAGTTTATAGATACAACTTCTCCACCTAGTTTTTCTATTAATTTTGCAGTAGCTTCAACAGTTCCACCAGTAGCTAATAAATCATCAAGTATTGCTACTTTTTGGCCTTTTTTTATAGAATCTTTATGAATTTCAATAGTATCTTCCCCGTACTCAAGACCATAACTAACACTTTCTGTTTCATATGGAAGTTTTCCTGGCTTTCTAACTGGAACAAATCCAACACCAAGACCATAACTAACAGGAGCTCCCATTAAAAAACCTCTAGCTTCTGGTCCTACTATTATATCTACTTCTTTATCTTTTAAATACTCAACAAATCTATCTATTGTAAACTTAAATGCGTAATTATCCTTAATTAAAGTTGTTATATCTTTAAAATCTATTCCCTCTTTAGGAAAATCTTTAACTTCTCTTATGTAGTTTTTTAAGTCCATCTTATCCTCCAATAGCTCTAAACATCTAATAATTACAATTTATGATTATATTATATCTTTTTAAAACAATTTTATCAATATATTGATAATATATATTTTATCTTATACAATCAATAATAATCTGTATATATTTATTTCCTTGCCATTCATTAATAGATGGATAAAAAGTAAAATCCATATAAAAGTCATTAAAATTTTCGTTATACAATCTATTAAGTCCATCTTCTCCATATTTGTTTATAAATTTTTCTTCAAACTCTTTTATCTTATCATTAAATAAAATAGCATCTATAATTTTATTATTAGATTTTAGTTTTAAACTTAATACATTATTATTTTTTCCACGAATTGTACCTTTTAGTATATTAATATCTTTAATCCCAAATACAGGCTTACTATTTGCTTTTCCAAATGGCTCTAATACTTTCAACTCGTCAATTAACTTAGTATCTATACTATCAAGACTCATCGATACATCTATAAACACTTTTTTAGTTAAATCTTCATCAGTTAATTTCGAGTTTTCATTTAACATTTTTCTAAGTAAATCTATATTTTCTTCTTTCAAAGAAAGTCCCGCTGCCATTGGATGACCTCCAAACTTTTCTAAGATACATTTACATTCTAAAAGACCCTCAAAAATATTATACTCTTCTATAGACCTACAAGACCCTTTAGCACCATCTTCTGATTTTGTTATTATTATAGTTGGCTTATTGTATTTTTCTTTCACTCTTCCTGCAACAATACCTGCTAAACTTTCATGCATATTAGGAATATAAACTACCAATATATCATCATTTTTTAGATTATATTTCTCAATAATTTCAATTGATTTTTCAACACCCAAAATAGTCATTTCTTTTCTTTCTTTATTTAGTTTAACTATTTCATCTGCTAAAACTTTTACTTTTTCTATATCCTTACAAAGCAAAAGCTCAAGACCCTTTTTTGCAGAATCAAGTCTTCCAGATGCGTTTATACAAGGCCCTATTGTAAAACCTAAATGATATGCAGTTATTTCTTTACCCTCTAAATCATTTGCATTTATTAACTCTCTAATACCAATATTTTGAGTGTTATTAATCATTTTAAGACCATTTTTTACAAATATTCTATTTTCATAAGTCAAATCAACTACATCGCAAACAGTTGCTATCGCTACAAATTCGATTAGTTTGTAAGCTTCTTCTTTTTCTATATTAAAATTTTCATATAAACATTCTATTAATTTATAAGAAAGACCCGCCCCACAAATACTTTTAAATTCATATTTGCAATCATTTTGTTTTTGATTTATTATTGCATCTGCATTCGGTTTTACAAATACTTTTTCTCCTTCATTTTCTACAAATGAAACATCATGATGGTCTGTTATTATAACAGTAAGTCCTAAATTTTTTGCATAATCAATTTCATTTATAGCAGAAATACCATTATCACAAGTAAGCAATGTATCAATTTTATCATCATAAGAACATTTAATTATATTTTTATTTATTCCATATCCATCTTTTATCCTATCAGGTATCTCATAATCAACATTAGCCCCCACTTTTTTAAGACCTGTATATAATATATAAGTACTTATAACACCATCAACATCATAATCTCCAATAATTCTTATTTTCTTATTTTGACTTATTTTCTCTTTTAATATATTTACTGCTTTATCCATATCTTTAAGATTTTTTGGATTTATTAGTTTATCTAATGTTGGATTTAAGTAGTTATTTAAATATTCTTCATTATTTATTTCTCTATTTGCTAATATTTTAAAAATATTAGGATTCATATTATATTTTCCTGATAAATATTTAGTATCTATTTTCCTATTTTTTAGTATCCATTTTTCATTAACCATAAAATCTCCCTTTAGTTTCTATAATGAGTTCTTAATATCTTAATTACAAGTAAAAGACCTATTAAAAATGATATAAAAAAACCTGCAACAGCTAATTTACTAAGTATTATACTTTGACTTAAATTTGGTGATGAAACTATTAGTGAAGAACCTACTATTAAAGATGCTAAAACTAAACTTAAAGATAGTTTAGTTGATAAATCTAAAATAGTCTTTTCAAGGTTTGTAAATTTTATATCATCTATTTCTATTTTCAAATCATTATTTTCTATATTTTTAAGTATATTTACAATTCTTTTTGGTATTAATCTTATATCAAAAAACATATCCTCCATATTTGACTTTGAACTCTCAAATATATTTTTAATATCTAGTTTGCTTAGATAATATCTTTTTGCTATTTTATTTGTTGCACATGCTAAAGAAAAGTTTGGGTCTAACTGCCTTCCAGTACCTTCTAAAGTTATTAATGTTTTTCCCAATGTTACAAGCTCTGTTGGGAGAGATATTTTATATTTTCTAAAAAACTTAAAAATCTCATTTAGAATATCCCCTACATTAATTTTATCTATTGGCATGTCATAATAGTAATGTATTAAATAAAGTAAATCATATTTAAAGCTATTTATATCAATATTTGAACTTATTATATTCATATGTTCTAAAATACAAACTATCTTATCTGTATTTTTTTCTATTATCGCTATAACAATTTGACTTAAATTATTTAATGTTTTATTATCTATTATTCCAATAGTACCGAAATCAATATATGAGATACAGTTTTTACTAACAACAAAAATATTTCCTGGATGTAAATCAGCATGAAAAAATCCATATTCAAATATTTGCTTAAAAAGTGCATCTACACCTAAATCACTAATTTCTTTTGTATCCCAGTTAAACTTTTTAAGTAAATCCTTATCACTTAATTTTAATCCGATTATTTTCTCCATAACCAAAACTTTTTTGGTAGTATATTTATCATATACAGTTGGAATATAAACCTCATCATAATCATTAAATATTTTTTTGAATTTAATACAATTCATAGCTTCAAAATTATAATCTAATTCTCTCATTAGTTGAGTGTAAAACTCATCAACCAATTTAACTAAATCTAAATTAAGTTCTATTGACTCATTAAAAGCTACTACTAGTTTTTTTAAAATTTCTATATCTGATTTTATAATATCTTCAATATCTGGTCTTTGTATCTTTATTATTATAGGATTATTATCTTTAAGTTTTGCTTCATAAACTTGGCCAATAGATGCTGCTGCTATTGGTATAGAATTAAATTCTATAAATTCTTCATCAATATAAAGTCCTGTTTCATTAAAAAAAATCTCTTTTGCTAAGTTCGTATCAAAAATTTCAACATTATCTCTTAATTTTGATAATTCATCTATTATATCAGTATCAAATAAATCTTTTCTAGTGCTTAGTATCTGACCAAGCTTTATGTATGTTGGTCCTAATTCCTCAAGAGCTTTTCTTAGTTTTTTTGCAGTAGACATATCTTTTATTTCCTGAGGTGGATTAGTTATTGGAATTTTATATGCAAAATTTTCTATATTTAATTTTTCTACTACAAATGTAAATCCATACTTTAATAAAATATGTACTATCTCTTTATAACGCTTTAAACTCTTATAAGATAATTTCAAAATTTTCACTCCTAAGATAGTTGTATACTTATAATATACCACATTTTAATAAATAGTAATAAAAAAGAGAGATAAAATTATCTCTCTTTAAAAACATATAAAATTATTAGTTTTTACCAAAATGTCTTTCAAGTAATCCTAAAAATGCTTTACCATGTCTAGCTTCATCTTTACACATTTCATGAACTGTATCATGTATAGCATCAAGTCCTAATTCTTTAGCTCTTTTAGCTAATTTTAATTTTCCTTCAGTTGCTCCATACTCTGCTTCAACTCTAGCCTTTAAGTTAGCTTTAGTATCAGCAACAACAACTTCTCCTAATAATTCAGCAAATTTAGCAGCATGCTCTGCTTCTTCAAATGCTATTCTTTGATAAGCTTCTGCTACTTCTGGATATCCTTCTCTATCAGCTTGTCTACTCATAGCTAAGTACATTCCAACTTCTGTACATTCTCCAGTAAAGTTAGCTCTTAATCCTTCTATTATTTCAGCATCAACATCTTTAGCAACACCTATTCTGTGTTCATCGGCCCAAGTCATTTCTCCTTGTAATTCTTCAAATGCTTCTGGACCTTTTTTACATACTGGACATTGTTGTGGTACAGTTTCAGATTCTGTTACCCAACCACATGGCTTACATACATACTTTTTCATTTAATCTATCCTCCTAATTATTTAATTTATGATTAGATTATACCCCTAATAAAAACAATAAAACAATTTTTTAAACATCTTTTAACTTTTTTAGCTCTTCTATTAATTTATCATTTAATATCTTTATATGAGTTCCCTTCATACCAAGAGACCTTGATTCTATTACACCAGCACTCTCAAATTTTCTAAGAGCATTAACTATAACAGATCTTGTTATACCTACTCTATCTGCAATTTTGCTTGCAACAACTAATCCTTCTTTCCCATCTAAAACTTCAAAAATATGCTCAACAGCTTCAAGCTCTGAGTAAGAAAGTGTACCTATTGCCATTTGTACAACAGTCTTTTTTCTCATGTCTTCTTCAAGTTCTTCACTTTCTGTTCTTAGTATTTCAAGACCTATAACCGTAGCACTATATTCTGCTATAACTAAATCATCATCTTCAAATTTATCATTATATCTTGATACAACTAATGTACCTAACCTTCTTCCGCTTCCAAGTATTGGTACAACCGTAACTATTTTTTCTTTGTTTTCATGTTCAAGTGGAAAAATCTCAAGCAACTTGTCACCTGTGATATTCTCTAGAGTATCATTTAATCTGTGCATATTTTCAATATACTCATCCGGAAAAATTTCTTCTTTTGTTGAATTATCTATTATAACAGAACTATCTTCTTTATCATTTAAATAAAGCCCTACTATTTTTCCTTTATTGCTAACTACATACACATTTGAGTATAGAACTTCTCCTAATACACTAGATAACAAATTAAATGATACACTAGTACCACCACTAGTTTGAAGAGTCTTCGTTATTTTTCTAGTTTTTTTCAACATCTCGCTTGACATTTAAATATCTCCTTAATACCTCATATGAAATAAGTTTTTTGACTCATTTGAAATAGTATCATAACTTTATGTATTTTGCAATATCAAGTATATTGAACATTTTAACTATATATATTGTACTAGTTAAATATAATTATTAAAAAGTGAGGTTTATATACATTTTGATATACCTAAAACTATATATAGTAATTTTAATATATTAAACAAAATAACTATCACAATAGTTAACTATATAAATATCTATTACTGTTGATCTTTAATTATAGTGTGTTTACATTCCTCATTAGAACAAATAAATTTAGTTTTAGATTTTGTAGTTTTTTCAACCATATAATTGTTACATAACTCACATTTTACATCTGTTGGTTTATCCCAAGATATAAAATCGCATTCAGGATATGATGAACAGCCATAAAATACTCTACCTTTTTTAGATTTTCTAAGTAAAATATCTCCTGTTTTACATTTAGGGCATTTTACTCCTATTTTATTTAATATTGGTCTTGTATTCTTACATTCTGGATAGTTTTTACATGCTATAAACTTTCCAAATCTACCATGTTTTATTACCATATTTTCACCACATACATCACAAGTTTCATCAAGTTCTTCATCCATATTTATTTTTTCAATATTTTTAGTAGCAGTTTCTATAGCCTCTTTTAGTGGCTCATATGAGTTTGAAACTACTTCCTTCCAAAAAATATCACCTTCTTCTACTTTATCAAGTTCATTTTCCATAGATGCAGTAAAATCAACATCTATAAATTTATTGAAATTATTTTCTAAAATCTCAGTAACAACTTTTCCAAGTTCTGTTGGATAAAGACTACTTCCCTCTTTTTTAACATATTCTCTAGATAAAATAGTAGATATAGTTGGTGAATATGTACTAGGTCTTCCTATACCAAGTTCTTCTAATGTCTTTACTAAACTTGCTTCTGTATATCTTGCAGGTGGTTGAGTAAAATGTTTTGTTTTTATTATATCTGATATTACTAGTTCTTCACCTTCATCTATTTTTGGAAGTATTTTATCCTCCCTATCAGAAAAATTATATATTTTTGTATATCCATCAAATTTCATTTTAGAACCACTAGCTTTAAATATAAATCCATTAATGTTTGATTCTAAATTAATTATTTCAAATAAAGAATCACTCATTTGGCTACCAATAAACCTTCTCCATATAAGATTATAAAGCTTATATTGGTCTTTAGTTAAATACTCTTTTATACTATCAGGTGATTTATCAACGTATGTAGGCCTTATTGCCTCGTGAGCATCTTGTACTTTTTTTCCTTTTTCTTTATCTTCATTTATTCCTTTGTAATATATGTCTCCTATTTCATCTATTATGTATTTTTTTGATTTTTCTTTTGCTTCTTCTGATATTCTTTTTGAGTCAGTTCTTATATATGAAATAAGTCCAACAGTTTCTTTTTCAATATCAATACCCTCATATAATTCTTGAGCTATCTTCATTGTTTTTTTTGTAGCAAAATTAAGCTTATTATATGCTTCTTGTTGGAGCATACTAGTTGTAAAAGGTTTTGGAGCTGATTTTTTTCTACTTTTTATATCAATATTATTTATAATTATTTTTTCATCTTTTATAGCTTCTATTATTTTATCAACCTTTTCTTCTGAGTTTAAATCAAACTTATTTTCTTCTTTTATATATAGTTTAAAATTTACTAATTCATTATCTTTATTTCTAGCTTCTAAATCTAAAGTCCAATATTCTTTTTTTATAAAATTTTCTATTTCCTTTTCCCTATCACAAATTATTTTTGTAGCAACAGACTGAACTCTTCCTGCACTAAGTCCTGTTCTTACCTTTTGCCAAAGTATTGGACTTATTTGATAACCTAAAAGTCTATCTAAAACTCTTCTTGCTTGCTGTGCATCAACCAGATCTATGTTTAAACTCCTTGGTACTTTTATAGCCTTTTTTATGGCATCTTTAGTTATTTCGTTAAATTCAATCCTACACTTTTCGTCTTTGTCAATACTTAAAATATGAGCTAGATGCCAAGAAATAGCTTCTCCCTCTCTATCTGGGTCAGTCGCTAGATAAACTTTTTTAGCTTTTTTTGCCTCTTTTTTTAAATCTTTTATTAAATCACCTTTACCTCTTATATTTATATATTGAGGCTCAAAATTATTTTCAATATCAACACCTAGCCTACTTTTTGGCAAATCTCTTATATGACCAACAGATGCTTTTACAGTGTAATGACTTTTTCCTAAAAATTTTTCTATTGTTTTGGCTTTGGCTGGAGATTCAACTATAACTAATGTTTTTGCCAAAATTAAACACCCCCATTTATACATTTAAGCTATAATTTCTATTATCTACTTCAATAATAAAATCTTTTAATAGTAATTCATTTATATTCGCATTTACTGTTTTTATATCAAACTTAGTCACTTCACAAATTTCATCAATACTTAATACTCCTTTTTCTTTTATAATATCAAGTATCTTTAAACTATACTCACTAAAATATTTTTTGTCAAATTTATTTTCATTATTATTTTTTATAATATTATATTCTTCTAATATATCATCAATACTACTTACAAGCTTTGCGCCTTGTTTTATTAAATCATTACAACCTTGACTCATAGTAGAATTTATATTACCAGGCACAGAAAAAACACTTCTTCCTTGTTCAAGAGAAAAATCTGCCGTTATTAATGAACCACTTTTTTTAGCTGCCTCAACAACTATGACTCCATCACTTATACCACTTAATATCCTATTTCTTTTCACAAAATTACTTGGATGAACCTTATGACCAATATAATACTCTGATAATATAACTCCATTATTTTGAAGTATTTTATCTGCTAACTTTAGATTTATTTTAGGCATTATATTATCTACAGATGATGCAATAACTGCAATTGTTTTTCCTTTACCTAAAAAAGAGCCTTCGTGTGAATAAGAGTCAATACCCATAGCAAGGCCACTAATAATATTTATTCCTAAATTTGATAATTCTTTTGCCAAGTTTATAGCACAATATTTTCCATATTGAGTACACTTTCTTGCACCAACCATAGCAATAGAAATACTATTTTTTAGTACTTTAATATCCCCTTTATAAAATAATACTTTTGGTGGATTATATATATTTTTTAAGTTATTTGGATAATCATAATCATTTATACAAACGTATTTTATAGAATTTTTTTCTAAACTAGACTTTACTTCATCTAAATAAGCTTTGCTTTTATATTTTACTATATTTTTCTTTATGTTTGAATTTATATTTTTAATATTTATTATTTTACTATCTTTTTCATCAACTATATTTAAAAAATCAATATCAGAGTCCTCAAGCTTACTAATAGTTAAAGAACATACCCCCGGTATTGCGCTTAAAAGAAGATATACATCACTTAAAATCATTTGAAGTATTTATAATAAGCCTTTCGATAAGAAAAAGCTTCCATTATACTGTCTTGCGTTATATATTTTTCTTCTTCTAAGTCTGATATTGTTCTTGCAACTTTTAATAATTTAGTGTAACTTCTATTACTTAAATTATATTTACTAAATATTAAATCTATTGATTTTAAAGCATTATCATCTAACTTACAATACTCTTTTATATCTTGTGATTTCATATCATCATTAGTCTTTATTTTAGTACCCTTAAACCTCTCATTTTGTATTTCTCTTGCATTTTCAATTCTTTTTCTTATATCTTTTGATTTTTCTGTTTTTTCTTTATTAAACTCACTGTAATGAATAGAATTTACTTCAAGAAACACATCAAATCTATCAAGAAGTGGACCTGATATTTTATTTATATATCTATCAACCTCATAAGGTCTACATCTACATTCTTGATTTGACATATTATATCCACAAGGACAAGGGTTCATAGCACAAACCAACATAAAATTACAAGGATACTCTAATGTATACTTTACTCTAGATATAGTTATTTTCTTATCCTCTATTGGTTGCCTCAAACTTTCTAATATTTTTTTATCAAATTCTGCAATTTCATCTAAAAATAAAACTCCTCTATGAGCGAGTACTATTTCTCCTGGTTTTGCTTCTTTCCCTCCCCCTATTATAGACTGCTTTGTTGTTGTGTGATGTGGATTTCTAAAAGGTCTTTTATTTAGTATTCCTATATTATCAAAAATACCTATACTGCTATAAATTTTACTAATTTCTATTATTTCGTCTTTATTGATTTTTGGTAAAATAGATATTATTCTTTTTGCTATCATTGTCTTTCCAGAACCTGGAGGACCTATCATTAAAATATTATGATTTCCTGCACAAGCTATTTCAGCTCCTCTTTTAACAAAAAAATTCCCCTGTATATCACTAAAGTCATCTTCATATTCTATATTTTCTATATATATATCTTTAGTTTCTAAATCATTTATAGTAATTAAGTCATTCAAGTAATCTATGCATTCTTTTAGATTTTTTAGTGGTATTATTTGTATACCTTCAACAAAAATTGCTTCATATAAATTTTCATAAGGAATAAAAACTCTTTTTATTCCAGTATCTTTTGCACTAATTAAAATAGGTAGTATTCCTTTTACTCTTCTTATATTTCCATCAAGAGACAATTCTCCAATAAAAATACTTTCATTTAAATAGTCATCACTTTTTTTGATTATACCTCTAAGTATACCAATAGAAATTGGAAGGTCAAAAAATGAACCTTCTTTTTTCATATCAGCAGGAGATAGATTTACTATTATTCTAGAGTTTGGAAAATTATATCCACTATTTCCTATTGCAGATTTAACTCTTTCTCTTGCTTCTTTTATTTCAGTACTAGGAAGACCTACAATATTAAATGAAGGTATTCCTCTTGTTATATCTACTTCTACTAACACTTTAAAACCTTGTATTCCTATTAAGTTACTAGAATTTATTACACTAAGCATAATCTCCTCCACAAAATGCATTTTCTATGTGGTTTATTTTATTCTTTTTTAGATAAACTTCTATTACATCAAATCTTATGCTAGTGTTTATAATATTTTTTTCTAAAATATAATATTTAGCAGTGTTTATAATTCTTGATTTTTTAGTACTATTAATAGCTTCTGAAGGATATCCATAATTTATTGAATTTCTTGACTTAACTTCTACGAAAATTATTTCATCATTATATTTAGATACTATATCTATTTCACCAGTTTCAGCTTTGTAATTAAAGTCTAATATATCAAACTTATTCTTAATTAAATACTCTCTTGCTAGCTTTTCTCCTAAGTCACCTTTTTCTTTATTATTCATATTAAATCACCTATAACTTTTTTAATAATTATTGTCATAGGTCTATTAGTATATACAACTTTTGCTGTTAAATTATACTAATTTTAACAAAGTTTTTAAAAATGTTTTTCTATGTATATCACTTATTCCATATTTTTTTAAAGCTTCATAATGTTCTTTAGTACCGTATCCTTTATGATTTCTAAATCCATATTGTGGATACATCTTATCATATTCATACATTATATTATCTCTTGTTACTTTTGCTAAAATACTAGCACCTGCTATTGATATTGACTTTGTATCCCCTTTTACTATTGAATTTTGAACCATTTTTTCAGATGGAATTGTTAAAGCATCAGTCAAAAGATAATCTGGCTTTACCTTTAATTGAGATAATGCTTTTTTAGTAGCCATATAAGTTGCATTTAGTATATTAAACTTATCTATATCAATATTATTTACTATACCTATGCCATAATCTATTGCTTTTTCTTTTATTATCTCAAAAATTTCATTTCTTTTTTCCTCAGTTAATTTTTTAGAATCATTTATCCCTTCTATAAATGTATCTTTTTCAAATATAACTACACTAGAAACTACAGGACCAGCAAGAGGACCTCTCCCAGCTTCATCAACCCCACCAATACATAAAAAACCATTTTTATATCCTTCATCTTCATAAAAATTTAATGAATTTAATCTTAATCTTTCTCTTTCTAGTTTTTCTATTTTTTTACTTAAATCTCTTACAGACTTTCTATCATCACTTTTAAGTTCTTCTAGATACTTTATATATCTATCCATATTATTTATATAGTCATCAAATTTAATATTATCTATAATTTCTTTTATTTCTTTAACACTTTTATTTTTCATATTTGCCTCCAACATTAAAAGCTATTGCTTTTTGCAATAGCCCTTAAATTAATTATTTACAATATAATTTTCTTTTATAAAACTACATAAAATCCCAACTATTATAACTGGTACTATCCAGTTAAATCCTAAAGATGCAAATGGAAGTTTAGTTATAAATGGAGTATTTATTACTCCTAAGTTATTCATAACTGTAACTACACTTATAATTATAGCTGTATAAGTTGCACCTTTAAATATGTTATCATTTTTAATAAAATCTGAAAATAGAGTTAATACAACTAAAACGACAGTAGCTGGATATATTATATCAAGTATTGGCCCTGAAAATTGTATTATAGTATTTACTCCAAAATTTGAAACTACCGCACTAAATACACATATAACTATTACTAAAATTTCATATTTTAATCTACCATTAGTAAGAGTTTCAAAATATTTAGCAGTTGCAGATGTAAGCCCTATTGAAGTCGTTAAACAAGCAAGCGAAACTATTATAGCTAAAACTACTTTTCCAGGGTTTCCAAGTAATATTTCTGTTATTTCAACCATTAGAGATGTCTTAGATATGCTATATATATCAACACCAGTATATGAAGTTGAAATAGTTGCTCCTAAATAAGTAAGCCCACCATAAACTAAGCAAAGTCCTATTCCAGCAACTATACCTGATTTTAATGCTATTTTTACTTTATCATTTGCATTTTTATATCCTTTTTCAGTTATGGAAGATACTAAAACAGTTGATAAAGCAACTGCTCCTATTGCATCCATAGTTTGATAACCCTGACCTACTCCATTTGAAAATATATTTTCTATCATAGCATCTTTGCTAACTTCACCAATTGGAGTTATTATACCTTTTAAAATAAGAACTCCAAGACCAATAAGTAGTGCTGGTGTTAGAAATTGTCCTATTATATCAACAACTTTTGATGGCTTTATTGTTAAAATTAAAGTTAGTGCAAAAAACACAACAGATACTAAAACAGGGCTTACACTAGAAAATATAGGTTGTATTCCCATTTCAAAAGTAGTTGCTGCAGTTCTTGGTATAGCAAGAAGTGGCCCTAAACAAATCATTATAGAAGATCCTAATATAACAGATAAAGTTTTTCCAGGTCTTTCAAGTATTTTATTTATGCTACCATTACATTTTGCAGCTGCAAGTATTGCTAAAATAGCAAGACCAACATCAGAAAGTACAAATCCTAAAAAACCAACTAGCCAACTTTCACCAGTTATTACTCCCAAAAATGGCGGAAATATTAAGTTACCTGCTCCAAAAAACATTGCAAAAAGGGCAAATCCTATTACCACCACATCTTTTATAGTATTCATTTTATAATCCCTCCAAAAATAAATCGATTAAGCTTAAGTATACGATATTTTTTTGAAGTAATTATACCATTATAAAATTTTCATTTCAAGATTATTTAGAATTTTTACTTTATTCAGAATTGTTGTTTTTTTTAAAAAATTTAATTTATATCATCTGGCACTTCTAAACTTATTTTACCTATTTTACCGTCTCTAAATTCATTTAATACAGTTGTTGCTATTCTTGTGTAGTCAAGTTCTTTCCTACCTGTTACAAAACCTCTTTTAAATCCTATTTTGTCCATAGTTTCAATGTCAGTATCTCCTATATTATCAAGCTTATATCTTTCTTTTAATTTTTCTGGTTCTATTTCCATAAGTTTTTTTATAAGTCTTAATGCTAAAGTTTCAATGTCAAGTATTTCATCTTTTATAGACCTACAAAAAGCTAAATTAAGAGCAAAAGTTTGGTCTTCAAACTTTGGCCATAAAATACCTGGAGTATCTAGAAGTTCTAAGTTTCCTTTAAGCCTTACCCATTGTTTACCCTTTGTTACTCCTGGTTTATCTCCCGTTGCTGTACTTTTTCTTCCAGTTAATTTATTTATTATAGATGACTTACCAACATTTGGTACACCAACTATCATAACTCTTATAGGCCTTTCTTTTCTTCCTTTTTCTTTTAATAAATCCATTTTATCTTTTACTGAATTTTTACATTCATTTATTAATTTATTAAGACCAATTCCTTTTATAGTATCAACAGGTATAGCTTTTATTCCTTTTTCTTTGTAGTATTTAACCCACATTTCAAGCTTTTTATGGTCTGCTAAATCGCTTTTATTTAATATTACTACTCTTGGCTTATTTCCTGCTAGTTTATCTATATCAGGATTTTTACTACTAAATGGAATTCTAGCATCTAAAAGTTCCACCACTACATCAACTAATTTTAAGTTGTTTCTAACTAAGTCCTTAGTTTTTTTCATATGTCCTGGATACCAATTTATATGAAGATTCTCATCTCTTAAATAAGTATCATAATTTTCTCCCATTCTATCTCCTCTTGCCATTTTAATTCTCCTTTTAATTTTTGTTATTTAAAAAGGACTGATAAAATCAGTCCTTAAAAATTTATAGTAAAGTTTTATTATCTAGCTTCTTTTATCTTAGCAGCTTTACCTACTCTACTTCTTAAGTAGTTTAGTTTAGCTCTTCTTACTTTACCTTTTCTAGTTACTTCTATCTTTTCTATTCTTGGAGTATGAACTGGGAAAGTTCTTTCTACACCAACGTTAAAAGATATTTTTCTAACAGTGAAAGTTTCTCTTAATCCTCCACCTTGTCTTTTTAAAACTACACCTTCAAATATCTGAATTCTCTCTCTTTTACCTTCAACTATTTTAACGTGTACTTTTACAGTGTCCCCAGGTCCAAAATTAGGAACATCATTTTTTAATTGCTCTTGTTCTAAGTTTCTTAATATTTCGTTCATTTTTCCTCCTAAATCATAGACATTCTTGATTACTGAACCAATGTAACAGAGGAATGCCCGTTTTTCAACAGCTTTAATTATACTATATATCCTTTTTATTTACAAGCTTTTTTGTATAAATCTGGTCGCCTTTCTTTAGTTATTTTTAAGGACTCTTCCCTTCTCCAAGACTCAATGTTTTTATGATTTCCAGAAAGTAAAACATCTGGAACTTTAATATTCATAAATTCTCTTGGTCTTGTATAGTGAGGATATTCAAGTAAATTATCCTTAAATGATTCTTCTTCAAATGACGCACTTTGATTTAAAACTCCTGGAATAAGCCTTGAAATTGAATCTATTAAAATAAGAGAAGGTAGTTCTCCACCTGTTAAAACAAAGTCACCTATTGAAATTTCATCAGTTACAATTAAATCAATTATCCTTTGGTCAATACCTTCATAATGACCACACAGTAATATAATATCATCTGTTTTTGAAAAGCTAGTTGCTATATATTGATTATAGACTTTTCCTTTTGGAGTTAGATAAATTACTCTAGGATCTTTTATATTATTTTTTTCTATTATATACTTATAAGTATCATATATTGGCTGAGGAGTCATAACCATACCAGCACCTCCTCCAAAAGGATAATCATCAACTTTTTTATGTTTATTATTTGAAAAGTCTCTAATATTATAAATATTAATTTCTATCAAATTCTTATCAACTGCTTTTTTCATTATACTTTCATTCATATAAGAATGAAATATATCTGGAAAAAGTGTCATTATATGAAATCTCATACTAATCAATCATTCCTTTTATAGGGTCTATAATCATTTTTCTATTTTCAATGTCTATAGTTGGTACAAACTTCATAACTGCTGGTATTAAAAATTCTTTGTCTTCTTCATTTTTAACTACATAAACATCATTTGCAGCATATTGAAGTACATCTTTTAAAACTCCAACATACTCATCATTAACTGTATAAACTTCTATACCTATCATATCAGATATAAAAAATTCACCTTCTTCTAGCTTTCTACTATCCTCCCTCGAAACATATAAATACTTACCTTTTAATTTTTCAGCATCTTCTATTAAGTTAATTCCATCTATTTTTAGTATAACTAAATTTCCTTTGTATCTTACTCTTTCAGAATTATATTTTTTATTAAAATCTTCTCCAATAAAAAAAGTGTTAAGATCATCATATCTTTTTATATCATCAGTTAGTGGATATACTCTAACTTCACCTTTTAGTCCTTGAGTATTTACTATTTGTCCTATTTTTAAGTGTTCTACCATAATTATCTCCTTTGAATTGTATACAAAAAGGACTAGGCTAAGCCTAATCCTTTAAACTATCTCAAGAGAAACTTTAACTTTTTCTCTTTTTGATGCAGATTTTAAAACAGTTCTAATAGCTTTTGCTATTCTTCCTTGTTTTCCAATAACCTTACCCATGTCATCTTTTGAAACACTAAGTTTTAAAATAATACTATCTTCTTCTCGTATTTCTTCAATACTAACACATTCAGGATTATCTACTAGAGCTTTAGCTATATCTAACACTAGCTCTTTCATAAACTCATCTCCTAACTATTTTTTAGAAGCTTCGAATTTCTCCATAACACCTTCTTTAGTTAATAAACTCTTAACAGTGTCAGTTGGTTGAGCACCATTTGATAACCACTTTATAGCTTTTTCGTCGTTTATCTTTACTTGCTTTGGTTGAGAAACTGGATTGTAGTATCCTATTTCTTCTATAAATTTTCCATCTCTTGGAGATCTTGAGTCAGCAACTACTATTCTGTAGAAAGGCTTCTTGTTTGATCCCATTCTCTTTAATCTTATTTTAACTGCCATTATAGCACCTCCATAGTTTTTATTTATTATTTATTTAAAGAAAGGAAGTCCAGAAAGACCGACCTTTTTCTTTAGACTTTTTTGTGAATTAGTGAATAATTTCATCATTTTTTTCATTTCATTAAATTGTTTTATAAGTTTATTTATATCTTGAACAGTAGTTCCACTTCCTCTTGCAATTCTTCTTTTTCTAGAAGCGTTTAGTATACTTGGATTTCTTCTTTCTTCAATAGTCATTGACTGAATTATTGCCTTAGTTCTTTTTATTTCTTTTCCATTTTGAAGGTCAACATCTCCTAATTGGTCTTTAATATTTCCCATTCCAGGCATCATTCCAAGTATTTTATCTAATGGACCCATATTTTGTATTTGCTCCATCTGTTCTAAGAAATCTTCAAAATCTAACTCCTGCTTTTTAATCTTTGCTTCAAGTTCTTTAGCTTTTTCTAAGTCAATACTTTCCTGTGCTCTTTCAATTAAACTTAAAACATCACCCATTCCAAGTATTCTTGAAGCCATTCTATCTGGATAAAAAATTTCTAAATCATCAAGCTTTTCACCCATACCAATAAATTTAATTGGTTTTTTAACAACAGCCCTTATAGAAAGTGCCGCTCCACCTCTAGTATCTCCATCTAATTTAGTAAGTATTACTCCATCTACTCCTAATGCTTCATTAAAGCTTTCAGAAACATTAACAGCATCTTGTCCTGTCATAGAATCTACTACTAAAAGTATTTCATGTGGTTTAACTTCTGATTTTATAGACTTTAACTCATCCATTAAGGTCTCATCAATATGAAGCCTACCAGCAGTATCTATTATAACTAAGTCATTATTATTTTTTAAAGCGTGACTTAAACCTGCTTTTGCAATATTTACTGGGTTTTCTTTATCTCCCATACTAAAAACTGGTAAATCTAACTTTTCTCCAACAACTTGTAATTGTTTAATTGCTGCTGGTCTATATATATCACAAGCTACAAGCAAAGGACGTTTTCCTTGCTTTTTAAAATAAGAACCTAACTTTCCAGAAGTTGTGGTTTTACCAGCACCCTGAAGACCAACCATCATTATTACTGTTGGTGGTTTTGGAGAAATAGCAACTTTACAAGATGTATCTCCCATTAAAGATGTTAATTCTTCATTAACTATTTTTATAACATGTTGTGCTGGAGTTAAACTTTTCATAACTTCTTGTCCAACACATCGTTCTTGAACTACTTTTATAAAGTCTTTAACAACTTTAAAATTAACATCGGCCTCAAGAAGTGCAAGTTTTACTTCTCTCATAGCTTCTTTAACATCAGTTTCAGTTAGTTTACCTTTTGATTTTAATTTACTAAGTGCCCCTTGTAGTTTATCTGATAAACCTTCAAATATCATTTTAACATCTCCCTACAAACTTTTTCTATATTTTCTAATTTAGGGATTAAATTAGCACTATTTATATTTTCTAAATCATTTTTAATATCAACAATAATACTAAGCACACTTTTTATGTGTTCTTCTTGTTTATTTATATTTTCTACTAAATGAAGTTTATTTTCATATTCCTTTAAAATTTTTTCGGAACGTTTTAGTGTATCATACACTCCCTGTCTTGATACATTTAAGTTCTCGCTTATTTCTCCTAGGGAGTAATCTTCTTCATAGTATAAAGATATTATTTCTCTTTGTTTTTCTGTTAATAAATTTTTATATTGTTCAAAAAGAAGACCTATCTCAACTACTTTTTCTATGTTCATACTTCACTTCCACATTTTATACTGTAAAGGTTAATTACTTTACACACTGTATTTTATCTTATACATTTTATTATGTCAATACTTTTATTTATAAAATAATTTTTGTGCTAATTCTCTCCAAACAATGCATCAACAAAATTTTTTGCATTAAAATCTTGTAAATCATAAATTTGTTCACCAACTCCAATAAGTTTTACTGGAACATTTACTTCATTCTTAACAGCAAGTACCACTCCTCCCTTTGCAGTACCATCAAGTTTTGTAAGTACTATACCAGTTATATCACAAACTTGTTTGAATGTTTTTGCTTGGCTAACTGCATTTTGTCCAGTAGTTGCATCAACTACTAGTAAGACTTCTTTCTTAGCTTCATAAAACTCTCTATCTACAATTTTAAACACTTTAGAAAGTTCATTCATTAAATTTGACTTATTATGAAGTCTACCAGCAGTATCGCAAATTAAAATATCGACTTTTCTTGATTTTGCTGCTTTTATAGCATCAAATATAACAGCTCCTGGGTCTGCTCCTTCTTGATGCTTTATAATTTCTACATTACTTCTTGATGTCCAAACTTCAAGTTGTTCAATAGCTGCAGCTCTAAACGTATCTCCTGCTGCTACTAAAACTTTTTTTCCTTCTTCTTTGTATCTTCTTGTTAATTTTCCTATTGTTGTAGTTTTTCCAACTCCATTTACTCCAACCATTAAAATTATAGTTGGTGTGTGGCTAACATCTAAGTTTGAATTTTCCTCTGTTAATATTTCTTCTATTATATTCTTAAGCTCTACTTTCACTTCATTTGGTTCTTTTAGTTTGTTTTCTTTTACTTTATCCCTTAATTTTTCAATTATTTCCATAGTAGTGTTAACACCAACATCTGAAGTTATAAGTATCTCTTCTAATTCCTCTAAAAGTTCTTCATCAACTTTAGTATAGGCCTTTAAAACATTATCTATTTTATCCGTTATTCCTTTTTTAGTTTTATTTAATCCTTCTTTAAGTCTTTCAAATAAACTAATTTTACTTTGAGGCTTTTCACTACCTTCATTTATTTGAATTTTATAATCTTTATTATTATCATCTAAATTTTCTTTATTTTCTTCTAGTTCTTCTGTATCTTTAGATACTTCTTGTATTTTATGTATTTCTTTATTTTCTTCGATATTTTCTTCTTTGGTATTATCATTAATCTTTTCTTCTAATTCATATTTATGATTTTTATTCTCATAATTTTCTTTTTTATTATCTTGATTTTTATCTTCTTTATCATTTAATAAATCTTTATTAATTTTATCTTCTACAATATCTGATTCATTAATACTTTCTTCTAAATTATTTACTTGTTGTGATACTTCTTCTTTTTGTTTCTTAAATGAATTAAAAAACTTTTTAAACATACTTCCTCCTATATAATATCAACTATATCTTCGGCATCTTTAATACTTAGACCAATAACTGTTGAAATTCCTTTTTCTTTCATTGTAACTCCATATATAAAATCTGATGCCTCCATAGTACCTCTTCTATGTGTAATTGATATGAATTGTGTTTTAGTTGATAAACTTTTTAAAAACTCTCCAAACCTATAAATATTAGCATCATCAAGAGGTGCTTCAATTTCATCTAATACACAAAATGGAGTTTCTCTAGTTAGAATTATCGAAAATAAAATACTTATTGCGGTTAATGCTTTTTCTCCTCCAGATAATAAACTAAGATTTTTAGTTTTTTTACCTGGAGGGTTAGCTATTATTTCAATATCACTTTCTAAAATATTTTCTTTGTCTACTAAAATTAACTCTCCATATCCTCCAGAGAATATCTTTTTGTATACAGTTTTAAATTGCTCATTTATTTTATTAAAGTTTAAAATAAATTCAGACCTCATATTTTTTTCTAAATCAATTATTAATTTTTCAATACTTTTAATAGATTCTTCTAAGTCTAATTTTTGTTCAGAGTAAAAATCATACCTATCTTTTAGTTCTTCATACTCTTTTATAGAGTCTAGATTTATATTTCCCAGAGTTTTAATTCCTCTTTTTATATTCTCTAGCCTTTTTTTATCAAATTCAAAATTTTCTTTTTTTAGTAATTTTGCATCTAAGAATGTTAATTCATATTTGTCAAATAATTCTTTTATGTATAAATCAAAATTTATTTTATGTTTTTCTATCTTTGACTCTACTTTAAATAAATCTTCTTTTATTTGAAAAAACTTTCTATTTAAAACACTTATTTCTCTATCTTTTTCACATATATTTTCTTTTTTATTATCAATTCCAAAAATTATTTTTTTAGAATCATTTGATATATTTAGATGTTCCTTTTTCAAGTCATCAATTTCTAGAGTAACTATTTTTTTAGTTTCTTCAAATTCTATTATGTTTTTATTATTATTTTTTAATAAATCATTATTTTGATTTAGTTTGTTTTCTATGTAATTCATTTCTTTTAATAGTTTATCAATGTCTTTTAAGTTATTTTCTTTTATTTGATTTTCTTTAACTAATTCTAAATTAACTTCTTCTAAATACTTTTTTTCTTTTTCATATTCATTTAAAATATCTTTGTATTTTTTATTTAGTGTTTCTATCTTTAATTTATTATTTTCATAATCTATGTTTGTTTGGTTAAGCTTATTTTTTAATGTAGTTGCTTGTGAATAAACATAATCAAAATTATTTCCAAGTAATTTTTTTTCTTTTTCAAGCTTAGAAAAATCATCATTTAAATTAATATAATTTTCATCTAAGTTTTTTAAGTTATACTCACTAGTTAAAATAATTCTTTCTTTATTCTTAATTTCTAAATTTAGTTTTTCTAAATTAGATTTTAAATCTTTGATAGTTTTTATGTTATTTAACCTTAATTTATCGATGTTATTTATATTAGAATTTATATTTTTTATTTCTTCTTCTAAATCATTTAGAATTCTTTTTCTTGAAAGAATACTAGTATTATTTTTAAAACTTCCTCCAGTAAGAGCTCCTCCAGGATTTAGTATTTCTCCGTCTAATGTAACTACTTTATATTTGTGATTATTTTTATTAGCAAACTCAATAGCTAATTCAAGGTCATCAATCAAAATAGTTCTTCCTAAAATATTTTCAATAATGTTTTTATACATTATATCACATTTTACTACTTCACTTAAAATCTTAAATTCAATATTTGATGATATATTATCCTTGTTTATAATGTTAGGCTTTATAATATCTAGTGGTAAAAATGTAACTCTACCTAAATTATTTTTATTAAGATAGTATATAGCTTCTTTTGCAGATTTTTCGTCTTTAGTTATTATATTTTGCATATAAGAACCAAGTGCAGACTCTACTGCTTTTTCATATTTTTCTTCAACGGTTATTAACTGTCCAACAGCTCCATAAATACCTATCAAACTTTTATTTTTAAGGGTTTCTTTTACACCTTTTCTAAACCCCTCATAATGATTTTCCATATCATTATATATTTTTAGTTTTGAGGTTGAACTATTTAAAGAATATTTTAAATCTAGTATTTCATTATTATTTTGGTCTATTGAGCTATTTATTTTATTAATTTCTATTTCTAAATCTAGTTTACTATTATTTATTTTTTCTAAATCGATTTTTAGATTTTGTATATCTTTATTTAAATTACTTCTTTGTTCTATTAGTTTTTGTTTTTTTGAGTTTAAATCACTTATTTCATAATCAATATTTTCTTTTCTATTATTTATGTTTTCAATATTAGTGTTAAGTGCTGATATTTTTGAAATAATTACTTGTTTATCATCTAAAAGGTTTATGCTATCATCTTTTAAGTTTTCTATTTCATCTAAAATTATGTCCAAACTAGATTTATATTCTCTTATATTTAAAGAAATAGTAGTTTTAGTTTTTTCTAGGTAAGTTATTTTTTCACTATTTGAAATTTCATCTGTTTTTAGAAGTTCTATTTCAGATTTTATAGAGTTTTTTCTTTCACTTAAAGATAATATCTCCGACTTTATTCTATCAGTTTCTAAAATTATATTTTTTATTTTTTCTTCAGTAATATTTACTATATTTTCTTTTTTTGATAATGATAAGCTTAAATCATTTAATAGTTTATTTTTGTTTTTTAGTTCTTTTTCTAAATTAATTAGTTCATTTTCTAAAGTATTTTTTGATTTTTTAGCTTTTTCTATATTTAATGACTCAAATTCTAATTGTTCGTTGATTTCTTTTAGTTCTTCTTTTAAAATATTTATCTTATTTTCTAATATTTCTATGTCGTATATGTATTTATTAATTTCTATTTCTTTTAACTCTTTACTTAATTTTAAAAACTCCTTAGCCTTTTCCATTTGAGCTTTAAGTGGATTTATCTGATTTTCTATTTCTATGTAAATGTCATTTATTCTTTCCAAATTGTCTTTTGTTGCTTTTAAATTCTTTTCGCTCTCTTGCTTTTTATATCTAAATTTTGATATTTTACAAGCCTCATCAAAAACTTTCCTTCTATTTTGTGGATTATTACTTAATATTTCATCTACTTTTCCTTGTTCTATTATAGAATATGAGTCTTTACCTATCCCAGTATCAAGTAGTAATTCTTTAATATCTTTTAGTCTACATAGTTTATTATTTAAAAAAAACTCACTTTCTCCACTTTTATATGCTCTTCTTTTTATATTTATCTCACTAAAATCTAGTCCTATTTCATTATTTGAATTATCAAGAGTAATACAAACTTCACAATAATTCATCCCAGCTTTATTTTCACTACCAGTAAAGATTACATCTTCAAGTTTTTCTCCTCTTAAATTTTTTATACTTTGTTCTCCCAAAACCCACCTAATAGAATCTAGTATATTACTTTTTCCACTTCCGTTTGGACCTACAATGGATGTTATTCCTTTTTTAAATTCTATATCAGTCTTATTTGGAAAAGACTTAAAACCTTTTAATTCTAATCTTTTTAAGTACACTTATACCTCCACTATATACCATAAATTTCATACAATTTATTATATATATCATCCATACTTAAATTAAGTATCTTACTATCATTAAAAATGATTTCTAGTTTGTCATCATCTAAATCTTTACTAATAGTTTTTAAAGTTATATCAAATTTTTCTTTTAAATAAATATAGTTTACCTTTTTATTACCTATTATTTTAGAAATATTTTTATTACTAGTGTTTATTGTAATATTTTCTTTTATATCATGTTCTTTTATTATGTATTCTAAATAATCTTTTATGATTTCACCCTCAACAAGCTCTCTAAACGCAGGATGATAAGGTCCTGATAAAATAGCTTTTCCAAGTTGAATATCTTCACTTGATTGAAGCCCAACCCTTATAACATTTATATTATTTTTGTAAAATAAAACTAATAGTTTCTTAACTATGTAAATACTCTCATCTAGAGTAAATGGACTATATTTATTATCATTAAGTAAATTTTCAAGACCAGTTTCTTTAACTACTAAAGTCGGATAAATTCTAACACAATACGGATTCATTTTTACAAATTCTTTTGCAGTATACATACACTTTTCAAAATTATCTGTCGGAAGACCTATCATCATTTGAAGACCTAAATTTATTCCATATTCTTTTATAAGCTTTGCACTCTCATAAACTTCATCTGACCTATGACCTCTTATACTTTCTAATAATACGATTTCATCAAGTGATTGTACTCCAAGCTCTATTATACTTACCTTGTAGCTTTTAAGCATTTTAAGTATTTCGTGACTTATACAATCTGGTCTAGTTGATAGCCTTATATCTTTAACTATCCCTCTATCAACATACTCTTTAGCAACAGTTAAAAGATTTTTTTGAGTTTCTATATCAATTGCAGTAAAGCTTCCACCAAAAAAGGCTATTTCTATATGTGTACCTTTTTTTATAGTTTTTAAGTATTCTTCTATTATATTTCTTGCCATTACATCATCTACATCAGTTTGTACTCCTGTAATCTTTTTTTGATTACAAAAAATACAATCGTGTGGACAACCTCTATGTGGCACAAATATTGGTATAATTTTTCTCATTTTAATCCTCCAACTTAATATCTAGCCCATTTTCAATATTTTTTATAGCATCTTTTGCAGATACTTGTTCTGCCTCTTTTTTACTCTTCCCATCCCCACTACCTATTAAAATATTATTTACAAAAACTTGCATAATAAATATTTTATTATGGTCTGGTCCTTTTTCATCTATTAACTTATATTCTATCAAAACTTTTCCTCTACTTTGAAGCATCTCTTGAAGATACGTTTTGTAATCTCTAAATATCTTACCTTCTACTGAACTTTTTATTATCTTTTTCATATGCTTTAGTACAAAATCTTTAGCATAATCTAATCCACCATCTAGATAAATAGATGCAATAATAGCTTCAAATGCATCTGCTAAAATTGAAATTCTATACCTTCCACCACTAGCTTCTTCTCCTTTTCCTAAAAACATATACTCCCCTAGACATATTTCTTTTGCTACTTCACTTAACGATTCTTCACAAACGATATTTGCTCTTAACTTAGTAAGTTCACCTTCTGGCAAATACTTTTCATTTTTGAATAAATAATCACTAATTATTATACCTAAAACAGAATCTCCCAAAAACTCAAGCCTTTCATTAAACTCACAACTTTTATTTTCATTAGAATAAGAACTATGCGTTAGCGCTTCTAAAATATATCCTTTATTTCTAAATGTATATCCTATTTTTTTTTCAAATTTATTTATATTGTCAAGTATTTGTTTATTCACTTTAAAACTATCCTCCAAAAAATTAAAATCATTTAAATATAGTTTACTATTTTTTATTTATTATTGCAAAAAAATTATAAAACCTATGAGACTTCTCATAGGTTTTATTTTATTATAATTCTTCTTCATCAGAAGAAATTATTATATTTTTACAATTTGGACATACAATATCAAACTCATCATCATATAAAACTTTTTGGTCAATTTCTATTAAGTCTTTACATTCTGGACATTCCATTTCTATAAATCCAAACTCATCTTCTTCATCAATTTCTTCACAAAAAGAATTTGAAATATCATTTAATAATTCATCTTGTTCTTCTTGTAAATCATTTATAGAATATGCAAAATCTTCTAATACATCAATTATTTTATGTATCATTTTACCCTCTTTTGTGTCCTGACTTATTTCAAGACCTTCAGCAAGTCCCTTTAGATAAGAAACTTTTTCAATTAAATGAGTCATAATTAAAGTTTTCCTTTCAATATTTTAAAGCTTATACATCTATTATAAAGATATATAAGCTTTTTATACATTAAACTCTTGATAAATATTCTCCAGTTCTAGTATCTATCTTTATTTTGTCTCCTTGATTTATAAATAAAGGTACTTGAACCACTGCACCAGTTTCAACCGTTGCAGATTTTGTAACATTACTTGCAGTATCTCCCTTTATTCCAGGCTCAGTTTCAACAACTTCAAGCTCTGCAAAGTTTGCAGCTTCAACTTGGAAAGCTTGACCTTGATAAAATCTTATAGTTGCAACTTCATTTTCTTTTAAGAATTTTATAGCATCTTCTACTTGCTCATAATTTAGTGGAACTTGGTCAAAAGTTTCCTCATCCATAAAGTAATATAACTCACCATCATTATATAAATATTGCATTTGTCTTGTATCTATGTGAGCTTTTGGGAATTTATCTCCTGGATTAAATGCTTCTTCTCTTATAGCACCAGTTCTTAAGTTTTTATATTTAGTTCTAACAAAAGCCGCTCCTTTTCCAGGCTTAACATGCTGAAAATCTACTATTAAACAAGGTTGTCCATCTTTTTCAAATGTAACACCTTTTCTAAAATCACTAGCTGATACCATTGTTTTCCTCCATAAATTTTTATCTACTTTTTAACAAAATTATATATCAAGTTGTAAAATATGTAAAGAGAAAAGGAACACTCTCTACTTGTTGGTATTTATTATTGCATTAATAGCCATAATATATCCATAAAATCCAAACCCACTAATTTGTCCAATACAACTACTTGCAGTTACACTTTTTTGCCTAAACTCTTCTCTTTTATGAATATTTGATATATGAACCTCAATAAAAGGTATATCAACACATTTTATAGCATCGCTTATTGCATAACTATAATGAGTATAAGCACCAGGATTTATAATTACTCCCTGAACCTCTCACGACTAAAGTCGCGAGGTTCCTGCTTCTTTGAATCTTGCATACTTAAAATATGTCTTATTAATTCTCCACAGGCTATCCCCGTAGTTCCTACGGTTTTTATATAAGTTATCTATTTTGTTATAAGTTTTATTCCTTCATTTAATATATTTATACTTGCATTTACATCTCTATCGTGATGTGTATTACATTTTGGACAAATCCATTCTCTTACTTTTAGATTTTTAACTTCCTCGTTTTTGTATCCACATTCACTACATATTTTACTACTTGCAAAGAATTTATCTACTTTTATTAGCTTTTTACCATACCACTTGGCTTTGTATTCTAACATTCTTATAAATTCTGACCACGATACATCTATTATAGAGCGTGATAATTTACGATTTTTAATCATATTTTTTATTTGTAAATCTTCTATACAGATAATGTCATTTTCTTTTATTAATTTAGTAGATAATTTTTGTAGAAAATCCTTTCTTTGATTGTTTATTTTCTCATAAAGTCTTGCTAC
>CALWPP010000003.1 GCA_944383455.1 uncultured Peptostreptococcaceae bacterium
AAAGAAAGGATTTTCTACAAAAATTATCTACTAAATTAATAAAAGAAAATGACATTATCTGTATAGAAGATTTACAAGTAAAAAATATGATTAAAAATCGTAAATTATCACGCTCTATAATAGATGTATCTTGGTCAGAATTTATAATAATGTTAGAATACAAAGCCAAGTGGTATGATAAAAAAATTATAAAAGTAGATAAATTCTTTGCAAGTAGTAAACTATGTAGTGAATGTGGATACAAAAATGAGGAAGTTAAAAATTTAAAAATAAGAGAATGGATTTGTCCAAAATGTAATACACATCACGATAGAGATATAAATGCAAGTATAAATATATTAAATGAAGGAATAAAACTTATAACAAAATAGATAACATATATAAGAACCGTAGGAACTACGGGGATAGCCTGTGGAGAATCAGTAAGACATATTAGTAATATGCAAGATTCAAAGAAGCAGGAACACGCGACTTTAGTCGTGAGAGGTTCAGACTTTATTTGGAAGTACTAAAGAAAAGTCTTTTTCTTTTCACCAACTATCAAATAGTGTAATTGTGCTTGATGAAATTCAAAGCTATAAAAATAGTATTTGGACTGAGATTATAACATTTTTATACAATATGTCAAAAATACTTAATATAAAAATTATAATAATGTCTGCAACACTTCCTGACTTAAGTTTTTTATTAGATAACTCAAATAATTTAAGTATAATAAATTTAATTAGTAATAGAGAAAAATATTTTTTAAATAATTTATTTAAAGAAAGAGTAATTGTTAATTACGATTTACTAGATAAAAATATAGATGATTTATTTTTTAGTATAAAAGAAAACTCAAAAAATAAAAAAATACTAGTTGAATTTATAAAAAAACAAAGTGCTTATGAGTTTTATTATAGATTAAAAGAAGAAAACTTAGAGGTTGAGCTTTTAACTGGAGATGATAACATAGTTGAAAGACAAAGAATTTTAGAGAAAATAAAAGATTTAGATGAAGTTATTTTAGTATCGACTCAAGTTATAGAAGCTGGTGTTGATATTGATATGGATATTGGATATAAAGATATATCAAAGCTTGACAGCGAAGAACAGTTTATGGGAAGAATAAATCGTTCTTGTAAAAAAAGTGGACTAGTTTACTTTTTTGATTTAGACAAAGGAAATTTAATATATAAAAATGACTTAAGAATAAATAAAGACTTTACTCTTAAAAACCCAGATATGAGGGAAGTTTTAATAAATAAAGATTTTGGTAACTACTATAAACTAATTATGGAAAAGTTAAAAAATGATTTTAATAATAGATTATCTGAATTTAATTTAGATGAGTTTTTTTCAAATTCTGTAAGTAAATTGAATTTTGAAAATATAGAAAAAAGAATGAAGCTAATTGATAAAGATAATTATCAAATGTCTGTTTATTTATCAAGAGAAATAAAACTTCCAGGTGGTGAAACGCTAAATGGAACTGAAATTTGGGAGGAGTATAAGTCTTTATTAAGAGATAATAATTTATCATACTCTGAGAAAGAAGTAAAATTATCAAATGTAAAGTCTAAAATTAATTATTTTATTTACCAAGCTAAAAAGTCTGATATAACTTATAATGATAGAATAGGAGAAATCTATTTTATCGAAGAAGGAGAAAATTATTTTAAGGATAATAAAGTAGATAAAGAAAAATTGATTACTGGGATAGGGGACTTTATTTAAAATGAAAATTACTGGTACTTTAGTAAACTATTATTTTCATTGTAAAAGGCAATGCTATTTGCACGGAAATAGATTGAATTTTGAAGATAATAGTGAGCTTGTTAAAATAGGAAAAGCTATACACGAAGTAAAGTCAGACCAAAATAAAAATACAGAAATATTATTTGAAAATATAAAAATAGATAAAATAACTAAAGAATATTTGACTGAAGTAAAAAAGTCTGACGCAGATGTTGATGCAAGTAAATGGCAATTAATATTTTATCTTAAGACATTAAAGGATAAAGGAATTAATAGAAAAGGAAAACTAGAGTTTATTGAAAAAAATAAAAAATCAAGTAAAATTATTTATGTTGAACTTGATAATGATTTAGAGGAAAGACTAAATTATTACATAAAACAAATAGAAACTCTTTTGAGTGATGATATTATACCAAGTGTCTTAAATAAGCCAAAATGCAAAAAATGTGCATATTATGAGTATTGTTATATATGAGGAGATTTTATGGGGAGTACAAAATATATTACGTCTATGGGTGATTTAACTAGAAAAGATAATTCACTTTGTTTTAGGAAAGATAATAAAAATGTTTATATACCAATAGAAAATACAAGTGAAATATATTATATGAATGAAGTTAGTATTAATACTAAGTTACTTGACTTTCTATCAAGAAATAATATTGTTGTTCATTTTTTTAATTATTATGAAGGGTATAGTGGTACTTTTTATCCTAAAAACAAGTACAACAGTGGAAAACTTTTAATAAATCAAGTAAAAGTATTTGAAACAAGTAGATTAACTATTGCAAAATCAATAGTTAATGGAATTGGTATAAATATATATGAAGTTTTGTATCACTATTATAAGCACGACAAAAAAGAAGTGAAACCTATTATTGACTGGATAAAAAATGATTTTTACGATAGAGTTTATAAGTCAAGTACTATAAATGAACTTATGTGTGTTGAAGGAGAACTTTGGGAAAAGTTTTATAGAAGTTTTAAATATTTTTTACCAGAAGATTTTATAATGAATAAAAGGGTAAAAAGACCACCTGATAATCCAATAAATGCTTTGATATCATTTGGAAATAGTCTTTTATATACAAAAACTATCTCTATAATATACAGTACTCATTTAGACCAAAGAATAAGTTATTTACACGAACCTTCTGAGGGAAGATTTTCGCTTAGTTTAGATATAAGTGAAGTATTTAAACCTATTATAGTTTATAAAACTATTTTTGATTTAGTAAATAATAGAAAATTAAAAGTAGATAAGCATTTTAATAAAGAACTTAACTATTGCCTACTTAATGATGAAGGTAGAAAAATTTTTATAGAAGCTTTTGAAAAAAGAATAGAATCTGTTTTTGAACATCCAAAACTAAAAAGAAAAATTTCTTATAAAACTGCAATAAAACTAGATTGTTACAAACTTATTAAATATATTATGGAAGGCAAGGAATTTGTTCCTTTTAGTATAAAGGAGAAGATGTGATTATGTCTAAAAATATAAACTATAATTATGCATTTTTATTTTATGACGTTGGAGAAAAGAGAGTAAACAAAGTTTTTAAAGTGTGTAAAAAATACCTATCACATTTTCAAAAGTCTGTATTTAGAGGAGAAATGACACCGTCTAAGTTTATAAAGTTAAAAAATGATTTAAATAAGGTTATAGATAAAGAAAATGATTTTATATGTATTATAAAATTAATGAATGGTAATGTTTTTGGTGAAGAGGTATTAGGAAATAAAAAGAATAATAATGGAGAAGATTTGATAATTTAAATTTTTACCAGCTATAAATATTTATTAAGGTAGCTATAAGTAAGTTATTTCAACTATTATAGCTACTTTTTTTATGATTTTTATATAAATATAAATTTACCTGGTAAAAATTTTTGAAAATTAGATATTTACTTATTTCTTATTATGTTATATAATTCAGGAAAGAGTTATTTTCGTATGATTAACCGTAACATAAGATGTATTTAAATAATTCGTGAGTTCACTTATTTCTAATATATCGAGATGATTAACCGTAACATAAGATGTATTTAAATTTTTATTTACAGTAATTCCATTATTTAATAAATACCGATTAACCGTAACATAAGATGTATTTAAATGTCTAAATTTTTCGCAAATCGGTCTAAATTTTTACAGGATTAACCGTAACATAAGATGTATTTAAATATACTAAACTAATATTTTTTTTCACTTAAAAATAGGATTAACCGTAACATAAGATGTATTTAAATTTCTAAACTTGTATATTCTTTTTCTATTAAAAGTCGATTAACCGTAACATAAGATGTATTTAAATTTATTTTTCCTTTCTTCAATATTCCCAATTTTATGATTAACCGTAACATAAGATGTATTTAAATTTAAAAATAGAAATGAAAAATAAATGGGACAATGCAAATATATTATATCTAAGATGTTAGATATATTTTTAGATTAGTTAACTTACATAAATAAATAATATTATAAAGATATTATTACTAGAATAAATATATATATTGAAAAACAATGAAAATTGAATTATAATGGAAAAAATATAGCTGTATGAAAATACAGCTATTTTAGTATATAAAGGGAGAAATTTTATGATAAATACTTTACCTAAAATAGAATTACACTGTCATTTAGATGGTAGTGTTAGAATAGAAACTATAATCGATATAGCAAAAAAAGAAAATATAGAAATTCCTTATTATGATTATGAAAAACTAAAAGATAAGGTAACTGTAAAAGATACTTGTAGTAATTTAAATGACTATTTAGAAAAATTTGATATAGCTAATAGCGTAATACAGACAAAAGAAAGTTTAGAAAGGATAACTTATGAGCTTTTAGAAGATGCAAGTATTGAGAATATAAAATATATGGAAATAAGGTTTGCACCTCAGTTACATACAAAAAATAATTTAACTTATAAAGAAATAGTAAAAAGTGTTATAAATGGAATAAAAAAAGCTGAAAAAGAGTTTGAAATAAAAGCAAATATAATAATATCACTTATGAGGAATTTAAGTGTAGAAAGTGCTTTTGAAGTTATAAAAGAGTGCAAGGAATTTTTAGGAAAAGGTGTTGTTGCAGTAGATTTAGTATCTGTTGAATACGAAGGATTTTCTAATGATTTTATAGACGTAATAAAAAAGGCAAAAGAATACGGATATAATATAACTATTCACGCAGGTGAGCAGGGAAGTTATAAAAATGTAATAGATGCTATTAATTTACTTGGGGCTAAAAGAATAGGACACGGTGTAAAAATTGAAAATAATAAAGAGGCAATTGAATTAGTAAAGAAAAACAATGTACTTCTTGAGATGTGTCCAACAAGTAATATTCAAACTAAAAATGCAACTGATTTTAAAAGCTATCCTTTTTATAAGTTTTTTAAGGATGGTATAAGTGTTAGCTTAAATACTGATAATAGAACTGTATCTGATATTAATTTAACTAATGAAATAGATAGTATTTTTGGTAATGATATAAATTTAGAAGATTATAAAAAAATATATAAAAATACTATAAAACATTGTTTTTGTGATGAACAAACTAAAAAATGGCTTAAAGAATTTATATAATAAATAAGTACGTAGTAGTTATAAGTACTATAAATATAGTAAGGAGATATTGAAAATGGAAGAAATATTTTATATAATTGAGAAAAAAATAAAAGATTCAGGTTATTTAGAAAGTGTTGATGGTGAAGAAATATATAATGAAATTTGTGATGAAATAGAAGATAAAGAAAATGGAAGTTACATATTTATGAGCAAAAAAGATGACGATACTTTTTTTGAGTATAAAGTTGATTTAATGGATGAAAATTTTAATTTATCTTACATAATAATAAATACAAAAGATAAAAAATATCACATAGATTTTGATAACTAGGAGGTATAAAATGATTTTAGACAATATAAATTATCCAAAAGATTTAAAAACTTTAGATATTGATAAATTAAATACATTAGCTAATGAAATAAGAGATTTACTTATAAATAGAGTAAGTAAAACAGGTGGTCATTTTGGACCGAATTTAGGAATGATTGAAACAACTATTGCACTTCATTATGTATTTAATTCACCAGTTGATAAGTTTATTTTTGATACTTCTCATCAAACTTATACTCATAAAATTTTAACAGGAAGAAAAGAAGGTTTCATAAATAATAAAGTAACAGGATTTTCTTCTCAAAAAGAAAGTGAACACGACTTTTTCATAATGGGACATACTTCAACTTCTATATCATTAGGTGTAGGGCTTTGCCATGCAAGAGATATAAAAAACCAAAATGAAAATATAGTAGCTATAATTGGAGACGGTTCTTTAAGTGGTGGTCAAGCTTTTGAAGGACTAAGTAATGGTGGAGCTTTAAACAGTAATTTTATAGTAGTTGTAAATGATAATGAAATGTCTATTGGAGAGAATTATGGTTCTTTATATAATAATTTAAAGGATTTAAGAGAAAGTAACGGAGAATGTGAACATAATCTATTTAAATCATTAGGATATGATTATTTGTACGTTGAAGAAGGAAACAATATTTCTGATTTAGTAGAAGCATTTAAAAAAGTAAAAGATACTAATAAGCCTGTTGTAGTACATATTCGTACGTTAAAAGGAAAAGGATATGAAGATTCTGAAACTAGAAAAGAAAAATATCACTACACTATGCCATTTGATTTAGAAACTAAAGAGTTAATAAATAAGTCAAATGATGAAAATTACATTAAAATAACTAATGATTATTTAATAAATAGAGCTAAAGAAGATAAAAATTTAGTAGCAATAACTGCAGGTACTCCAGCACTTTTAAATCCATTTAGATATGAATGTAGCGATAAATTTATTGATGTTGGTATAGCTGAACAGCACGCAATAAGTATAGCTTCTTCTATGGCATCACAAGATATAAATCCTGTCGTGTGTTTATTTAGTTCTTTTGTTCAAAGAGCATACGACCAATTATCACAAGACCTTGCAATAAATAATAATCCAGCAGTTATACTTTTATTTAATGCAGGTATAGCGAAAAATGCCGAAACACATATTGGAGTTTTTGATATACCTTTAATCTCGAATATACCAAATATTGTATTTATGTGTCCAACTACAAAAGAAGAATATATAAAAATGCTTGATTACTCTTTAAATCAAAATGAACACCCAGTAGTTATAAGGGTTCCAAGTAATGTAAAAAATAATGAAGGTGAAGTTTTAGATATTAAACTTAATAAATTTGAAAAAGTTATTAGTGGAGAAAAAGTTTCTATAATTGGTGTTGGAAGCTTCTATCATATAGGAAAAGAAGTTTTAGAAAAATTAAAAACTTATGATATAAATGCTACACTTATAAACCCTAGATTTGTAAGTGAACTTGATTATAATATGTTAGACGATTTAACTAAAAATCACGAATTAGTAATAACTTTAGAAGATGGATTATTAGATGGTGGATTTGGAGAAAAAATATCAAGATATTATTCAAATAAAGATATTAAAGTATTAAACTTTGGAGCAAAAAAAGAGTTTGCTGATAATATTGAACTTGATGTATTATATGAAAATTATAATCTAAAAGTAGATAATATAGTAAATAAAATAAGAGAAAACTTAAAAAAGTAAGCTTTTAAGCTTACTTTTTTATTATATAAATTTATAGGATTTTTGTAATTTAAGTTTAATATATAAAATAATAACAAATAGTGTACTTAAGTTAATATTAAGTTTAGTATATACTATATTAAATAAAGTTTTTTGATTTTGTTTATGATTTTTTTATATTATTTTTAAATAAGTTATAAATTTGATTGGAGGGATTTTTTGAGTTATTTAATTTTATTTTTAGAGGGTATAATTACATTTATTTCACCTTGTATACTTCCTATGATTCCTATATACATATCTTATTTTGTTGGAGAAAATAGTAATAATAAAGCGTTTTTTAACTCTGTATCTTTTGTTTTAGGATTTAGTTTTATATTTATTATTATGGGAGCAGGTGCTGGTAGTATAGGTTTTGTTTTTAGTAAATATAGTAGAGAAATAAATACTTTATCTGGCGTTTTAATGATTTTATTTGGTCTTAATTATGTAGGTTTATTAAATATTAGTTTTTTACAAAAAACTTTAAAGTTAAAAAGTAATATCAAAAACTTTAATTTATTTAATTCATTTTTATTTGGGATTATATTTGCAATTGGTTGGACTCCTTGTGTTGGTCCTTTTCTTGGAAGTGCATTAATGATTGCATCAACATCAAGTAAAGCAATAGAAGGAGTTTTAATGCTTTTAAGTTATAGTTTAGGGCTTGGTATTCCGTTTATTTTATCATCATTATTAATAGATTCATTAAAAGGTAGCTTTGATTTTATAAAGAAAAATTATAATATTATTAATAAAATATCTGGCAGTTTATTAATAATTATTGGTACTTTTATGATTACTGGTCATTTTAATAAATTACTATCATTACTTAGATTTTAGGAGGGATTTTTTTGAATAATAAAAAACCAATTATTATAGGATTAGCTATGATTTTACTTATTGGAGGAGGAGTTTTTCTTTATAGTATACTTGGAAAAAATTATAAGATAGAAAATGAAGAGTCTAAAGACTTAAATAATGTAAGTAAAGCTATTGATTTTACAGTTTATGATAAAAATGGTAATAAAGTGAATTTATCAGATTTTTATGGAAAGCCAATTGTAGTTAATTTTTGGGCTAGTTGGTGTAGCCCTTGTAAAATAGAAATGCCATATTTTCAAAATGCCACAAATAAATATAAAGGTGATGTTAATATTTTAATGGTTAATCTAACTGATGGTGCACAGGAAACTATTGAAAGTGCAACTGAATATTTAACAAAAAATAATTTTGATATGAATGTATTTTTTGATAAAGATTTAGATGCAGGATATAAATATCAACTACTTAGTATACCAAGAACTATTTTTATAGATAAAGATGGAAATATTGTAGATGATTACATTGGAACAATAAGTAAAGAAATTTTATTTGAAAATATTGAAGATTTATTAAATTAAACAACATTAATTGTTTAGTATTACGATATAATTAGAATGTTATAATAAAAAACAAAAATAGATACATAAATCCAAATTCATTTTATACTGAAAAATTAAAGTTAAAAAAATATAAAAGAGTTAGATTAATCTAACTCTTTTATATTTTTCTTTCATTTATTTTAAGTTTTATGTTTTCTTCAATTTCTTTTAGAGTATTTTTGTTTTTATCAGAAATAAAAAGACAAGTATATCCTTTTTCATTAGCCCTTCCACAACGACCTATTCTATGTATATAACTCTCTGTATTTTCTGGAATATCATAGTTATAAATATGAGTAACGCCATTTATATCTATTCCACGGGACATAACGTCTGTTGCTATTAAGTATTGAATTTTTGCATCTTTAAAGGACTTCATAATTCTTTCTCTTTTTGATTGTTTTATATCACTATGTAACTTATCACACAAAAATCCATTTTGACTTAAAAAAGTTTCTAACTTATCAACACGAGCTTTAGTTCTGCAAAATATTATTCCTAAAAAAGGGTTATCTTTTTCAAGACATTTAATAAGGTCATTTTGTTTTTGTCTATCAGTTGTAAAAACTACTTCTTGAGTAATATTATCTAAAGTAATATTATTAGATTTTATACTAATAAATACAGGTTCTTTCATATATTTATAAGCTAATTTTTTAACTTTTGGATCTATTGTAGCAGAAAAACAAAGAGTTTGCCTTTTTGTTGGAAGATAAGTCATTATTTTTTCTATATCATTTTTAAACCCCATAAAAAGCATTTCATCAGCTTCATCTAAAACCACCGTATCAATCTTTGATAAGTCTATACTTTTTCTATTTATATGGTCTATTAATCTGCCAGGAGTTGCTACTACTATATTCATATTATTTTTTAGTTTATTAACTTGAGATGAAATGTCCTTTCCTCCATAACAAGAAAGTATATTTATGTTTTTATATTCAGCTAATTTATTGGCTTCATTAGTTATTTGAATAGCAAGTTCTCTAGTTGGAGTTAGTATAAGGCAAGATATATTTTTTTTATTTAAATGTATATTATCAATAATTGGAAGTAAAAAAGCTAGAGTTTTTCCAGTTCCAGTTTGAGCTTCTCCTATAACATCTAAATTATTCTTTATAAGAGGAATAGTTTCTTTTTGGATTTTAGTGGGATTTTTTATTCCATTTTTATTTAATATATTTATCAAATTTTCGTCTATATTTAGTTCTTTAAAGCACATAAAAAAATCCTTTCTTAAAAAAATATAAATATATAATACCATATTTTATATGAATATTATGTTTATTTTGACAGAAAATATTTAAAATGAGTTTTGAGGTTGATTTTATGCAGTGCAAATTCACATCAAAAGAAAATTTAAAGTGCTCTAATGAATGTTATGATAAAGAGTATTGTTTATTTCATAAGAAAAATAAGACTAATATTGAAAATGAAAAAATGATTTTTCTTATAAAAAAAAATAAAATATCAAATTTTGAAGGATTTATATTTGAAATTGATTTTACATGCAGTGAAGTAATAACTTTTGATTACGACTATTTAAATTTTAATGAAGCTATTTTTACTAAGAGGGCAATGTTTAACTATTTTGAATTTAAGGGTGAAGTTAGTTTTGATTATGCTAAATTTTTAAGTTTTTACACATTTGAGTCAAGTAAATTCTTAAAGAGTGTAAGTTTTAATAAAACTTACTTTTATAGCCTATCATCAAATGAGAAGCTTTTTAATAATGTAGAAATCTTAGGGCAAAATTTTAATTTAAAAAGATGTATTAACTTACCGAGAATGGATGGTATAAAATTTGGGAATTGTACAAAAATTATAATGATTGATATTAAGTATCCTAATAAAAATTATCTACCAGCAAAAATAAATTATAAAATAGCAAAGACACAAGCAAATAAAATAGATGATTATGAAAGGATAGGATACTATTACTATAAAGAAAGAACTTTTGGTTCAAAATGTATAAATAAAAAAGACTATCCAAGGAACATAGACTATTTATCAGCAAAATTTTTTGATTATTTAGCTAGATATGTACTTGGATATGGTGAAAGACCTTTTAATATTTTAATAGTTACTATTTTTATTATAAGTATTTTTGCATTTTTTTATATGATAACAGGACTTAGAACTTTAGAAGGAGAAGTTATTTGTATAGATTTAAGTAAAATAAAAACCTACCAAAAAGATTATTTATTAAGTACATATATAGATTTTTGGTATTTTAGTCTTGTAACTTTTACGACACTTGGGTATGGTGATATGACTGTAAACTCAAGTATAGGAAAAATATTAGTAGCTTTAGAGGTGTTTTTTGGAGTAACTATTGCATCTACTTGGACATCAGTAATTATAAAAAGATTAATAAGATAATTTGATATGACAAATAAAATAACATTTTAAGAAGGTGACATTTTATGAAAATTTTAAGAAAATGTATTATTTCATTAAGTATTATAACTATATTCTTACCGAATGTATCTTTTGCAAAAGATATTGATAAGTACTCAAAGTCTTCTATATTAATAAATCAACAAACAGGTAGAATACTTTATGAAAAAGATGCAGATACTAAAAGACCTTTTGCGAGTGTAAGTAAAATAATGACTTTTTTATTAGCAGTTGAGGCTATTGAAAATGGAAGAGTAAAAAAAGATGATATTATAAAAATAGATAAAGATATAGCAAAAATAAATGGTTCAAGTTATAAACTAAAAGCTGGTGAGGAAGTTCCGTTGATTGAGCTTATGAAAGGACTTATGATAGTGTCTGGAAATGATGCTGCAGTTGCTATTGCAAATCATATTGGAGGAAATACTGAAAATTTTGTTAAAATGATGAATGATAAAGCAAAAGAAATTGGACTTAAGTCAACTAATTTTGTAAATCCAAACGGTCTTCCTATATATGATATAAATAATGAAAAAGCACTCCCAAAAGAAAATATATCAACAGCTAGAGAAATAGCACTTCTTTGTAAGTATCTACTTGATAATTATGAAAAGCAAACTATTGAAATAACTGATATGCAAACTTACACTTATGACAAAAGGTCTTTTTGTAAAAATAATACTAATGCACTTTTATCTATAATTCCAGAAGTTGATGGAATAAAAACAGGTTATACTGGAAATGCAGGGTATTGTTTAGCTTTTTCTATGAAATTAAATAAAGATGAAAAAAATGAAATAGATACTAGATTAATAGGAGTTACGCTTGGTGCAAACCATAAAAACAAAAGACTTGAAGCATCAAGAAATATTCTTAACTATGGAAAATATAATTTTAAAACATTTAAAATAATAGAAAAAGATGAACTAATAGGTAAAAAATATATAAAAGGAATAGAAGAATTAGAGGTAATATTAAAAACTAGTAATGATTTTTATCAAACTATAGGGCTTGATGAAGAAATAAAAACACAAGTTACTTTAAAGGAACTTTCTTATCCCATAAAAAAAGGTGATGTATTAGGAGTTATAAAATATTATACACAAAATGGTGAAAGTTTGGGAGATGTAGAGATTATAAGTGATAATACTATTGATAAAATATCATTTGAATCACGATTAAAAATGATTATAAATAATTATAAGTAGATTAACTTTTAAATGTATATAAAAATTAAATATTAAAGTAAATAAAAATATTGTAATAAATTTACTGATATGGTATACTGATATAAGTGAAAATGAGAAAATCACACGTCAAGGGATTTTAAAAAGGTGCCTATTAGGTTTTTTTGAAAGTTGAACTTGGCGGAGGAATAAAACCAAGGAGGATAAGATATGTCAGTAATATCAATGAAACAATTACTAGAAGCTGGTGTTCACTTTGGACATCAAACAAGAAGATGGAACCCAAAAATGGCTAAGTATATATTCACAGAAAGAAATGGAATATATATAATAGACTTACAAAAAACAGTTAAGAAAGCTGAAGAAGCTTACAAAGCTATGAAAGAAGTAGCTGAAACTGGAAAGCCAATTTTATTTGTTGGTACTAAAAAGCAAGCTCAAGAAGCTATAAAAGAAGAAGCTGAAAGATGTGGAATGTTCTATGTTAATGAAAGATGGTTAGGTGGTATGTTAACAAACTACAAAACTATCCAAACTAGAATAAAGAAATTAAGAGAACTTGAAAAAATGGAAAACGACGGAGTATTTGACGTTTTACCAAAGAAAGAAGTTATAAAGTTAAGAGCTGAAAAAGAAAAATTAGAAAAATACTTAAACGGAATGAAAGATATGCCAGAATTACCTGGAGCTTTATTCGTTGTTGACCCAAGAAAAGAAAGTATAGCTATACAAGAAGCTCATAGATTAGGTATACCTGTTTTTGGTATAGTTGATACTAACTGTGACCCAGAAGAATTAGACTATGCAATACCAGGAAATGATGATGCTATAAGAGCTGTTAAGTTAATAACAGGAGCTATGGCTAATGCTATAATAGAAGCTAGACAAGGTGCTGAAGAAGAAATAGCTGAAGAAGAAGCTAGCGAACAAGAATAATCAAAACTTAAGATAATATGGTAAGGGTTTCCCTTACCATTAAATACATAGGAGGCAAGTAAAATGGCTATAACTGCACAAATGGTTAAAGAGTTAAGAGAATCAACTGGTGCTGGAATGATGGACTGTAAAAAAGCTTTACAAGAAGCTGATGGAAATATGGAAAGAGCAGTTGATATATTAAGAGAAAAAGGTTTATCAAAAGCTGCTAAAAAAGCTGATAGAATAGCTGCTGAAGGGTTAGTTGCTATAGAAATAAATAGTGATAATACTGTTGCTGCTGTTGTTGAAGTAAACTCAGAAACAGACTTTGTTGCTAAAAATGAAGATTTCAAAACTTTTGTTAAGGATTGTGCTTTAATGGCGCTTAAAACTGATAAAGAAGATGTTTGTGGTTTATTATCTGAAAACCATGAAGAAGGTGTTTTATCAGAAGTATTAAATAACAGAATAGCTACAATCGGAGAAAAGCTAGATGTTAGAAGATTTGCTAAAATATCTACTACTGGTCAAGTTGCTGGATATATCCACGGTGGTGGTAAAATAGGAGTTTTAGTTGAACTTTTAACTGAATCTAGAAATGAAGAAGTTATAGCTATGGGAAGAGATATAGCTATGCAAGTTGCTGCTATGAATCCAAAATATGTTTCAAGAGAAGATGTAGACCAAGAATACATAAAGCATGAAACTGAAATATTAACTCAACAAGCTTTAAATGAAGGAAAGCCTGCTGATATAGTTGAAAAAATGATAAAAGGAAGACTAGAAAAGCAACTAAAAGAAGTTTGCTTATTAGAACAAACTTTCGTTAAAAATGGAGATTTAACAATAAAAGGATTATTAGCTGAGACTGCTAAGAAGGTTGGGGCTGAAATAACTTTAGGAAAAGTTGTTAGATTTGAAGTTGGAGAAGGAATAGAAAAGAAAGAAGAAAACTTTGCAGAAGAAGTTGCTAAGCAACTTAAGTAATTATTAGGGAGAACACTTAAGTGTTCTCCTTTTTTAAAAGAGTAGGAGGACTGTTAATGAAGCCATTTTATAAAAGAGTATTATTAAAAATAAGTGGTGAGGCACTTGCAGGTGAAAAAGGATTTGGAATAAATAATGAAGTTGTAAACGATATAGCAGAAAGTATAAAAAAAATTCATGAAATAGGAGTAGAAGTTTCTGTTGTTGTAGGTGGTGGAAATTTTTGGAGAGGAAGAACTTCTGAAGGAATGGATAGAACAACTGCTGATTATATAGGAATGCTTGCAACAGTTATGAATTCTATGGCACTTCAAGATGCGCTTGAAAATATTGATGTTCAAACTAGAGTTCAAACAGCAATAGAAATGAGACAAATAGCTGAACCATATATAAGAAGAAAAGCAGTTAGACATTTAGAAAAAGACAGAGTAGTTATATTTGGAGCAGGAACAGGAAATCCTTACTTTTCTACTGATACAGCGGCTGCACTTAGAGCTGCTGAAATGGAAGCTGAAGTTATACTACTTGCTAAAAATGTTGATGCAGTTTATGACAAGGACCCTAAAGTACATAAAGATGCAATTAAATTTACAGAACTTAGTTATTTAGATGTTTTACAAAAAGAACTTAAAGTTATGGACTCAACTGCTACAAGTCTTTGTATGGACAATAAAATACCTATAAAAGTTTTTGAACTTTCAAATGATAATATAATAAAAGCAGTAATGGGAGAAAATATAGGAACAATTGTTAAATAGGAGGATTAATATGAAATTAGATTTACACAAAGAATTAGAACAAAAAATGAATAAGACAATAGATGCTTTAAAACACGAATACACTACTATAAGAGCAGGTAGAGCAAATGCTCAAATGTTAGATAAAGTTAGAGTTGATTATTATGGAACTCCTACACCAGTAAACCAAATGGCTGCGATATCAGTTCCAGAGCCAAGAACTCTTATGATAAATCCTTGGGATAAATCATCTATGGCAGAAATAGAAAAAGCAATAAGAAATTCTGACTTAGGTCTTAACCCAACTAATGATGGAGAAGTTATAAGAATATCGATTCCAGCACTTACAGAAGAAAGAAGAAAAGAATTAGCTAAAAAAGTTCATAAAGTATCTGAAGATTTCAAAGTAAGAATAAGAAATGAAAGAAGAGATGCAAATGATACTATAAAGAAAATGGAAAAAGATAGCGAGTTAACTTCTGATGAGTCTAAAAAAGCGCAAGATGAAGTGCAAAAAATAACTGATAAATTTATAAAAGAGATAGACTCTATTGCAGACTCTAAAGAAAAAGATATAATGGAAGTATAGTTTTTTCGACTCCTAATTTTTAGGAGTCGAAGCTTTAATCGGAGGTATTTATGAAAGATGTACCGAATCATTTAGCAATAATTATGGATGGAAATGGAAGATGGGCAAAAAAAAGATTTCTTCCAAGAAGTGCAGGTCATAAAGCAGGAGTTGAAACAATACGAAAAATAGTAAAAGAATGTAAAAAGCTTGGTATTAAACATTTAACATTATATGCTTTTTCGACAGAAAATTGGAAAAGACCTCAGAAAGAAGTTGAAACACTTATGACTCTTTTAGTAACTTATCTAAAAAAAGAGGTAAAAGAACTTCACGAAAATAATGTTAAGATAACTACTATTGGGGATATATCTAAATTTCCAAATGTTTGCATAAAAGAACTTAATAATGCGTATGAATTAACTAAGAATAATACTGGAATAAATTTAAACTTAGCTTTAAATTATGGTTCTAGAAATGATATAAAAAATGCTATAAAATGTATAATAGAAGACATAAGATTAGAAAATATAGATATTGAAAACATAGATGAATCACTTATATCAAATTACTTAAGTACTAAGAATTTACCAGACCCAGATTTAATAATAAGAACTAGTGGAGAACAAAGATTAAGTAACTTTTTGCTTTGGGAAGGAGCATACACAGAGTTTTATTTTACAGATGTTAATTGGCCGGAATTTGACGAAAAAGAGTTAAAAAAGGCTATAGATACATATCAAAATAGAGAACGAAGATTTGGTGGAGTAAAATAAATTGTTTTATAGGGAGGTGTAATATGCTTATAAGAATAATTGCTGGATTAGCATTAATTCCTCTTCTTATATTTTTAATAATTGGTGGAATTCCTCTTTATGTAGCTGAAGCTATTTTACTTTTTATGGCAATTAATGAATTTTACAAAGCATTTAATCACAAAGAAATAAAGTCTATATATTCTATATCCTATTTATTTATATTTTATTTATTTATAAAAAATAGTTATAACTTAAGCTCTGATTACACAGAAGTAATTATTTTTTCGCTTTTTGTTTATTCAATAACTTATCTTTTAAGGGTCAAAAATAACATAATAGACATAGCTATAACGTTTTTTGGAATATTTTATGTGTTACTTTCTATTGATTTTATAGTTTTGACTAGAGATAGAATTGATATGGGATATATATATGTTTATACAATATTTTTAATATCATTTGCAACAGATACTTTTGCATATTTTAGCGGTTACTTATTTGGAAAACACAAACTAATACCAAAAGTAAGCCCTAAAAAGACAATAGAGGGAAGTATAGGTGGAATGATTGGTAGTACTATTTGTTGCATTATATTTGCATACATATTTAAACTAAATGTTTATCATTTAGGATTTGTTGGTTTTATAGGAAGTATAGTAGCTCAATTTGGAGACCTTTTCGCCTCATCAATAAAAAGATTTGTAGGTATAAAAGATTATGGTAAATTAATACCAGGTCATGGTGGTATTTTAGATAGATTTGATAGTGTTATTTTAGTAGCTCCTTTTGTTTATTATTCTTTAGTGATTTTTAATATTTAAATGCTATCTCTTTAATGGGGTAGCTTTTTGAATTTTATATGAAAATTAGATTAAAAACTATAAAAATATTTTTTATTAGTGGTATAATATACAAATAGTTATATAAAATAAAGGAAGGAAAATTTATGAAAAAGAAAATATCTGTACTTGGTTCAACAGGTTCTATTGGTAAACAAACCTTAGAAGTTGTTAGAAATCATCGTGATAAATTTGAAATAATTGCTATTTCTGCAAATAAAAGCATTGATATACTTTTGTCTCAAATAGATGAATTTAAGCCAAAGTATGTTGCTGTATATGATGAGGAGAGTTTTTTAAAATTAAAATCTATATTAAAAGATAAGAATATAGAAGTATTTTGTGGAATGGAAGGTCTTAAAATTATATCATCTCTTGATGAAATTGACGTTTTAGTTACCGCAATAGTAGGTATGATAGGTCTTTTACCTACTCTTGAAGCTATAAAAAATAAAAAGGATATAGCACTTGCGAACAAGGAAACTTTAGTTTGTGCTGGAGAACTTGTCATGAATGAGGCAAGAAAATATGGAGTAAATATATTTCCAGTAGATAGTGAACATAGCGCTATTTTTCAAGCTTTAAATGGAGAAAATAATAAAGAAATAGAAAAAATAATACTTACGGCTTCAGGAGGACCGTTTAGAGGTAAGAAAAAAGGAGAGCTTATTAATGTAACTAAAAATGAAGCATTAAAGCATCCTAATTGGTCTATGGGACAAAAAATAAGTATTGATTCATCAACTCTTATGAATAAAGGTCTTGAAGTAATTGAGGCTAGATGGCTTTTTGATATTCCTTATTCAAAAATAGATGTGTTAGTTCATCCACAAAGTATAATACATTCAATGATTGAATTTGTTGATACCTCAGTTATAGCGCAACTTGGAGTACCTGATATGAAACTACCAATTCAATATGCTCTAACTTATCCAAATAGAATAGATTCTAATTTTGAAAAATTAAATCTTTCGAAAATAAAAAGTTTAACTTTTGAAGAGCCTGATTTAGACACATTTCCTTGTTTAAAATTAGCTTATGAAACTTTAAAACTTGGAAAAACTTATTCTTTAGTACTAAATAGTTCTAATGAAGTATTAGTTGAAGAGTTTTTAAAAGGAAATATAAAGTTTTATGATATACCAAAATACATAGAAAAAGAACTTGAAAAACATAACGGAATTTCAAATCCAACTTTAGATGATATTTTACAAATTGATTTTACAACAAGAAATAACATAAAAGAGATGATAGGAGGTTAAAGTTTTGACTATAATAGTTGCATTATTTTTATTTGGTTTTATTGTTTTTTTCCACGAACTTGGTCATTTTCTTCTTGCAAAAAAAGCAGGAGTTAATATACACGAATTTTCAATAGGTATGGGACCAAAAATAATAAGCAAGCAAAAAGACAATGTAAATTATTCAATAAGAGCAATTCCAATAGGAGGATTTGTTGCTATGGAAGGTGAGGACGAAGAGTCTAATAGTAAGGACTCATTTGGAGAAAAGACTATACTTCAAAGAGCAAGTATATTATTTGCAGGTCCATTTTTTAATATAATTTTAGCTATAATTCTTTTTATACCTGTATTTTTTTCTATGGGTGTACCAAGTAATTCAAATATTATTGGAAATGTAACTGAAAACTCACCAGCAAGTAAAGCAGGACTTTTAAAAAATGATATAATACTTCAAATAGATGATACAAAAATAAACTCTTGGGAAGATATTATAAATACGTTTCAAAAAAATAATGGTGATGAATCAACAATTTTAGTAAGTAGAGATGGAGAGGAAAAAACTATAAAAGTAACACCACAAAAGTCAGAAGATGGAAGATATATAATAGGTATAATACAAAGTTATGATAAAAACTTTTTTACTGCTATAACTAGCGCATTTACAGTAACTTTTGAGATGATAGTTCAAATGATCACATTTATAGTTCAATTAATAACGGGTAATTTACCTACTGAAATGAAGGATTCTGTTGCAGGTCCTATTGGAGTTATAGGAGTAGTTTCTGATGCTGCTAGTATGGGTATAATGAATCTTATATATGTTGGTGCAGTTATTAGTTTAAATTTAGGTGTTATGAATTTACTTCCAATACCGGCACTTGATGGTGGTAGATTAGTTTTTTTAGGTATAGAAGCCATAAGAGGAAAAAAGATTGAGCCAAAAACTGAAATAATGATAAATAATATTGGTTTTATGGCATTAATGGTACTTATGATTTTTGTAACTTACAAAGATATACTAAGACTTTTTTAATGAGGTGATTTTTTGAAAAGACGTTTATCAAGAGAAGTAAGAGTAGGGGATATTAAAATTGGTGGAGAAAATAAAATCACAGTTCAATCAATGACAACAACTGACACAAGAGATATAAATAAAACTATTGAACAAATAAAAGAACTTGAATATGCAGGGTGTGATATAGTAAGAGTTGCAGTAGTTGATGAAGTTGCTGCAAAAGCTATAAAAAAAATAAAAGAAAATATTAGTATTCCAATAATTGCAGATATACATTTTGACCATAGATTAGCACTTTTAGCTATTGAAAGTGGTGTTGATGGTGTAAGAATTAATCCTGGAAATATTGGTAGTATTGAAAAGGTTAGAGAAGTTGTAAAAAAGTGTAAAGAAAGAAATATAAAGATAAGAATAGGAGTAAATGGAGGTTCTCTTGAAAAACATTTACTTGAAAAATACGGTGAAGCAACTCCAGAAGCTTTGGTGGAAAGTGCTCTAAGCCATATAAAAATACTTGAGGATTTAGAATTTTATAACATTGTAATATCACTTAAATCATCTGATATACATAAAACTTTAAGAGCTTATGAATTAATATCAGAAAAAGTTGATTATCCACTTCATATAGGTATAACAGAATCTGGAAGTGTGAAAAAAGGTACTATAAAATCTTCAATAGGAGTAGGAGCTCTTTTACTTAAAGGGATAGGCGATACACTTAGAATTTCTCTTACTGGAAATCCTGTTGAGGAAGTGTATGTTGGAAAAGAAATTTTAAGAAGCTTAGGTCTTTTAAATGATAATATTAAAGTTATATCTTGCCCTACTTGTGGAAGATGTAACATAGATTTAATTGATATTGTTAATAAAGTTGAAGAACAAATTGAAAATGTAAAAAAAGATATAACAGTTGCAATAATGGGTTGTGCTGTTAATGGACCAGGTGAAGCTAAAGAAGCAGATATTGGAATAGCTGGAGGAAAAGGGGAAGGACTTTTATTCAAAAAAGGTCAAACAATTAGAAAGATAAAAAATGATGATTTAGTAGAAGAATTAATAAATGAAATAGAAAAATTTTAGGGAGCTTTAGCTCCCTTTTTACATAAATTTGCCATATATATTTTCAATTTCATTCTTTAATGTAGTAGGATTATATATAGAATAATTCATTGCACGAGCAAGTATATTTGCTTGGTCATAAGTTGATGTCCAAGAGAAAATCCCACCTAAACAGTTATTAAGAACGTATTGTCCTTTATAAAAAAGTGATAATTCATTCTCATATGACATAGCAAAATTACCATCTTTATCAACTAGATACGGAACTTTTGCATCTTTATCAAACTTATAAAAATATCCATTTTTATTTATATAATTTTTTCTAAGTTCATCATTTGATACTGTAGTTTTAGCTCCAAGTCTACCATAAAAAGGAACTCCCAATAGTATTTTTTCACTCGGCATACCAGCTTTAATTAAATTTTGAACCCACTTATCAACACTTAAGTCATTTAATTGAAGATCTGAATCAAAAAGATTTGCTTGATGTTTTTTACCTCTGTCCCCCGTTTCACCAGCAGTAAAATCATAGCTCATAAGATTGAAATAGTTAATTATTTTTGAAATAGCAGGTATATCAGCACTTTTATTTATATAATTTATATCACCAGTACCTGCAACACTTAGCCATTTATCATTGCCTATAACATCTCTTATTGCAGTTAATAAAAGTGTAAAGTTTTCTTTATCTTCTTCTCTTGCAGTTATTCCAGCAGCTTTGTTTGCAGGATACTCCCAGTCTATATCAATACCATCTAAATTATATTCATTAATAAGTTTATTAACTTCTCTTGCAAATTTATATCTTGATGATGGTGTTAAAGAAGCATCAGAAAATCCATCAGCTCCCCATCCACCTATTGCAGCTATAACCTTTAAACCTGGTTTTGATTTTCTCATATTAACCATTTGTTTTAAAAATGTAGGAGTTGGAACAAGTAGGCTACCATCTTTATTTATTTCAACAAAAGCATATATAATTGCATCTAAAAATCTTGGGTCTACGTTTTTTGGATTACCTAAAACATATTCCATAACAATATGATTAATTTTTGGACATTTTTTCATTTCATTTATTTGATTATTAGAACCACTTATTTGAGGTCTAAAACTATTTTGTGATATATAAGGTCTTTTATTTTGACTCATATTGTTATCGACTAAATTATCAGTAGAAGTATAATTTAAGTTTTTGTCAGGCATAAAACATAAGTACCAATTAAAACAAGTACAGTTTTTATTATCTTGACATTCTGAAAGTCTCTTTTTAAGTTCTTTAAAAGTTTTTGGGTAAGGAAGTACTACAGGCATACCAGGGAACCAATTTGCAGGAGTTGCTACATTATTTTTGTCGCTAGTTTGAAGAGCTTCTATTATTCTAAGTATTTCTGGGATATTTCTACCAGTTGTTAGTGGATAATAAAGCATTGTTCTAAGAATTTGTTTATCATCTATTATAAATACACATCTTACAGTTGAAGTATCGCTCATAGCATTTTGTATCATACCATATTCTCTTGATATTTTTCTATTACCATCATCAATAACAGGAAATGGAATTTCAACTCCTGTAATCTCAAATATATCATAAAGCCAAGCTAAATGTGAGCTATTACTATCTACACTAAGACCAATAAGACTTGTATTTCTTTTATTAAATTCGTCATTATACTGTGCAAATGATAAAAATTCAGTAGTACAAACAGGAGTAAAGTCCCCTGGATGAGAAAAAAGAACGACCCATTTTCCATTATAATCAGATAATTTTATAGGACCCATAGTGGAATTTGCAGTAAAATCAGGTGCTTTTGCGCCTAAAATAGGTAGATTTTTCATAAACACACCCCTTAAAAATTATTTTTTTTATATTATGAGAAATAACTAATTATTGTTACATATAATTGATATCACACAATAAATCTGATATATTATATTAGTACATAATAAATTTGTTTTGAATTAGGAGGTTAATTTTTGTCTAATATTAAGTTAAAAAAGATAAATAAAAAGAAGTTATTAAGGCGAACTTTAAAATCACTTTTAGAATCATTTAAAACAAGTTTGTTTATTTCTTTTGGTATAATTTTATTTAATTTATTCAAAGGGGTTTCTCTTTCTTTTGAAGTGAATCTTTTATTATTTTTAGCTATTTTATCAATATTTTTTATTATTACTTTTATATTTCAAGAAGATAAACAACAAAAGAAAAATACTATTAAGGGAGTAAATAAATCGAATAAACCTTTAGGAAAAAATAATTCTAAAAAAATTTCTTGATGGAGTATCTAATAAGATACTCTTTTTACATTAAAAATATTTTTTAAAACAGTATATTATGGTATAATCTAAAGAAATTAAACTACGGGAGATGAAAATTATATGAATCTCAAAGAGAATTTTGATAGATTTGTTGATTATGTAGATGAAAATAGAAAAAATATAATAGCTATTTGTTTATCATTTCTAGGTTTTTTAATTTTACTAATAGTATTTATATTAAGTAGTGATGAACTTAGCATATCAGATGAAGCTAGTATTTTATTTGAAAATATAGAAAAAAGAAACTACTCATCAGCACTTGAGAACTATTATAAATGGGAAAAAGAGTTTTCAGAATCAAAAATGAAAAGGCTTAATAATGCTTTAACTGCAAAAATAAATAAGTTAATTCTTGATAAAGGAGATGACTATTTAAATGGTAAAATAAGCAAAGAAGGATATGTAGGACTTATAAATACTATAAATTCCTTGACAGATATACAACTTGATTTAAAAAGAATTGGAGAACAATCAAAAAGAGTTTATGAACTTTATTTATTTGAGAATATAGATTATGAAAAAGCTACTTCATATATAAATACTGTATCTAGTTTGTATGGAGTAAAAAATTATATTCAAGAATATAAAGATAGTATAAATGAAATAAATGAGTCTAGAAAAATATATGAAATAGGTGTAAAAAATCAAAAGCTACATAAATATTACGAAGCAATAGAAAATTATGATAAGGTTAGTCAAAAAGATAAAAAATATTATAACTTGGCTAAAACAAAAAAAGATGAATGTATTAGTATAATGTATGATTATTATATTGAAAAAGCAGAAGATGAGAATAAAAATGGTAACTACGAACAAGCAATACAATATATTTTATATCTTAAAAACTATTATAAAGATGATGAAAAATTAAATTCTCTAGAAGAAAAATATCAAGAAAATATGTCTATATATAGTCTTACATTAGACGATATCTTAACTTTAATTTCATCTAAAATGGGCGAATCAAAGGAAAATATAAGTGTTGAGTATTTCCAACAAATGATAAATAGCGATAAATATTATTATGTAGAAGTATATAAATATGATGAGTTAATAGATGAAATATTAATAGATGCAAAAAACAGAAGGATATATTCTTATAAAGATGCAAAAAAAGACTATAATACATCATATTCAGATGGATACTTTAGAATTTTAGAAAATGGTCAGATTGAGTTTGCAATAAGCAATAATGAGGCTAAGTTTTTGCTTGAGAGAAAACTTATGAAAGAAGAAGCTATTTATAAAGAGATACAATCTATTAGTGAAGATAAAATTTATAAATATGTGGATATTAATACAGATATTAATAAAATATTAAATAATGAAACTAATCTATACTACTATGAATTAGTTGATAATGGTTGGTTTAAACGTAAAGATGTTTATGCTATAAATATTTACACAAAAGAAATATATAAAATTAGTGAAAAAGATTTACTAAATTAAATCCCTAAAATGTTTATTTGGGGATTTTTTTGACTAAAAATATTAAATATGATATCTTTATGTATATATTTGAAAATGGTGGTGATTTTATGCTAGGAAAAAGAATAATGTATGATATAAAAAATCTTCCAAAAAAAGATTTAGATAAAAATATAATAGATGAAACTAATTCTGATTTAACATTTTTTAATATAGATGAAGAAGAAACCGATAATACAATAAGAATGTTAAAGCAAAATTATGTAACTAATACTTATAAAGATGAGACTATTTTAAATCTTAAAATGCAACTTGATAAAGAAAATCCAGTTGCTTGTGAAAGTGTAAAAATGAAGTCTTACAAAAAATATAATGAAGCTTTAGATTTATTAGAAAACAATTTAATAACAGATGCAATAGATTGTATAAAAGAAGCTAATGAACTAAATCCAAAAGATACAGATATTTTAAATTTAAAAGGTCTTTTGAGTATTTTAAGTTGTAATTTTAAGGAGGCTTTAGAGTGTTTTTATACTAGTATGTGTTATAAAAATAATAAACTTCCGAGTGAGTATGTAGATATTTTATCATCAGAAGAATTTAATGAATTTTTAAAAAGATATAATCACTGTATAAGATTTATAAATGAAGATTTAAATCAAGAATCAATTCAAATTCTTAATAATATAATTGATGAAAATCCAGAATTTATAGAGCCATATGAGATATTAACACTAATTTACAGAAAAATAGGAAATAGTAAAAAAGAAAATTATTATTTAGAAAAACTAAAAAAAATTGATAAATCAAATAAATTACTAAAGACTAAAGAAAATACAGTAAAAGAAGATATAAAGGTAGTTAGAAAAGGATTTGATAAAAAAAATATAATGGTTTATTCAAGTATTGCTATTTTGTCTGGTGCTATGATTTTATATTATTTTAATAATAAATCACAAATAGAGAAGTTAAATCAAGAGATAAAATCTCAAGAGGAAAGAATTAATGAAACTGAAAAAATTGTTGCAAAAAAGGAAGACGAGTTAAATCAACAAATAAAAGAAAAAGATGATAAGCTAAAAAAGCAAGAAGAAGAATTAAAAGAAAAACAAGAAGAATTAAGAGAAACTAAAGAAGAACTTGATAAAAAAGAAGATGAGTTAAAACAAAAAGGAGAAATAACTGATGAAAATACTGAAGTTGATAACTTTGAAAATGCAATTAAATTAAAAAATGTGGATAATTACAAGGACTCAATAAGCTATTTTAAAAAAGTCATAGAAAATGGTAAAAGTAAAAAGTATATCTCAGAATCTATTTATCAAGTAGCCTACTTAAGTGAAAAAATAGGAAACTTAGATGATGCTAAAAAATATTATAAAAAGTATATAAATACTTACACTAAAGAGGATACTTACTATGATGAAAGCTTTTATAATCTAGGTCTTATATATTATGATGAAGGAGAACTTAAAAAAGCAAAAGATATGTTTTATGGGTTAAGGTATGAAATGCCAGATAGTGAGTACAATAACTCCAAAGTAAAAGAGATTTTATCTAAGTAGTCATAGTTGCTCTCAAAAAATAATATTATTTTATATATTATTTTTTAGGGGGAAATACATTGGATGAAAAACTTTTTCTTCCATTTTTGAAAAATGGGTTATATGGTTTTATTGATAAAAATGGAAATATTGTTGTAAAACCAAAATATAGATATATATCAGAAAATTTTAAAGAGGGTTATTCTGTATTTACATACATAAAAAGAATAAATAAAAATATAAGATGGATTTTTGGATATATAAATAAGCTTGGAAAAAGCAATATTTTTATTCACTTAGATAGTGCATATGATTTTAGTGAAGGTCTATCACGAATAAAAATTGATGGTAAGTATGGTTTTATAAATAAAAATCTAGTAAAATCAATAGATACAATTTTTGATAATGCATCAGACTTTTCTGAAGAACTTTGCGCAGTTAGGATAAATAAAAAATGGGGATACATAAATAAAACTGGAGATATTGTTATCAAACCAAAATTTACATACACAAACAAATTTTCTGAAGAAAGAGCTTTAGTTGAATTTAAGAATAAATATGGATTTATAGATAAAAAAGGAAATTTTATTGTTGAACCTATTTATGATTTAGCTCTTGATTTTTCTGAAGGATTAGCTCCTGTATTAAAAAATGGAAAGTGGGGATACATTGATAAATTTGGTAATGTAAAAATTGACTTTACTTTCAAAAAAGCAAAATGCTTTAAGGAAGATTTATCTCCAGTTATTATAGATAGAAAATGGGGGTATATTGATAAATTAGGAAATATAAAAATAAAGCCAGTATATGATTATGCTTGTGGTTTTAGTGATGGATTTGCAAGGTTTAATATAGGTTCAAATTCTTTATCAAGAGGTTTTGCACATCCAAAAGGGGGAATGTGGGGATTTATTGATAAGAATGGAGATATAAAAATAATTCCTATGTTTGATTCTATATCAGATTTTAAAAACGGATACGCACATGTTATAAAAAGAGATAGTAGTAATTACATAGATAAACATGGAAAACTACTTATTTTTGATAAGAGTTTACTTTAACTTTTTAATAAATATTTTTTATAGTATAGACATATTAAAGAAGATAGTATAACATTATCTATATTGACAAATTTTAAATAAGACTTTCTAGTTTGAAGGGAGAGAAAATGAGTAAACCTAACACCATAATAGATGACAATGTATTTGTCAGGTATCTAGTAATAACAGTTGGAATGATAATATCTTGTATAGGGATAAATGGTTTTTTAAAGCCAGCACATATTTTAAGTGGTGGAGTAACTGGTATATCTGTTGCATTTAATTATCTAACAGATATAAATATTGGATTAGTTACATTAATACTTAATATACCTATATTTATATTAGGGTTTATATATTTAGATAAAAAGTTTTGTATAAATAGTTTTATAAATATGGTACTTTTTTCATTCTTTCTTGGTATAACTCAAGGTATAGACAAAATAATTCCAGTTGACGATATATTACTTCAAGCTGTATTTGGAGGACTTTTATCAGGTACTGGTACTGGAATAATATTTAGAACAAAGTCATCTTTAGGAGGAACTGACATTATAGGAGCTATCCTAAAATTTAAGAAAAATATATCCGTTAAAGACACATCAATGACTATTAATTTTTTTATAGTTTTGTTTGGTGGAACTTTATTTGGAGTAGAATTAGCGTTATATACTCTAATTGCCATGTTTTTAAATGTAACTGCAATGAATAATGCAAAAGATGCTCTAAACAGTCAAAAATCAGTTATGTTAATTTCAAGAGAGAGTGATAAAATAGCAAAAGATATAATGTCTATTGTTCATAGAGGTGTTACTTATATTGAGGCAGAAGGAGCATATACTCATGAGAAAAAAAGAATTATTTATTGTATAGTATCAACTAATGAGATACCACTTATAAAAGAAATTGCATTAAAGTATGATAAAAAGTCATTTATATCTGTTAATGATGTAGATGAAGTAAAAGGAAGAGGATTTAAAGAAAAGTTTTTATAGATTTGAAAGTAAAGTGTCTAACAGCACTTTATTTTTGTATTAAAAGGCAGGAGAATTTTATGAACACAAAAGATTATGATATAATTTATGCAGATTATATTAAAGAGATAAGTAGTTTAAAAAAACAAGTTAAACATTTAGAAAAAACTCAACTTAGACGAGAAAAAAAAGCAAAAGATGCCACAGATGATGAAATAAAATCTTTGGAAGGTTTTGATGATGATATTTGTGATACTAAATCGTATAAATATTACAAGCTACAAAATAATGAAGTATATGTAGGTAAAGTTATTAATGGTAAAATGAATGATTTAGGAAGTTATTTATTTAGTGATGATACTAAATATATTGGTGAATTTAAAGATGGTCTTATGAATGGAATAGGGATATTGAGATTTTCTAATGGAAAAATATATATAGGAAGTTTTTTAGATGGAAAAATAGATGGATTAGGTCAAATGATATACAATAGTAAAGATGAGTATATTGGTGAGTGGGATAAAGGTAAAAAGCATGGAAAAGGGATTTATGTTTGGAGTGATAATAGTATTTACATAGGAGATTTTTTTAGAAATAAAATGGATGGAAAAGGAATTTGTTATAACGAAAAAGGTGAGATAATTTATGAAGGTGATTGGAAAAATAATTTACCCCATGGATTTGGAACTTATATTTGGTATGATGGTAAAAAGTATATTGGTGAATTTATGAATGGTAAAAAACATGGTCATGGAGTGTTTTATCTTAATAATGAAATGATTTATGAAGGGGAATTTAAGTTTGATAAACCATCGATTTTCAATAAAACATTAGACGAAATATTTCTTGCAAGATAAAGCTTTGTTATTAAACAAAGCTTTTTTGTATTAATCTATTTATTTTTTGTTAATAATTATAAATAAATAGTATTTAGGAGGAGAGTTTATTGGAAAAGTTAGTGGTTTTTATTTTAATTTGTACGACATCATATTTATATAATGAATTCATAAACTCAGAATATGTTGTTGAGGAAGTAAATCATAAAGCTACATTTAATGATATAAACTTTGAAAATATAAATTTAAATAATTATCAAAATATAAAAATAGGAGATACTTTAGATACATTAATTAGTAAGGTAGGAAAACCACAAAGAATAGATAAAAGTGAGTATGATTTTGACTGGTATGTTTATAATAAAGACTTAGAAAAGTTTTTTATGGTTGGAGTAAATAATGAAAAGGTAGTTTCTCTTTACAGTAATTCGATAAACTCACTAGAAACAGAAAGTATATATATAGGGGATTATAAAGAAAAAGTTTTAGATAATTTTAGACCAATAAAATACAAACTAAAAGGAAACATAAGGTATAAAATAGATTCAAAAGGTGAGTACGATATAATTAAAGTTAATAATAAATACATAACATTTTTTTATGATATTCATGATAATAACAAAATAGTATCCTACCAAGTAATTGACAAAAAGATAGAAGATAAAACTAATGATATATATCCTAAAAATTCAGTAGACGTAAAAAAAAGCTTAGAACTTCAAATGATAGATTTAATAAATTCAACTAGAGTAAAAAATAAATTAAATATTCTAGAATATAGTGAAAGTGCTACCCAAAGTTCAAGAAAACATAGTTTTGATATGATGAGTAATAATTTTTTTAATCACAATAATTTAAAAAATGAAACTCCGTTTGATAGAATGAGAAAAGAAAATATAAATTATAGTTATGCAGGAGAAAATATAGCAGGTGGTCAGACTAGTTCTATTTATGCTCACGAGGCATTAATGAACTCATTAGGACATAGAAAAAATATTTTAGGGAATAATTATAAATATATTGGAGTAGGAATTGAAATAGGAGACGGAACTTATAAAACCTACTATACTCAAAATTATTATCAGTAAAAGTTAATTGACGAAAGGAAGTATAATATGAAAAAAGGTTTATTTTTTTTATTATTTTTTATAATCACAACTAGTAATACATACTGTAATGATGATATATTTATAACTAATGGTAGTAAAGATAAAAAAGTTATAGCTCTTACGTTTGATGATGGACCACACCCAAAAGAGACTATGGAAGTTTTGGATGTTTTAAAAAAATATGATGTTAAAGCTACATTTTTTGTTGCAGGCAAACATGCTAAATGGTATAAAGAGCCTCTTTTAAGGGCTATGTCTGAAAATCATGAAATAGCAAATCATACATTTAATCACCAAGATATAAGTAACCTTAATTCTACACAAATAGAAAATGAAATTTTAGATTGCGAAAAAACTTTAATTGATTTAGGGATTAAAAAACCTGTTTTATTTAGACCACCTTATGGAAAATACAATAAAAATAATTTAGAAGAAATAGCTAAAAAACATAATTATAAGATAGTTTTATGGGCAACTTTTGATGTTATGGACTGGAAAAACCCAAGTGCAGATGAAATAGCACAAACTGTAATAGATAGTGCACAAAATGGAGATATAATTTTACTTCACGATTATGGGACTAAAAATACTGTTTCTGCACTAAATATATTAATTCCTAAAATGATTGAAAAAGGGTTTGAATTTAAAACTGTATCTGAGATGTTAGAAAGTAATTAGATAAAACTTTTAAGCAAATAGTTTGTTTAAATGATATAATTTATGTTATAATTAAAAAAGTGTTAGTGTTAATCATTAGCACTTTTTTGTAATTTAAAAAGTTAAGAGGTGATTTTTTGGCCAAGAAGAAATCTAAGAATATAGAGTATAACGAAAAATATAATTTAATAACTATTTTTATAGGAATATTTTTGTTTTATAGTCTAAGTTCAAATTCTATGGGAATAGTAGGTTCTATTTTACAGTCTGTATTTAAAGGTTTATTTGGAGGACTTTCAATAATAGTTCCACTTTGCATAATATGTATTGGTATTTTAGATTTTTTTGATGCTAATGATTACATATACAAGATAAAAAAGTCTAAAACACATTATATACTTATAGTATATTTATTTTTGTTTTATGGTCTTTTAAACAAAGAAAGTTTACCAGTTGATAATCCGCTTGACCCACAAATGTTAAGAGGAGTTATTGATATTGGTATTAGTGGAGAAGGACCAGGTTTTGTATCAACATTTATGGCTTATTATATTAATAAGGCATTTGGAGAGACTGGAGCTTGGCTTGTTAGTATAGGAGCATTAACAATAGTTTTAGTGTCTATGTTTAATATATCTTTAAAGGATTTTGCTATTGATGTTAAAAATAAAGCAAAAAATATGAAAAAAGAAAATATGACACCAAAAGAATTTTTTTCTGATTTTAAAAATAATATATTAAATATTTTTATGGATGAAGTTGATGAAGAAACTATAGTAAAAAATAAAAAGAAAAACACTAAAAATAATATAAATCCTAAAGTTAAGGAAGAATTTGAAGAAGATAAAACTATAAAAATTGTCGGTTTTAATAAAGCAGAAGATGACTATTTAGAAATACTTGAGGGTACACAAAGTAATATTTCTGAGCTTGAAGGAATAAGAGAAATAAAACGATTTAGTGATGAAAAAGTTGATGATATAAAAGAAGAACAAATACTAATATCAAACTCTAAAATTGATGAGATAAGTATATTTACTAATGATGATTACATAGATTATAAACTACCTAACACTAATATTTTAAACAAATCAAATACTAAATCAGATGAAAATAGTAAAGGTAAAGTATTAAAAAATGCAACTTTATTAGAACAAACTCTAAAAAATTTTGGTGTTGATGCAAAAATTAGTCAAGCAACTATAGGACCATCTATTACAAGGTATGAAATACAACCAAGTCCTGGTGTTAAGGTGAGTAAGATAGTGAATTTATCTGATGATATAGCTTTAAGTTTAGCAGCAAAAAGTATAAGAATAGAAGCACCTATTCCTGGGAAAAGTGCTGTGGGTATTGAAGTACCAAATGATAAACCTTTAATGGTTACTTTAAGAGAAGTTTTTGAAAGTAATGAATTTAAGAATTTTAACTCAAAACTTCCTATGGCGCTTGGAAAGGATTTAACAGGAAATCCAATAATTGCAGATATATCAAAGATGCCACATTTACTAGTAGCAGGTTCAACTGGAAGTGGTAAGAGTGTTTGTATTAATTCTCTTATAACTTCAATACTTTATAAAGCTAAACCAAACGAAGTAAAACTTTTACTTATTGACCCTAAAGTTGTTGAACTTTCAAATTATAATGGAATACCTCATTTATTAGTTCCAGTAGTTACTGAACCTAAAAAAGCAGCAGGAGCACTTAATTGGGCAGTAAATGAAATGGATAAAAGGTATAACTTATTTTCAAAAGAGTCTTCAAAGGATATTATAAGTTATAATGAAAAGGTAGAAGAAAAACTACCAAGAATAGTTATAATAATAGATGAACTTGCAGACCTTATGATGAGTAGTGCAAATGATGTTGAAGATTACATTTGTAGACTTGCACAAAAAGCTAGAGCTTGTGGAATTCACTTAATAGTAGCAACTCAAAGACCTTCAGTTGATGTTATAACTGGGGTTATAAAAGCAAATATTCCATCAAGAATAGCATTTGCAGTTTCATCTCAGACAGATTCAAGAACTATACTTGATATGGGTGGAGCAGAAAAATTACTTGGTAAAGGTGATATGTTATTTTATCCACTTGGTGAAACTAAGCCAATTAGAATACAAGGAGCATTTATTAGCGAAGAAGAATCAGAAAAAGTTATAGAATTTGTAAAATCTCAAGTAAAAGAAGAAATAAAATATGAAGAAAATATACAAAATAACTTTTTAAATCAAGAAACATTAAAAAGTAGTAATGATGATGAATTACTAAAAGATGCTATTGAATTTGTAATAGATAGTAATCAAGCATCTTCTTCGATGCTTCAAAGAAGGTTTAAAATAGGGTTTAATAGGGCAGCAAGACTTATTGATTCTATGGAAGAAAGAGGAATTGTAGGTAAAAGTGAAGGAAGTAAACCAAGGAAAGTATTGATAACTAGAAAAGACTTAGAAGGTGAAAACTAGTATGACATTAATCAAAATAGAAGAAGCTTTAAAATTGGAAAATGTAGTTTTTGTTGATGTTAGGACGGAAAATGAATACAATGAGGATAATATATTAAATGCTATAAATTTTCCACTTTTTAAAAATGAAGAACATAAAGAAGTAGGTACTATTTATAAAACTAAAGGAAAAGAAGAAGCAATAAAAAAAGGATTTGATTATGTTTCCTATAAATTAAAAGATTTTTATGATAAATTTTTATTACTTTCAAAAAAGTATGATAACATAGTTATCTATTGTGCAAGAGGTGGAATGAGAAGTGGTTCTGTTTGTAATTTAATAGAGTCTTTGGGTATAAAAGTTTATAAACTAGAAGGTGGTTACAAAAATTATAGAAATTATGTTCTTAATTATCTAGAAAATGTAACTAAAAAAAAGCATTTTATAGTTTTACATGGATTAACTGGAGTAGGTAAAACAGAAATACTAAAAAAGCTTGATGAAAAGAAAATAGATAATATTGACCTTGAAAATATAGCAAAAAATAGTGGTTCAACTTTTGGGTTTATCGGATTTGATGAAAAGCCACCAAGTCAAAAAAAGTTTGAGAGTGAAATATTTAAAAAGTTTTTTTACTCAAAAACTGATTATTTATTTGTAGAGAGTGAAAGTAAGAGAGTAGGGCATGTATTAGTTCCAAATAATTTATATGAACACTTAGTTAATTCAAAGTATCACATATTAATAAACGATAAATTAGAAAATAGAGTTGATAGACTTTATAATGACTACATAAAAGATAAAAATAATAACGATGAATTAAAAGTATGTATAGAAAAGTTTAGAAAAAGACTTGGAAATCAAAAAGTTGATGAATATATATATTTACTAAATGAAGATAAACATAAAGAGCTAGTAAAAAAATATTTACTAGAATATTATGACACTTTATACATGCATTCTGTAAATAAATATACTTATAATAATAAATTAAATTATGAAAATAAGGATGAATCACTTGATAAATTAATTAAATTCCATAATAATTTAACTAATAATTAAAATTATGACAGTAAAAGGAGAAATTAATGTTAAAGATAGCGCTTGAATCATTAGGTTGTTCTAAAAATTTAGTTGATGCAGAGATAATGATAGGAATATTAATCCAAAAAGGATATAGATTAGTTAGTGATTTTAATGAAGCTGATATAATACTAGTAAATACTTGTGGGTTTATAGAATCAGCAAAAGATGAGTCAATTCAAACTATATTAGAACTAGCTGAACTTAAAAAAACTGCGAATTTAAAAATATTAATAGTAACGGGATGCTTGGCTCAAAGATATTCAGATGAATTAAAGATAGAAATACCAGAAATTGATGCTATAGTTGGAACTGGAAGTTATCAAAATATTGATGAAATAGTTGAAAATCTTAAGAGTGAAAAAAATATAGTTAGTTTGGAAAATATAGATTTTACATTTAATGAAAATCTTCCAAGATACGTATCTACTCCAAGTTATATGGCATACCTTAAAATAGGTGAAGGGTGCGATAATTTATGTACATATTGTATAATTCCAAAATTAAGAGGAAAATACAGAAGTAGAAAAGTAGAAGATATATTAAAAGAAGCTAAAACTCTTTCTGAAAATGGAGTAAAAGAGCTTGTAGTTATAGCACAAGACACTACAAAATATGGATACGACATATATGGAAAAGAAATGCTTCCAACTCTTTTAGAAGAATTAGCTAAGATAGAAGGATTTAAATGGATAAGAATAATGTATTCATATCCTGAAACTATAAGTAAAGAACTAATTAATGTAATGAAAAAGTATGATAACATTTGTAATTATTTTGATATGCCAATACAACATGCAAGCAATAAAATACTTAAATTAATGAATAGAAAAACAACTAAAGAAGATATATTAAAAAAAGTCAACTTAATAAGAGAAAGTTTGCCTAATGTAGTTATAAGAACTACTATAATAGTAGGTTTTCCAGGTGAAGATGAAAATGACTTTAATGAGCTTATTGATTTTGTAAAACTTGTTAAGTTTGATAGATTAGGTGCTTTTGAATACTCAAATGAAGAAGGAACTCCTGCTTATAAGTTGCCAAACCATGTTGATGAAGAGACTAAGTCTAAAAGAAAAAAAAGATTAATGATGGTTCAGCAAGAAATTTCATATGAACTAAATAATAAAAAAGTTGGAGAAATTTATGAAGTATTAATTGAAGAACAAATAGAAGATAATATTTATTTAGGTAGAACTAAGTATGATGCACAAGAGATTGATAATATAGTTTATGTTAAGTCTAAAGAAAAGTTAAATGAAGGAGATTTTGTAAATGTACTTATAAATAGTGCTATGGAGTATGATTTAATGGGAGATGTAGTTAATGAATTTACCAAATAAACTAACTCTTTTTAGGATTTTTTTAATCCCTATTTTTGTTTTAGTTATGTTACTTGATTTTAATAATAAATATTTAGTATCTTGTATTATATTTATAGTAGCATCTTTAACTGATGCAATGGATGGATATATTGCTAGAAAATATAATCTAATAACAGACTTTGGAAAATTTATGGACCCACTAGCAGATAAATTGTTAGTTTTATCTGCGCTTATAACTATGACAGAAAATAATTTAGTTCAAAGCTGGATGGTTATAATAATAGTTTCAAGAGAGTTAACTGTAAGTATTTTACGTGCAATAGCAGCGGCAGATGGAAAAGTTATCGCAGCAAGTAGTGGTGGTAAACTAAAGACTATAAGTCAAATGCTTTCGATAGTAGTATTACTTCTTGGAGCTAACTTTAGTAATTCTATAATGCTTTTTGTAGGATATATTTTAATATTAATTGCAACGCTTTTAACACTTCAATCTGGATTTGAATATTTATACAAAAATAAAAATCTATTTATGAATAGTAAATAAGATACCTTGATTTTCAAGGTATTTTTTTGTATAAATTTTTAAAGTAGTGTCTATAAATAAAATGATTAATTTTTATAGTTAACTTTTATTGACTGATAATATTTTGTATATTATAATATAAAAAGAACAAATGTTTGGGTGAAAGGATTGATATGATGAGTATAGATAAAGAAAAATTAAATGCGCTTAACTCTGTTATGGGAAAAATAGAAAAAGAGTTCGGTAAAGGTTCTATAATGAAGCTTGGAGAAGCAGGTGCTATGGAGATAGACGTAATTTCTACAGGTTCGATAGGTCTTGATATAGCAGTTGGTATAGGAGGTCTTCCAAGAGGTAGAATAATTGAAGTATATGGACCAGAATCTTCAGGTAAGACTACTGTTGCACTTCATACTATAGCAGAAGCTCAAAAAAATGGAGGAATAGCAGCTTTTATAGATGCAGAACATGCACTAGACCCAGTATATGCAAAAGCACTTGGGGTAGATATAGATAATTTAATAATATCTCAGCCAGATACAGGAGAACAAGCACTTGAAATTGCAGAAGCATTAATAAGAAGTGGAGCTATTGATATAATAGTTGTAGACTCTGTTGCAGCACTAGTTCCAAGAGCAGAAATAGAAGGAGATATGGGGGATTCTCATGTTGGTCTACAAGCAAGGCTTATGTCGCAAGCTCTTAGAAAATTAACAGGTTCAATTAAAAAATCAAATTGTGTAGCAATATTTATAAATCAATTAAGAGAAAAAGTTGGGGTTATGTTTGGTAATCCAGAAACTACGACTGGTGGACGTGCTCTTAAATTTTACTCTTCAGTTAGACTTGAAGTTAGAAGAGCTGACACTATAAAGCAAGGAGATACTGTTATAGGAAGTAGAACTAGAGTAAAAGTAGTTAAAAATAAAGTAGCACCTCCATTTAAACAAGCAGAGTTTGATATAATGTATGGAGAAGGAATTTCAAAAGTTGGAGATTTACTTGATATAGCAGCAGATATTGATATTGTTAAAAAATCAGGGGCTTGGTATAGTTACAACGAAACAAAGCTTGGTCAAGGAAGAGAAAATGTTAAAAAGTTTTTAATGGATAATCCTGATTTAATAAAAGAAATAGATGAAAAAGTAAGAGAGTACTATAATTTAAATGATAATAAAGAAAAATTAGAAGAAGTGGAATAAAGTATGCTCACCTCCTTCTAGCTTGACATAGACTAGAAAAAATTATAAAATTATATCAAGAATGTTTATTGAATTGATTTTATGTAATTTCATAATATTAGTTTTCATATAAAAGGACATTTGAAAATTTTAACTTGAGGAGGTGGAAAGTATAAACGGATTGATAACTATATCAGGAGTAGTAGTGGGTGTTATAGCTGGGTACTTTATAAGAAAAAATATATCTGAGGCAAAAATCGGACAAGCAGAAAATTTAGCCAAAGAAATTATAGATAAAGCAAATAAAGATTCAGAAACAGTACAAAAGGAAAAGCTACTAGAAGCTAAAGAAGAGATTCATAAATTAAGAGCAGAAGCTGAAAAAGAAAATAAAGAAAGACGAAGCGAATTACAAAAATTTGAAAGAAGAGTTATACAAAAAGAAGAAACTCTAGATAAAAAACTTCTAGGCTTAGAACAAAAAGAAAGCTCTTTAACTCAAAGAATGAAAGATATATCAAAAAAGGAAGAAGAAGTTGAAAAAATAAAAAATAAACAACTTGAAACTTTAGAAGCTATATCTTCAATAACAACAGAACAAGCAAGAGAAATTATTTTAACTAATGCAGAAAAAGATGTAAGAAGAGAAATGTCTCTTATGATAAAGGAAATAGAATCTCAAGCAAAAGAAGAAGCAGACAAAAAAGCAAGAGAAATTATAGGATATGCTATTCAAAAATGTGCAGCAGACCATGTTGCAGAAACTACAGTAACTGTTGTATCTCTACCAAATGATGAGATGAAGGGTAGAATAATAGGAAGAGAAGGTAGAAATATAAGAACTCTTGAGACATTAACTGGTATAGATCTTATAATTGATGATACTCCAGAAGCAGTAGTATTATCTGGATTTGATCCTATACGAAGAGAAATAGCAAGAATTACTCTTGAGAAATTAATATCTGATGGAAGAATACATCCTGCTAGAATAGAAGAAACTGTAGAAAAAGCAAAAAAAGAAGTTGATAATGTAATAAAAGAGTACGGAGAAGCAGCGGCTTTTGAAACTGGTGTTCATGGACTTCATCCAGAGCTTATAAAACTTCTTGGAAGACTTAACTACAGAACAAGTTACGGTCAAAATGTTTTAAAACATTCTATAGAACTTTCTCATTTAGCTGGTATAATGGCAACAGAAATCGGAGCAGACGTCAAACTTGCTAAAAGAGCTGGACTTTTACATGATATAGGAAAAGCAGTTGACCATGAGATGGAAGGTACTCATGTTGATATAGGTATGGACCTTCTTAGAAAATATAAAGAATCTAAAGAAGTAATTCATGCTATGAGTACACATCATGGTGATTATGAGCCTCAAACTATTGAAGCTGTATTAGTTACTGCAGCTGATGCTATATCAGCAGCTAGACCTGGTGCTAGAAGAGAGACTCTTGAAGCCTACATAAAAAGGCTTGAAAAACTAGAAGAAATAGCTAATTCTTATGAAGGAGTAGAAAAATCTTTTGCAATTCAAGCAGGTAGAGAAATCAGAATAATGGTTAAGCCAGAGAATGTAAGTGATGAAGAGATGCACTTACTTGCAAGAAATATGACAAAGAGAATAGAAAATGAGCTTGATTATCCAGGACAAATAAAAGTAAGTATGATAAGAGAAACTAGAGCAATTGAATATGCTAAATAGAAAAATACCCTAAATATTACATTTAGGGTATTTTTTAGATATATTGAATTTAATAAATAAAATACATAAAAATAAACACAATAAAAATAAAAAATGGAGAATGAATATGAGAAAACCTAAAATAATAGTGAGTAGATGTTTAGATTTTCAAAAATGTAGATATGATGGTCAAGGATTTAATAATAAAATAGTTTCATCATTAAAAAATCATACAGATATTATAACTGTTTGTCCTGAGGTTGAAATAGGTCTTTCTGTTCCAAGAGAGACTATAAGAATAGAAAAACATAAAAATAAGGATATATATAAATTAGTTCAAACATCATCAAGAGGAGATTTTACAAATATTATGAATGAGTTTTCAGAAGAATTTATAGGTAATTTAACTGATATAGACGCATTCATTTTAAAAGGAAAATCACCTAGTTGTGGTATAAAAGATGTAAAAATTTATAATGAAGGTAATGACTGTGCTATAATTAATAATGGAAATGGATTTTTTGCACATAAAGTATTAAAAAAGTTTTCAAATATACCAGTTGAAAATGAAGGAAGATTAACTAATTACAGTATTAGAGATGATTTTTTTACTAAGATATTTTTAATAAACAATATGAAAAAAACAGATAATATAACAGATTTTCATAAAGAAAACGAGGTATTATTAAAATCATATGATAAAGAAAAAACAACAGAATTAGATGTTTTAATTGAAAATATAAAAAGAGATGATTATTTCAACTATATATATGAAATAATTTCCACAAAAAGAAAAAAAGAATTAAAACTAAACATAATAAAAGATATATTCAAAAGATATGAGTCAAATCTAACTATAGACGAAATTAAAATGTTTAAAAAATTAGTTAAGTCATATGAGGATAGTAAAATACCTTTTTCAACACTTTGTGTTGCTATAAGAATGTATGCAACAAGATTTAATGATAAACAAATACTAAATCAAACTTTTTTTAGTCCTTATCCAGATGATTTAGTTAGTATATCTGACTCCGGAAAAAGTATAAACTTATAGAAATAACAAACCTTAGGTGATATAATAAGTTATCGAGGTGGTTTAGTATGGAAATAAAGTCTCAATTAGATGCTTTAAGATTAAAAAGAATAGAAAAAGACTTTTATAAGTATATTCTAAAAAATATAAACTCATCAGATGAAAAAATAATACCTAAGGTAACTCCTTTTTTAGGGATAAATACTGATGCTCTTTATATAAATAAAAATAGAATTATTTTTATAAAATTTATGGATACATCTGAAGAATTATTTTCAATTTTGGATGAAGAACTTATAGAAGTAATGTATGAAGAGTATCTATTGTTAAATAATAATATGAGTAGAGATTTTAAAGATATAAGTTTTAATTATATCTTTGTTATGCCAAATGTTGAAGTCAAAAATAATTATGAATTCAAAGATTTCGTCTGTAATAATATAATAGATAAAAGTAAAATTGAAAAAATATTTAAAGATAAAAGTTACTTATATTCTTACTTAAAGGAAGAAAATAATGAAGTAAAACTTAATATTTTTATTACTAAAATTTGTCCAGAGTACTTTGTATTGAATGAAAAGCTTTATATAAATAAAAATTTTAAAAAGATTTCTTTTTATGATGATAATTATAAATATAGTATAGTGATGCTTGAAAATAGTCAAATATTTAAAGTGTGTTCTATTAATTATAATACTACAATTTATGAGGGAAGCTATTCAACTGGAAAAACTACTATAGCATTTTCTAAGACGTTAAAACTATCAAGAATTTATCCACACCATAAATTTTTATTTTTAACTGATAAAAAACAAAAGTGTGTAGAACTAATGGAAAGACTCAATATAATGTATCCAGACTGTAAAAACATTCAAATACATACTCTTAATAATTTTGTTATTAGATTAGCTAAAAATCTTGATTTATTTATAGATTATAATTTACTTAAAAAAGATTATAAAAAAGCTTTTAGTAATTTATTAAAGCAAATAAAAAATAATTTAAATGACAAAAGACTTTTCAAAGGAATTTTTATTGATAACATAGAAAATTTTTCGGAGGAGGAAATTGACTTTATAAAAGGATTTCTATATAAAAATAAATATATACTAAACTTATTTTATTCAAAATGTGGAAATATTTCAAATAATTTTAATGTATTTGATAAAAGATACCAAAATGAAAGTAAGGTATGTTTGGATAAAAATTATAGGTCATCAAAAAATATATTAAATTTTATAAATAATTTCTCAAAAATAAGCAATAATTATCTAAAGGAAATAAGGAACAATAGCCAAGATATCTTCTATGAAACTAAACATATAAAAGAACATAATGATGGAGTAAATATAATAAAAGTTAATGACTTAGAAGAACAATTAGAATCTATAATATGGGAAATAAATTACCTTATAAACAACAAAGGACTTAATTTGTCTGATATTTGTGTTATATATCCTTATAACAAGAAAAAGTTAAAAAATAAAAATACTATATATTTTCAATATATACTAAAAAAAGAACTAGAAAAGTCAAATATTTTATATGTACAAGTTGGAGATAGTCTAACTAATCTAAGTAAAAAAAATGGTGTTACCATATCTAATATTTATAGTTTAGGTGATTTAGAGTTTAAAGCTATTATTCTTTGTGAGCTGGAGATGTTTTATAATCATAAATTACTTGATAAAAGTCAAGACTATAAGATAAACGATTTTTTTGGAGATTTAAATAAAATATATTTATGTATTAATAGAGCTTGTGATTATTTAAGTATAATAACTACTTTTGATGAAAAAAATAGTGATATTATAAAGATAATAAATAGCTCAAACAAATAGAAGCACTACTTTAGTGCTTCTTAACTAAATAAACCAAAATATAAAAGGACTATTATTCCAAGTACTATTCTATAATAACCAAATACTTTAAAGTCGTGCTTTTTGATGTAATTCATTAAAAACTTAATAGCAAACACAGAAACTAAAAATGATACTACAGAGCCAACTAATAACACCATCCATTCAAAACTAGTAAAAGCAAATCCTACTTTAAGAAGTTTTAATGCACTTGCACCAAGCATTGTAGGAACTGCTAGGAAAAATGAAAATTCTGCAGCTATAGGTCTTGCGCAACCTAATATCGTAGCACCTATTATTGTTGAACCTGACCTTGATGTACCAGGGATAAGTGCTAGACATTGAAATAGACCTATTCCTAATGCTAATTTATATGTAACTTGTGAAAAATCAGATACTTTTGGTTTTTTGTTTTTATTTTCTATTATTATCATTATTATACCATATACTATAAGGGCGATAGAAACTGTTGTTGGATTAAAGAAAAGTCTATCGATAGTATCTTCAAATAATAAGCCTATAACACCAGATGGTATAACTGCTATTATAACTTTACTCCATAAATCAATTGTATCTTTTTTTTGTTTTTCGGTTTTTTGAGAGTCAAATGGGTTTAACTTCTTAAAATAAAGTAGTAGTACCGCAAGTATTGAACCAAATTGAATGACAACAAAAAATGTACTCATAAATTGCTCACTCATTTTCATTTGGATAAATTCTTCAACTAAAATCATATGACCTGTACTACTTATAGGAAGCCACTCAGATATACCTTGAACTATACCCAGTATAATCGCATTTAAAAATTCAATCAACTTTAAATTACCTCCAATTAAATAATTTGATATAAGTATTAGTATACCAATAATATAAAATATATTCAATATTTATATAAATATACAGGAAGGAACAAAAATGAGGGAAAGTAAAATATTAAATAATTTTGAATATGAAGCATTTAAAATTTTTTGTAGAAATTTTGCTCCATTAACTAAAAATCAATATCTAATAAAATTAGATTTATTCAAAGAGTTTTTACAAGATAAAGATTTAATACATGCAACAAAAGAAGACTGTCAAAATTTTATGGATTATTTAAAAAGTATTTATACAAAGTCAACTTGTGAAAAGATATTTAGTTACTTACATAGTTTTTATAATTTTTTAAAAAAAGAGATGCATATAAAATCAAATCCATTTAGGTACGTTGAAAAGCCTCATGTATCGAGAGTAAAAACAAAAGATGATGTTTTTAGTATTGATGAAATAGATATGCTTATAAAAACTCTTGATAAGGTAAAAATAAGAGATAAGAGTATAGTTATATTTTTAGTGACTACAGGATGTTTAGTAAATGAGCTTGTTAATGTAAAATGGAGCGATTTAACTTTTGACTATGAAGGTAACTTTTATTTAAAGCTTGGAAAAAATAAAAAAGAAAGAATAGTTAAAGCTCATCCAAGTTGCGTAGAATGCCTACTAAAATATAAAGAAGAAAAAAATATTATTGATTTTTCTGATGAATTTATATTTACAACACAAAAAAAAGAGTCTATAACAGATAGAAATGTAAGAATAATCGTTAGAAAAATACTTGACAAAGCAGGTTTTCCAACTAATTCATCAAAAGATTTTAGACATTCATTTGCAGCGATTAGCTTAAGGCTTGGAGCAGATGAGTATGACCTAAAAAAACAACTTGGTTGGAGAAATACTAACAATATATTAAGATATAAGTATGTTTTAAATTTTGTAGGAGACAATTTTGAAGATAAAGAGAGTACAGGTTATTTTATTTCAAAGAAAGAATAATGAACTAAAAATAAAAAAATATTGTTAAAGTTCGATATATTTTGTATAATTAAGTTATAAATTATTTGTAGAAAGGGTATATTATATGAATTATTCGACTTACAAAAATCCGTTAACAGATAGATATTGTAGTAAAGATATGAGTTATATATTTTCACCTAAGTTTAAGTTTTCTACTTGGAGGAAACTTTGGGTAGTACTTGCTGAAGGAGAAAAAGAACTTGGAATAGATATAACTGATGAACAGATAAAAGAACTTAGAGAAAATGTTGAAAATATAAACTTTGAAGATGCAAGAAAAATCGAAAAAGAAGTAAGACATGATGTTATGAGCCACGTTAAGGCTTATGGTATGCAGTGTGATAAAGCAAAAGGTATAATACATTTAGGAGCTACTTCTGCATACGTTGGAGATAATACTGATGTTATACAAATGAATGAAGCATTAAAATTAATAAGAATAAAATTAGTTAATTTAATAAATAATTTAAAAGAATTTGCTTTAAAATATAAAGATACTCCGACATTAGGATTTACTCATTTTCAGCCTGCACAATTAACAACGGTTGGAAAAAGAGCTACTCTTTGGGCTCAAGACCTTGCTATAGATTTAGAAGACTTAAATTATAGAATTGATAATATGAAGTTAAGAGGAGTAAAAGGAACTACTGGTACTCAAGCAAGTTTTTTAAGTTTATTTGATGGAGACCACGAAAAGGTAAGAGAGCTTGATAAAATAGTTTGTGAGAAAATGGGATATAGTTTTTCATATGCAGTTAGTGGACAAACTTATACGAGAAAACTTGATTATCAAGTTGTAAGCATATTATCTGGAATAGCACAAAGTATGCATAAGATGACTAATGATATAAGACTTTTACAAAGTTTAAAAGAAATAGAGGAGCCATTTGAAAAAAATCAAATAGGTTCATCAGCTATGGCATACAAAAGAAATCCTATGAGAAGTGAGAGAATATCATCTTTATCAAAATACATAATAACAGAAAGTATAAGTCCAGCACTTGTTGAAGCTACTCAATGGTTAGAAAGAAGCTTAGATGACTCTGCAAACAAAAGACTTTCTATTCCTCAAGCATTTATGGCAACTGATGCAATACTTGAGATAGGAATAAATATTACTGATGGTTTAGTTGTTTATGAAAATATGATAAATAAGCATATAAACGAAGAACTTCCTTTTATGGCGACAGAAAATATTTTAATGGAAGCTGTAAAAAGAGGTGGAGATAGACAAGAACTTCACGAAATAATAAGAGAGTACTCTATGAAAGCTTCTTACAGAGTAAAGCAAGAAGGTAAAGATAATAATTTAATAGACTTAATAATTAATGATCCTTCATTTAAAATGACAAAAGATGAGATACTTTCTATAATGAATCCTAAAAACTTTATAGGAAGAGCTCCAGAGCAAGTTGTTGAATTTGTTAATGATGTATTAAATCCTATTTTAAGTGAGTATAAGGATTTATTAGGTATAGATGTTGACCTTCATGTGTAAAAATAAAGAAGTAGTTAGAAATTTTCTAACTACTTCTTTATTTTTCTATTGATATATTTATATTTAACTCTTTAAAAATTAAGGATTTCATAAATGTTCTTATAAATATATTATAAAAGTTAATTTCGTAATTTTCTAAGCTGATAGTTGATTTAATTAAGGTAATTATTTGTATTTTATAGTCTTCATCATTTTTATTTATTATCCTTAATATATCATCACAAAGCTTAGTTACAATTTCGTATCTTAACTCATTATCTAAATTATATAAGAAATCTCTTAAATAGTTTTTTTCTTTATATATGTATTTTTCTAGAGTTAATTTTTCGTTTTGATTTTTTATAGGGTTTAGAATATTATTATTAACAACTGTAAAAAATAATCTTGATAATTCTTCGATAATTATTGTTTTTATAAAGTTTATATTTTTAATGGTTTTAATTAGATTTTCTCTTTCTAAAAAGTTAAGTAAAAACTCGCAACCATTTATAAAGTATGTTTGATAAGTTAAGCTACTAAAAATTATTTTAGATACTGGTATTTCAAAATCAATATCTTTTGGTAGTGAAATATTTGCTTCATTTTTTTGTAGATTAATATCTCTAAAAGTGTCTATTTTTATTATATTTTCGCTTACTTGTTTCATTTTATAATCAATATCGATTTTATTTGCGTTGTTTAAGTCTGAAAGTCTTGATATGTTACTTTTTAAAGTTTCTTTTATATCATCATCTATTATTAGTGTAGTATTGTTTATTCTACCATTTTCTATTAAAAGTCTAAGTATCTTTTCAAAATCATCTTCAATAACTCCTTTTGGACTGTGAGTTAGAACTATATCAAAGTCATATAATATATCATTTATAAATGAAATGGACTCTCTTTGATAACCTTTATTCACTATATTTCCATACTTCATTTTAAAAGTTCTATTTTGATTATCCTTTTCAAAAATATTTATTTCATATACTAAAGGAGTTAGACTCTTAAAACTTAAGTTAGAAGTTATTATTCTGTTTAGTGAATATTGTATTTCTTCTTTACTTGAGTAATCTTTTATTATTAAATTAAAACATTTTAAATCGTTAAAATCATCAAATTTATCAATACTATCTATTAAAAGTAGATTATTTCCTTTTATACATTCGAATTTAAAATCTGCTATAACTTTTGATATTTCTTCAAACATTTCTTTTAATATTTCTTTTTTTCTTATTACTAGAAGGCTTTTTATTTGTTCAATAATATCTATTAACTCTATTTTATCTTGTTCAAACATAATATCTTCAATATCTATTAGATAGTCAATATCACACTCTGAAAAACTTTTTTTTACATTTTCAAAAGTTATCTCTTTTTCTGCTAAATTTTCAGTTATTTTTTCTAATAATACTTCATTATCTTTGAAAAGAACATTAACAGAAAGTGGATTTATAAGATTTTCATTTTTATAAATTTTAACTGTTGCGTCAAAATTATCGTTATAATTTTGAATAACTAAAAACTCATTAACACCAAAATTTGAAATAGATTTTAAAGTTTGAACTTTACTATTTGTGCCTGTTCCTATAACTAGTACTTTATGATTATTTTTGCAAATGTCTTCAAGTTTTTGTTCTCTATATTTTTTATTATTATCTGATAAGTAAATAGAGCCATCAAATATCATTTCTATATGATTTTTGTAAAAATCTTTATTTTCTTCATCTAAATAATCAGGAATATTATTATAATAATCAAGAAAATCTCTGTATTCATAATCATCTTTTTTAACTAAATCATTTGTAAGTTTAATTAATTGTTTTCTTGTATCTTTATCAAAATCCTCCAGATCTTGAACATGAGTTCTTTTATTATATATCGATTTAAAAGTAATTTTATCTTTAACTTTACCTTTTAGTAAACTTTTTAGCATTATAATTTTCTCCTTTATAATTAAATTACGTCTTGGTAATTATACGGATAATATATATTTTTTGTAATATTTGATGTTATTTAAGGTAAGTACGTTACTTTATTTTTAGAAATTTAATAAATTTTTAGTAAAAATTCAGTAAAAAACTTGCTAAGAAAACGATATTCTGATATTATCTTATTAACAATTTAAATATTTTTTGGAGGGAGAAATTTATGTATTTAGGTGTAGATTATTATCCAGAACATTGGGACGAAAATATGATTGATACTGATTTAGATAATATATTAGAATTAGGTAGTAACGTTATAAGAATAGGAGAATTTGCTTGGCACTTAATGGAAAGTACAGAGGGTAATTTTGATTTTTCTTATTTTGATAGAGTAATAAAAAAAGCAAAAGAAAAAGGATTAAAGGTTATATTTGGAACACCAACAGCTACAATGCCTGCTTGGCTTTCAGTTAAGTATCCTGAAGTATTAAGTGAAGATGAATTTAATAATAAAAGAGTTTTTGGGGGAAGAAGACAATACTGTTTTAATAGTGATGTTTATTACAGATATTCAGAAAAAATAATAACAAAACTTGTAAATCACTACAAAAATGAAGAAGCAATAGTTGCTTGGCAAATAGATAATGAATTCGGTCACGAAGGTAGTGATATGTGTTATTGTGATTTATGTGAGGAAAAGTTTAGAGAATACTTAAGAAAAGAATACGATAACGATATAGATAAATTAAATAAAACTTGGGGAACGATATTTTGGTCTCAAACTTATAATAGTTTTGATGAGATACCTCTTCCAAGACCAACTGTAACAACTCACAATCCATCACTTCGTATGGAACACGAAAGATTTAGAAGTAAAAGTATAGAAAAATATGCTAAGTTTCAGGTTGATTTATTAAAAGAAATACTAGGTGATGATAAAACTATAATACACGATTTTTCTGGTGGGTATTTTGATAAGAGTTTTGATTTTTCTAAAGTTGGAAGACATATGGACATTGTAGCATACAACAATTATCCTGTATGGGGAGGACAAAAAGAACCAATTCCTGCTTGGGAGATAGCTTGTGGACTTGACTTTATGAGAGGTATAAAAAATAAAAACTTTTGGATAACTGAAGCTATAATGGGTGCACAAGGACACGACGTTATAGGATATTTACCTAGACCAAAACAAGCTAAAATGTGGAGCTATCAAGCAGTAGCACACGGTTGTAGTTCACTTATGTATTTTAGATACAGAGGAGCAACAAAAGGAGCAGAGCAATACTGCTATGGAATAATAGACCAAGATAATCAAAAAAGAAGAAAGTTTTATGAAGTTCAAAGTTTCTTTAGTGAAATGAAAGAAAATAAAGAATTAACTCAAACTGAAATAAAGTCAGATGTTGCAGTAGTTTATGACTTTGAATCTATGGCAAGTTTTAGAATACAAAGACAAAGCTTTTTATTTGATTACAAACAAGAAGTTTACAGGCTATATAGACCGTTTTATGAAAACAATATAAATATGGATGTTATACCAAGTTATGCTGATTTTAATGATTACAAAGTTTTATTAATACCAGTTATGATAGTTCACAAAAAAGAAGTAAGCGATAGAATAAGAGATTTTGTTAAGAATGGCGGAACATTAGTTCTTACTTATAGAAGTTTTGTTAAAGATTATTACAATAATTTAACTTTAGGTGAATTTAATCCAACAAACTTTACTGATTTAGTTGGTGGATACGTATATGAAGTAGAGTCTTTCCAAGATGAGCAATTTGTAAACTTAGTTGGTGTCGATGAGTTTAAAGACGTAAAAGGAATTGCAACTGTATTTAGAGATATGCTAAAGACAACTACTGCAAAAACTTTATTTACTTATGAAGATGAGTTTTTCAATGATTTATCAGCAATAACTCTTAATAACTACGAAAATGGTAAAGTTTATTATATAGGAAGTGGAGTAGATAATACTATAATGGACGCTTTATGCGAAAAAATAATAAACGATTCTAATATAGAAAAAATAGAATCAGAAGAAGGTTTAGAAATAGTAACAAGATATCTAAATAATGAAAAATATTATTTTGTTATGAACCACACTCCTATTAAAAAGAACTTTAATAATGAAGAATTTGGGGCTTATGAAGCTAAAATAATTAAGGCTTAATTGGAGGATATATGATTTATATAGATGAAATTAAAAATATATTTGTATTAACTACAAAAAATACAGAATATGCCTTTTGTGTTGATAATATAGGTCTTTTAAGAAATCTTTATTGGGGAGAAAAAATAGACTCTATAAAAGACTATGAAATAGAGGAGTTAGTTGAGGTTTCAACTAACGACCCTGTTTTTGAAATTACAAAAGAAGAATATCCTGTTTATGGAGGACTTAGATATAAGGAAAATTGCCTAAAAGCGACTTTTAGTGATAATACAAGAGATATAGTTTATAAGTATTTAGGATATGAAAAAAGTGATGATGAACTAATAATAAAGCTAAAAGATAAATATTACGACTTACAAATAAACTTAGTATATAAATTATATTATGAATTTGACTTAATAGAGAGAAAAGCTATAATAATAAATAATTCAAAAGAAGATATATTACTTGAAAATGTTATGAGTGCACAGTTACATATCCCTTATGAAAATTTAACATTTAGAAATACTCACGGATATTGGGCAGCAGAACAACAAGAATTTATCCAAAATGTAAGTTATGGAAAAATAGTTATAGAAAATAGAAGAGGAGTATCAGGTCATAATCATAATCCATATTTTATACTTGATAATAATGCAACTGAAACTACTGGAGAAGTATATTTTGGAGCACTAAATTTAACAGGAAACTTTAAAGGAGTAATAGAACAAACTCAATATGGTGAAACTTTAGTACAAATGGGTATAAATGACTTTGACTTTTTATATTATTTATCACCAAACGAGAAATTTGAAACTCCAGAAATTGTAATAGGTTATACAAATAAAGGTTTTGAAAGTATGAGTCATAATATGCACGCATATGCTAACAAACATATAATAAAAAATAGTAATATAAGACCTGTGTTATATAATTCTTGGGAAGCTATGGAGTTTAAGGTTAATGCAAAAGAGCAAATAGAACTTGCAAAACGTGCAAAAGATATAGGTACTGAGCTTTTTGTTGTTGATGACGGATGGTTTGGACAAAGGCATAGTATAAAAAATGGTCTAGGGGATTGGTATGTAAATAAAGAAAAGTTTCCAAATGGGCTGGAAGAACTTATAAAAGAAGTTAAAAATATGGGTATGTTTTTTGGTATATGGTTTGAGCCTGAAATGGTAAATCCTTTAACAGAACTTTACAAAAAACATCCTGATTGGGTTTATAACTTTGATAATAGAGAACGCAACTTATCAAGAGAACAATTAGTATTAAATATAACTATTCCTGAGGTTTGTGAATATGTTTTTGAAACTCTTGATTATTATCTTACTAATTACGATATAGACTATATAAAATGGGATGTAAATAGACCAATATCAGAACCAGGAGCAAAAAACTTACTAAAGAATGAAAGAAGCTTATGGATAAATCATATAAAATCAGTATACAAAATAGTAGATAGACTAAAGAAAAAACATCCTAAAGTTTTGTTTGAAGCTTGTGCAAGTGGAGGAGGAAGAATTGACTTTGGAATGCTTTCACATTTTGATGATTTTTGGACTAGTGATAATACTGATGCTTATGATAGACTTTTTATCCAAAATACATATTCAAAAATTTATCCAATAAAAGCTATGAGAGCTTGGGTAACTGATTGTCCAAACTTTTTATCAAAAAGAGTTATACCTCTTGAATTTAGATTTGATAGTGCTATGATGGGGGCTTTAGGTGTAGGATGTAACTTACTTAAAATGAGTGAGTCTGAAATTGATATTTGTAGGGAGAAAATAAAATACTACAAAGAAATAAGACATATAATTCAAGAAGGAAAGTTTTATAGACTGGATAAAACTTTAAAAGATAATGACTATTATTCATTTGAGTATGTTTTAGATGATGAAGTTATTTTATTTGTATTCCTACCTCAAAGTAAAATTGGACATAGACATACATTTATAAAGTTAAGAGGTCTTGATGAAAATTCTAGCTATGAATTTACTATAAATAACGAAAATAAAACAAAAAGCGGAATATATCTTCAAAATCACGGACTAAAAATAAAACTTTCTGGTGACTATCAAAGTATGATAATTAGATTAAAAAAGATATAAATTATATTTAAAAACCTTTAACTATGTATTATTATATAAGTAGTTAAAGGTTTTTTAAATTTATTATAGGAGAATATTTATGGCAACACTAAAAGAAATAGCAAGTAAAGCTAATGTATCACAATCTACCGTTTCAAGGGTACTAAATCACGACAGTACAATTTTTGTAACGGATGAAACTAAAAAAAAGATATTTGAAATAGCAGAAGAGCTAGAATATAAAACTTTAAAAGAAAGAAAAAATAAAACAAAAAAAGACTTAAAAATAAAGGTTGGGATAATTGAGATGTATGATACTGCTATGCAACTTGAAGACCCGTACTATTTATTACTTAGAAATGTAGTTGAAAAAGAATGTTTTGAAAATAATATTGATGTTGTAAAATTATTTAAAAAAGATAATGAATATATAAATGATGATGTTGAAGCTATAATTGCAATAGGAAAATTTGAAAAAGAAGAAATTAATTCAATGAACAAAATAACTAATAATATAGTATTTCTTGATTCATCACCAAACGATAATTTATACGACTCAGTTAAAGTTAATTTTAAAAGTGGTGTAAAACAAGCACTTAGTAACTTAAAAAAATTAGGTCACAAAAAAATAGGATATATAGGTTGTATAAAGACTTTATCTGATGAAAAAGTTTATGAAGTTGATGATAGATACAAATATTATTTAGAATATATGAAAGAAAATAATATGGAGTATAAAAAATACTTAATAAATTGTGAGTCAATGACTTCTATTGATGGATATAACTCAGTTAAAAAATTTATTGATGAAAAAAATGAATTACCTACTGCGTTTTTTATAACTAATGATACAGTAGCTACTGGAGTATATAGAGCTATTCAAGAAAATAATATAAAAATAGGAAAAGAGATTAGTATTATAGGATTTAATGACTCTATAATTTGTACTCATATGAACCCAAGTTTATCGTCTGTTAGAGTTCATATTGAATATTTAGCACAAAGTGCTGTAGTTCTTGTAAATGAAAGAATAAATTTTGAGAGAACTTACCCTAAAAAAGTAATTATTCCAAGTGAATTAATAATTAGAGAAAGTGTATGTAAAATTATATAACTTATAATAATATACTATAATTATATAAAAATATAAACTAATAATATAATATTTTAGTTAGGAGTGAATTTTGGTAATGAACTCAGAAGAAATACAAAAAGAAGTAGCCAAAATAACTAAGAGCCTAAATAATATAGATTTTAGCAATCTTGATTATTCAAATTTATTTGAAAGACTCATAGAGTGGACTACAAATACAGCATTTAAATTAGTAATAGGTCTAATTATAATATCTATTGGATTTAAAATAATAAGAAAGATTGTAAATCATTTAGTACATTTTTTAGAAAAGAAAGATGTAGATATAACATTAATAAAGTTTTTAAATTCATTAGTAAGTGTAGGGCTTAAAGTAGCACTACTTATGCCAATTCTTGCTTATTGGGGAATAGAACTATCTGGAATAGCAGCACTTATTGCATCAGCAGGTGTGGCTATTGGTCTTGCACTTCAAGGAAGTTTATCTAACTTTGCAGGTGGATTTATAATTTTACTTATTAGGCCATTTAAAGTTGGAGATTTTATAGAAACAACAGAATATAGTGGAGTTGTTGAAGAAATTGGTCTTTTTTATACTAATTTACTAACTATCGATAATAAACAAATTCTTATTCCAAATGGAATATTATCAAATGGAAGTCTTATAAATTATTCAGCAAAGGAAAATAGGAGAGTTGATTTGATTTTTTCAGTTTCTTATGACAATAATATATTAGAAGTAAAAAAAGTACTTCACGATGTTATAAATCAAAATAAACTAGCACTAAAAGATCCAGAGCCTTATGTTGGAGTAAATGCTCATAGTCCAAGTTCTTTAGATTTTGTAATTAGAGTTTGGTGTAGGACTGACGATTTTTTAGATTTAAAACATCAACTACTAGAAGAAGTAAGGATAGGATTTGATAAAAATAACATAGATATACCTTTTCCACAAATGGATTTACATATCAAAAGGTAAAATATTTTAAAAAATTTGAAAAAATTAGAAAACTTATTGCAAAATACTTTAATATGGTTTATTATATATTTAAACTAAATAAACTTATTTTAAATTATGTAGAGGTCGCGATATTTAATAGTATTAATAACGAGGTAAGCACTGTGACTTATTAAGAAAGGAAATATCGCCGAAGATTATAACTGATGCTTTAAGGTTATAAATCTGGGGATGCATAGAATATATGCATAACTGTCACAATATTTTTGTGTTGAGCTACATTTGAGGATTACTTTTGTATAGATTTTAAGCCTTGAGTGTACTCAAGGCTTTTTATAATATTTGGAGGAGATTTTATGAGAAAATTTAGGTTATTTTTATTTGTATTTATGTTTTTTATGGTATTAACCGAAAATTCTTTTGCACAAGAAGTTGCCGATATTAATGCACAAAAATTTGGAATATTAACATTAATACCACCACTAGTTGCAATATTATTGGCATTTCTAACAAAAAACGTTGTAGTATCGCTTTTTATAGGTATATTTTCAGGAAGTATATTACTTAATTATTCAGGAAATATTTTTTTATCTTTAGTAACTTCTTTTTTAGATGTTATAAATAGAGCAGTAGATTCATTATCTGACCCTTGGAATGCTGGAATTATACTTCAAGTACTTGCAATAGGCGGAGTTATTCACTTAGTTTCTAAGATGGGAGGAGCAAAAGCTATAGCAGAAGCTTTAGCCAAAAAAGCAAAAACTTCAAAATCAACACAACTTACTACATTTTTACTTGGTCTTTTAGTATTTTTTGATGATTATGCAAACTCTCTTATAGTAGGTCCTATAATGAGACCTATTGCTGATAAAATGAAGATATCAAGAGAAAGATTAGCATTTATAATAGATGCAACGGCAGCACCAATAGCAGGGATTGCAATAATTTCAACTTGGATAGGGCTTGAGGTTGGTCTTATAAATGATGGTCTTTTAAGCGTTGGAGTTGAAGCTGATGCCTTTGGAGTATTTTTAAACACTATTCCTTATAGATTTTATAACATACTAATACTTTGTTTTATAGTTATAAGTACAATAACTATGAAAGACTTTGGACCTATGAGAGATGCTCAGTTAAGAGCAAATAAATATTCATTAAATAGAGTAGAAGATGTTGTTAAAAGTATTGACTCTGATTTAGAACCAAAAGAAGGTGTAAAGCTTAGTATTTGGAATGCATTAATTCCAATAGGTACTCTTATAATATCAGCTTTGATATCTTTTTATTATAGTGGATATACTTCAATAATAGGTGGAGAAGATAAAATATTAATAGATTTACTTAATAATTCGCCATTTTCATTTGATGCTATAAGAGAATGTTTTAGTGCATCTGATGCATCTATTGCACTACTTCAATCAGCAGTTTTATCAAGTGTTGTAGCAATAGCTATGAGTGTAATAAAAAAGATATTTACAGTTTCAGAGGCTATAAATTTTTGGGTTGATGGAATGAAAACGTTAATAATAACAGGAGTTATATTAATTCTTGCTTGGTCTTTAAGTTCTGTTATAAAAGAAGTTGGAACAGCAAAATATATAATAACTCTTTTATCTGGAAGTGTACCATACTTCTTACTTCCAAGTATAGTATTTATTCTAGGTTCTATAATATCTTTTTCAACAGGAACAGCTTATGGAACTATGGGAATATTGATGCCACTTGCAATTCCACTTGCACATGCTATAAATCCTGAAATAGGATATATTTCAATAAGTATAGGAGCAGTTTTAACTGGAGCTATATTTGGAGATCACTGCTCACCAATATCAGATACTACAATACTTTCTTCAATGGGTGCTGGGTGTGACCATATAGAACATGTTAAAACTCAGATGCCATATGCTTTATTTACTGGATTAGTAGCAATTTTATTTGGATATTTACCAGCAGGATTTGGTGTTCCAATATATGTAGTTCTTCCAATATCAATAACTGCAATATATATAGGGATTCAAATTTTTGGAAAAAGAGTTGATGATATAGAAAAAAATAATAATTAAGAATATTTATATACTCTCATTTAGTAAACGACTAATATGAGGGTATATTTTTTAATATGTTGATAAAATTTCCTAATATGATAAAATATATAATGTAAGACCTACTTTATATCAATTTGATTTTTGCAAAATAAGGTTAAGGAGCTTATATTATGAATAAAAAATACCAAAAAATATTTTTATTAGTAATATCTTTATTTATTACAACTGGATGTGAAAGTAAAAAAGAACAAATAGAAAAAAGAGCTTTGATTGAAACAACTATTCCTAGTAATGTACATATTAGTAAAGAAAATGCAAAGGCTATAAAAACTGAAATTATAGAAGATAAAGAAAATTTAGATAAAATAAAAGTGACTAATATTTCAAACTTTAATATCTTTAATTTATCATTTGAGTATCAGCAGTTTGATAATAACAATAATCCTGTATCAAAACAAAATGCACTTTTAGATATAACATTATTTCCGAGTGAGACTGTATATTTGTCGATAAATGAAAATAAAACAAGAAACAAAAGAAAAATAACATCATATAGCTATGAAAGTAATAATAAGAAAGTAGTTGTTGATACATTAAATGATAAAATAAATATATTAAATAAAAAAGAAAAAACCGAAAACCAAAAAGAATATGATATATTACAAATAAGTTCTTCATATATTCACGAAAAAGGTGATTATACATACTATACAAAGATAAAAAATATATCAAATGAAGATTTAGGAAATATTGTATTAACAATAGCAGAGCTAAATGACTATGGTGAATATATAAAGATAAATAATTTAGCAATCTATGAAATATTAAAATCAAATGATGAAAAAGAGTTAAAAATAACTTTATCAAAAAATTGTAAAAATGCAGAAATAATAGGTTATACATATGACTCAATAAGTAAGATGGCAAATATAAAGGTTGATAGAAAAACTAATAACGTTTACATAAATAAAAATTAAAATTTATGTTGTTTTAATTGTAATTATATGGGTATAATAGAAATAGAATAATACAAAAAGGAGAATTTAATAATATGGCTAAAGTATTAGCAACTTCTAAAGAGTTTAATGATTATATAGAAAATGGTGTTAGTGTTATAGATTTTTTTGCAACTTGGTGTGGGCCTTGTAAGATGTTAGCTCCAGTTTTTGATGAAGTAAGTTCTGAAATGGACAATGTTAAATTTGCTAAAGTTGATATAGATCAGAACTTAGAAATAGCTAGAGAATTTAATGTGACTACTGTTCCAACTATGATAATTTTTAAAGATGGAAAAAAAGTTGACTCTATGGTTGGATTTATGCCAAAAGAAAAGATAATTGAAAAAGTTAAGCAATATGTATAATTTATAGGGAACTAAATTTAGTTCCCTATAAATATAGCTAAAAATATATGATAGTGGGTGAAAATATGAGATATGATATAGCAATAATTGGTACTGGACCAGCAGGTCTTTCTGCTGCAATAAACGCAAAGATAAGAAATAAGAATATAATACTATTTGGAAATGATAATTTAAGTAATAAGTTAGTAAAAGCACCTTCTATAGATAACTACTTAGGTTTTTCTGATATTAGTGGAGAAGAATTAAAGGATAAATTTAAGAGTCATCTTGAAGATATGGAAATAAGCATAACTAATAAAAAGATAAATAATGTATATGCAATGGGAGATTATTTTGCACTTATGTCAGGTGATGAGATGTTTGAATCGACAGCATTAATACTTGCAACTGGTGTAGAATATCTAAAACCATTAAAAGGTGAAGAGGAGTATTTAGGAAAAGGTGTAGGATATTGTGCAACTTGTGATGCACCTTTGTATAGAGGTAAAAAGGTTGCTATAATAGGATACAATGAAGAGTCTGAAGAAGAAGCTAATTTTTTAAGTGAGATAGCATCAAAAACTTATTTTATACCTATGTATAAAAAAGGTTTAACAAGAAGTGAAAATTTAGACGAAAAAATAGAAGTGATATCTGATAGACCTATTGAAATAAAAGGTGATAGCCTTGCTAATAAAGTATTATTTAGAGAAAGTGAAATAGATATTGATGGAGTATTTGTAATAAAAGATAGTGCATCAGCGAAAGCATTAGTTCCTGGAATTGAAACTGATGGGCCACATATAAAGGTTGACCTTAATATGCAAACTAGTATAAAGGGATGTTTTGCAGCAGGAGATTGTGTTGGAAAGCCGTACTCTTATATTAAATCAGCAGGTCAAGGACAAATAGCAGCTATAAATGCAGTTTCTTATTTAGATAAATTAAAACTACAAAATAGATAATAATATAAGAGGTTACTCATTAGACTAACCTCTTTTTAAGTGAAACAGTTTACTTTAATAAAAATTCATCTATTACTTTAGCAACACCATCTTCATTATTAGTTGTAGTTATATGATTTGCTATTTCTTTTATAGTATCTCTTGCATTTCCCATAGCTACTCCAAGGCCCGCATACTCTATCATATGTTTGTCGTTTTCTTCATCTCCAATAGCTATTACTTCATCTAAACCTAATCCTAAATGTTTACATAATTTTTTTAGTGCATTTCCTTTATTAGCCTCTTTATTTAAAAACTCAAGAAAATATGGTGCAGACCTAACTACAGTGTAATTATCATAAAGTTCTTTAGGAATTAGTGTCATAACTTCTTCTAATTTTTCTGGACTGTCAATAATCATAATTTTACAGAAAGTTACGTTTTGTTTTATTTCTTCATCACTCATAGTAACAATATCTATCTGATTAAGGTCAGCCTCAAGTTTTGTATATTGGTTAGGGTTATCATCAGGAATAACAAGATTAGTAGGTGTATTTATATGAATATTTAGATTATTTTCTTTAGCAAACTTATGTATTAATTTATAGTCAGAGTAGCTCATTTCTATATTAGATATGACATTTTTTGTCTTAATTTCTTGAACAAGTGCTCCATTAAAGCATATAACAAAGTCTCCATCTTCATTTAGATTAAGTTCATCAAGATAACGAATTACTCCAGGAAGAGGTCTTCCAGTAGCTAAAACTACCTTTTTTCCATTTTCTTTCGCTTTTTTTATAGATTCAAAAGTTTCTTTAGTAATTTTTTTATCAGAATTTAGTAAAGTACCATCCATATCTGTAGCAATTAATTTATACATAATTTCCTCCAAAGTAGTTTAATATAATTTAATTATAACAATATATGGATGGTTTTACAAATGATTTATTTATTTAAACAAGCTTTTAGATCATCTTCAACAGTTGATATAGGTTTTAAATCAAAGTTTTTAATTAAATAATTTAAAACATTTTTACTTATAAATGCAGGTAAACTTGGGCCTAAACGAATTCCTTTTATACCTAAAGATAAAAGTGCAAGTAAATCTGCAACTGCTTTTTGTTCGTACCAAGAAAGAATAATAGATAAAGGTAGATTATTAACATCAGTATTAAATGCATCAGCTAAGCTAAGTGCAATCTTAACAGCAGAGTATGCATCATTACATTGACCAACATCTAAAAGTCTTGGTATACCATCTATTTCATCAAACTCTAATTTATTAAATCTATATTTTCCACAAGCAAGAGTAAGTATTACACAATCATTTGGTACATTTTTTGCAAATTCAGTATAATAATTTCTTCCAGGTTTAGCCCCATCACATCCACCTATTAGGAAAAAGTGTTTGATTTTTCCTGAATTAACATAATCAATTATAGTACTTGCATTAGATAACGTAGCATTATGACCAAATCCAACTAAAATATGCTTTGGTTCTTCGCTTTCTTTATATCCACCAAGTTCAATTGCTTTTTTAATTATCTCAGAAAAGTCTTTATTGCCATTCTCATCAGATTTTATATGTTTAACATTATCCCAACCAACAACGCTAGTTGTAAATATTCTGTCTTTGTATGAGTCTTTTGGTTTCATTATACAATTGGTAGTCATTAATATACATCCAGGTATATTATCAAATTCTTTTTGTTGATTTTGCCAAGCACCACCAAAATTACCTACTAAATGAGGGTACTTATTAAGTTCAGGATATCCGTGACTTGGAAGCATCTCTCCGTGAGTATAAATATTAACACCTGTACCTTCTGTTTGTTTTAATAATTGTTCTAAATCTTTTAAATCATGTCCAGAAACTACTATAAAAGGCCCTTTAACTTTATTTACATTAACAGTTTTTGGAGTAGGGTCTTTATAAAAGCTCGAATTTGCTTCATATAGAGTTTTCATGATTTTTACAGATATCTCTCCTAGTTTCATTGAAAAAGATATTAAATCTTCTAAACTTAAAGAATCATCAATAGTTACTTCTAGTGCTTTAAAATAAAAATTATCTATTTCTTCGTTATAAAATCCAAGTTGTCTAGCTTGATGAGAGTAAGCACTAACTCCCTTAAGTCCGTATGTAATAGTTTCTCTTAATGAGCATATATCTTCATCAACTTTTTTATAAAAAATTCCTGCCCTTTCTGAGTCATTAAGCATATCTTCAAGGTTATTAGGTAAATTATAATTCGCTTCATCATAAGAAGAGTTCAATCCACTTTTATTTCTTAAATCTTCTTTTATTTGTTGAGACTTTTTAAGTATACTAATATGATCATTAATATCAAAATTTACATTTGTAAGGGTAGTAAATAAACTATCCTCAATAAAAGATACTATATTTTTATCTATTTTTTCATTTTTGTTTATTAAATGATTTGCATAAACAGATATTCCTTTTAATTGATAAATTATTAAATCTTGTAGATTCGCTACTTCATTAGTTTTTCCACAAACACCAACCTTAGTACAACCAGTTCCATTTGCTGTTTGTTCACATTGAAAACAAAACATTTTTATACTCCTTTACATTTATTTTTGTATTACATAATTTACAAATTGTAAATAATTTATTCATTAATTTTTTTGAATTTTATATTTACAATTTGTTTTATTATATTATAATAGATTTTAAACTAAAAATAGTTACGTATGTAACTAATTGAAAGGAAATTTTATGAATTTATTTAATGATTTAGATAAAACTATATTTAGAGAAATTTTAAATAAATATGATTATAAGATAAAAGCATATAAAAAAGGAACAACTATATACTTTGAAGGAGATCTATGTAAAAATTATGATATAATAATAGAAGGCACACTTTCTATTCAGAATATAGACAATGACGGAAATTTACATACATTATGTAATTTTAAAAGGGGAGATGTTTTAGGAGAAGTATTGATTTTTTCAAGTGAAAACTTCTATCCTATGAATGTAATTTGCTTAGAAGACTCCAAAATACTTCATCTAGAAAAAGATTTAGTAATAAAAATTTGCCAAGAAAATATAGAATTTTTACAAATATTATTACTTAAAATCTCAAATAAAGCATTAGAATTAAAAAATAAAGTAAAAATACTAACATCAAAAAGTTTAAGAGATAAAATAATAAATTTTTTATTAACTCAAGAAAAAATACAAAAAAGCAGGACTATAAAATTAAAAATAACTAAGACAGATTTAGCATCTTATTTTTCAGTTCAAAGAACTTCATTATCAAGAGAGCTTAAAAAAATGAAAGATGAAAATTTAATAGACTATGATTCTAAAACTGTAACTATAATAAATCTATAGATTAACTTTAATTTAAATAAAATATAAAGGAGGTAATTCTTTGAGATTTAATCAATATAAATACGAAAGACCCAATTATGAAAAAATAAGCCTAAAATTTAAGGAAATAATATCAAAACTAGATAATACAAAAACTTATAAAGAACAAAAATCTTATATAAAAAAAATAAATGAAATAAGAAACTACATACAAACAATGTCTACACTTTCTTCAATAAGATATAGTATAAATACAAAAGATGCTTTTTATGAAACTGAAAAAGATTATTGGGATGAATATTCTCCTAGGTATGAAGAACTAGATTCTTTATTTTATAAAAGTATTGTAAACTCAGAATTTAAATATGAAATAGAAAAAGATTACGGAAAACAATTTATAAAAATATGTGAATTTTCTATTAAGTCTTTTTCAAATGAAATAATACCATATCTTCAAGAAGAAAATAAACTTTCATCACAGTATACTAAATTATTAGCTAGTGCAAAAATAAATTTTAAAGGTGATGAGAAAAATTTATCAGAGCTTTTAAAATTTATGACTTCAAGTGATAGAAAAATAAGAGAAGAGTCATCAAAAGCATATTATAGTTTTTTTGAAGAAAATGAAAATAAATTTGATGAAATATTTGATAAATTAGTTAAGGTAAGAGATAAAATAGCTAAACACTTAGGATACAAAAACTTTGTTGAACTTGGCTATATAAGAATGTTAAGAACTGACTACAATTCAGAAATGGTTAAAAATTTTAGGAGTCAAGTTTTTGAATATATAGTTCCATTAGCTAATAAATTATATAAAAGACAAGCAAAAAGGCTTAATCTAGAAAAATTAACTTATATAGACGAAAACTTTGAATTTGAAACAGGAAATGCAACTCCTAAAGAAAAAAGCAAAGATATAATAAAAAATGGACAAAAAATGTATAATGAACTTTCAAAAGAAACTGGAGAGTTTTTTAACTTTATGATACAAAACGACCTTATGGATTTAGAAACCAAAAAAGGAAAAGCATCAGGTGGATATTGCACGTACATACCAAATTATAAATCTCCGTTTATTTTTTCTAATTTTAATCAAACATCAGATGATATAGATGTATTAACTCATGAAGCAGGGCATGCTTTTCAAGTTTATATGTCCAGACATATTGATGTACCTGATATGAATTTTCCAACATTTGAAAGTTGTGAAATCCATTCTATGAGTATGGAGTTTATAACTTGGCCTTGGATGGATTTATTTTTTAAAGAAGAAACAGATAAATATAAATTTACTCATTTATCTTCTGCTATTAAGTTTATACCTTATGGAATAGTAGTTGATGAATTTCAACATATAATATATGAAAATCCTTATATGACTCCAAATGAAAGAAAAAGTGCTTGGAGAGAATTAGAAAAGAAATACTTACCTCATAAAGATTATAGTGATTGTGATTTTTTAGAAAAAGGTACTTGGTGGTATAAGCAAGGTCATATATTTAAAAATCCATTTTATTATATTGATTATACACTGGCACAAATTTGTGCACTTCAGTACTGGAAAAAATTTAACGAAGATAGAAAAACTTCTTGGGAAGATTATTTAAGTATTTGTAAAGTTGGAGGAACAAAGTCTTTTCTTGAAATAGTTGAACTTGGAAATTTAATTTCACCATTTAAAGATAATTGTGTAAAAAGTGTTATAGATGATATAGAAATTTATTTAGATAGTATTGATGATAAATTATTATAAATTAAGCCTATAAAGTAGAATTTTCTATTTTATAGGCTTAATTTTATTTATAATTTTTAAGTAAAAATTTATCTGTATATATTTTTATAACTCCTGCGATTGGAACTGATAAAATCATACCAGGTATACCAAAAAATCCACCACCAATAGTAACTGCAAGAATAGTTAAAAATGGACTTATTCCAAGTTGACCACCAACTATTTTTGGTTCTATTATGGCAACTTCAAGTTGTTGAACTAAAAGAAGATATACTAAAGAAAATAGTGCGATTTTTGGGTCATAAAATAAATTTATTAAAACTACTGGAGTCATTCCAATAACTGGTCCAAAATAAGGTATCATATTCATAAAACCTATCAAAGTACCAAATAAAAGAGCATACTGAGATTTTATAAAAAATAATCCAATTCCAGAAATTAATCCAACTATAAAAGAATCAAGTATTTTTCCAGAAAAATATTTTCCAATATTTGAATTTAATACATCGAAAAACTCAAATACGGCGTTACTTGCTTTTTTGCCAAAAAATATAACGATTACCTTATGTAAAAACTCTAAAAAACTCTCTTTTTCAAGAAGCATATAAAAGCATATTATAAATGATAAAACAAGTTGAACTATAAATTTACCAACTGAAAATGTAGTGGAAAATATTTGTCCTAAAGAACCTACAAGTAAATTACCTATTTCTGGTATAGTTGCCATTATACTATTTCCAATATCCTCTAGTGTTTTAGGGTCTACATTTTTTAAATTTTTAGCAATTTCAATAAAAAATGCTTGAGTTTTTGATATATAGCTTGGTATTTGATTAACTATATCTACTAAACTATCAAAAATAGCAGGTGCTGTAAATAATATTGATGAAGCTAAAAATATAAAAATAAATCCATAAGTCATTAAAAGAGCTAAAACTCTTTTTAATTTAACTTTTTGCTCTAAAAAGCTAATAATTGGATTTAGTGCATATGCAAGAACAAATGCAATTATAAATGGTGTTAAAAGTGATACTAAAACTTTTACTATATTAAAAAAATAATTATAGTTATCAACTATTTTTATTGCAATATAAGATACTATAACTGTAATAACAATTTTTAAATAAAATTTAAAATCGTTCATCTTATTTCTCCTTTCTTTATAGATAAAAATTATATCATAATATTTTATTAAAATCATTAACTATTACATAGTTTCATATAATTTAAATAATTTAAGATGATAGGAGTTTTTTATGGATTTTGAAGTGATTGTAAAATACAACGGAGATATATTAAGACTAGAAAATGAATTAGGTGTTATTGTTGAAATATTATCTCCTATGTATGCAATAATATCATCAAAAGAGAAGGAAAGTTTTAATAAATTACTTAGTTATCCAGAAATAGAATTTATAGAGGAACCATTTATTTTAAAAACTCAAGATAGTCAAAGTTTTTCAAGTACAGGAATAACTTCATTCAAAAATACAACAAATCTAACTGGATATAATACTTTAATAGGTATAATAGACTCTGGTATTGATTATAACTTACCAGTTTTTAGAGATGATAAAGGAAGCTCAAAAATAGTATATTACTGGGATCAATCAATAACAGGAAATCCTCCACAAGGTTTTAAAGAGGGAACTTTATACACAAAAGAAGATATAAATAAAGCTATTAAAGGTGAAGTTTATATACCAGTATCTACAACATCAACACACGGTACTCACGTTGCAGGTATTTGTGCCCAAATTGCAAATAAAGCAGAGTTAATAGTAGTTAGAGTAGGAAGTATACAGACTGACACATTTTCTAGAAGTACAGAATTTATGAGAGCTATTAAATTTATACTAGATAGAGCATTAGAAATAAAAAAACCAGTATCAATAAATATAAGCTATGGTAGTAATGAAGGTTCTCATAGAGGATTATCTTTATTTGAACAATACATAGATGATATGTCTAATTTTTGGAAAAATAGTATTGTAATTGCATCTGGTAATAATGCAAATAAGGGAGCTCACCAAAATATTCAACTAAGTGATGAAACAGTTGAAGTTGAGTTTGTAATTGGAGAAAATGAAAGAATTATAAATATTAATATATGGCCAAACTTTGTAGATAAAATGGGTATATATCTAATAAGTCCATCAAATCAAAAGACCGAAACATTAAGTTTAGATAATAATACTATAAATAATACTTTATCACAAACTATTGTAAATGGATTTTTTTATGATATAGAACCATATTCATTAAAAAGAAGAGTAACATTTGAACTAAAATCAACTCAAAGAATAGATTTTGGTATATGGAAAATAGTTTTTGAACCTTATGATATAGTGGTTGGAAATATAGATATCTATCTTCCAACCAGTGAAGGTTTAACAAGAGAAACAAGATTTTTAAACCCAACAACAACTCTAACAACAACAGTACCAGGAACTGCAACAAATGCAATAACAGTTGGAAGTTTTAACTCAAGAACTGGAAATGTATCTATATTTTCTGGAGAGGGAGATTTTAGAAGTTGCGTTTTCAAACCAGATTTACTAGCTCCAGGAGAAGATATAATATCTACACTACCAGGGGGAACTATAGGTTCATTAAGTGGAACAAGTATGGCAACCCCACACGTAACAGGAGTGTGCTCATTGCTTATGGAGTGGGGTATAGTAAATAAAAACGATTTGTTTTTATATGGACAAAAACTAAAAGCATTTCTTTTAAGTAATGCAAGAAGAGAACGAAATAGAATTTATCCAAATAATTCATATGGTTATGGTAAATTAGATTTATTTAATGTTGACATAAAAAAATTTATTAACGGTTCTAATGTGGATAGTTTATATAGAAGTAATTCAATTTTTAATGAACCAATAATAAGAGGTGTTAATATAAATCATAGTGTAGGATTTGATGATGAACTATATATTCTTCCAAAAGAATTTAAATATGAAAAGATAAGAATAAGCGATACTATAACTGCTATGTTAATAGATGAAGATAATTATAAATATATTTTTGATTTACTTAATTTAAAAACAGTAAAACGAATAATTCCTCTTACAAATATGAATTTACTTGGAAATATAACTCAAGGTACATTAGAAGGTGTTGTTGAGAATGAGTCATTAGGTGTTAATTTTTTAACGGAAAACCCTAATCTACAAATAACTGGTAAAGGAGTTTTGATAGCGATAATTGATACTGGTATAGATTACTTACATCAAGATTTTATATACTCAGATGGAACATCAAAGATTAAATTTTTATGGGACCAAACAAAGGAAGGTACTCCTCCAAAAGGGTATTACATAGGTACAGAATATACAAATGAGGATATAAATAAAGCTATACTGGAAAATGATAGCACTCTTTCTGTTGATGAGGTTGGGAGTGGGACTATGTTAAGTGGAATTTGTGCTGGTCTTGGAAATATAAATCCTCTTTATAAAGGTGTTGCAAAAGATGCAGATCTTATAGTTGTAAAACTTTCAAAAATAAATGGAGAGTATAATAACTCAATGTTTTTTGCAGCAAATGAATATGTTTATAATAAATCACTAGAGCTTAATATGCCACTTTGCATAAATATATCACTTGGTACTAATTCATTAGTAGGTTTTGATAGTGAATTTTTTTATAAAGATAGTTTTTTTAAAAGGGGATTTTTTATATCAGCAGCTGCTGGAAATGATGTAAATAAACAACTTCACACATCTGGAGATATTCCAACAGTAGGTGAAACTAAAGTAGTTCAATTTGAATTAGATGAAGATTTAGATGATATAGAGGTTGAACTATGGGTTGAAAGGCCATATAATGTAGAATTGTTATTAGAATCTCCGAGTGGAGAAATAAGTAAAAACGCACAATTATCAAACTTTAACCAAGTAAATGGAATATTTGATATAGAACAAACAAAATACATTATAACTTATACTTATCCAACTACATTTTCAGGTCAGCAATTTACAAGTATTATTTTGAAAAAACCTAAAAAAGGAATATGGAAAGTTATATTAGTTGGAATTTATAAATCTTTTGGTATATATAATGTTATTTATAAAGAGTTTGGTAAATACAATATGTATATAATCAATAATAAATCAAATAAGATAAGATTTAGAGAGGCAGACCCTTTTTACACAGTAAATTTCCCTGCTATTAGTCAATATATTATGACTGTTGGAGGATATAACACTATAAATAACAGCATATGGATTAATTCATCAAGAGGACCAAATATACAAAATATAAAAAAACCGGATATAGTTGCACCAGGAGTAAATATAATTTCAACTTTTCCAGGTAATAAATATGCAAAAATTACTGGAACTAGTGCTGCAAATTCATACGTTATTGGGGCTAGTGCACTTTATTTGCAATATACATTTATTGATGAAATTTATAAGGATAAATCATACCCACAAATAATAAAAACCTATATGCAAGCTGGTGCAAAAAGAGATAATTCAAATATTTATCCAAACAATAGCTTGGGATATGGTATGTTAGATGTAAGGGGGTTTTTTGATGCCATTAAATAAGTCTTTTTTTATAATTTATAGTGGAAATATACTTAATGAACTAAAATCTAAAAATATAAAAAATTTTTTTATACTAAACTCGCATCTTGCGATTATAAATGTTAGTGAAACTTTTGATTGTGAAATGCTAAGAAAACTAGATAGTGTTGTAAGTATTATAGAAAGCTCATCTATGAGTTCACTAATTGAATTAAATGATACATCAATTGAAAATGGTGAAACGATAAAAGATGCATCAGGTATTGACTATATTGAGAAAAACCCATACTTAAATCTAAAAGGAAAAAATATTTTAGTAGCAATAATAGATTCTGGTATTGATTATCTTAACAAAGATTTTATAGATGATGATAATAAAACAAAGATACTTAGTATATGGGACCAGCAAAAAGTTAGTGATAAGGTTTATGATAATGTACCTTTTGGAACTGAAATAACTGAAGATGAGATAAATGAAGCTATATTAAATAATAATCCAAATTTAACTACAGATACGATTGGTACAGGAACTATTGTAAGTGGTATAATTTGTGGTGAAGGTAATATTATAAATGATTACAGAGGTATTGCACCAGAAAGTAAATTAATAGTAGTAAAGTTAAAAGAATACAACAATAGATATTTAAATACTAGAAAAAGCTATAGAGATACTGACTTTTTAGCAGGAATAAGATATGTTTTAGATATTGCAAAAAGAGAAAATAAGCCACTAATAATAAACTTAACTGTAGGTTCAATATCTAGTGAAGTTAATGGTATGAATTTATTAGATACGTTTGATGAACTTAGTAATCCGGGAGTTTTTGTTGTTGGTGGTGCTGGAAATCAAGGTAATACAGGTATACATTATCTTGGTAAATTAGAATCAATTAATGATATAAAAGATATTATTATTCAAGTTGGAGAGCAAAATAGCCTAGATATATTAATGGAAGTTAGAAGCCTAGATAAATTAGGTGTTCAAATAATATCTCCATCTGGAGAACTTAGTTATATTGCCAATTATACACCAGAAAATATTGTTTTTAGTGGAAGTTTCAATTCAGAAAATACTAAATATAGAATATATTATAGTTATCCAGATTTATTACTAGCAAGACAAAAAGTTATAGTTAATCTAAAAGATATAAAACCTGGTGTTTGGACATTAAGAGTTACTCCAGAGTTCTTAGTTAATGGAGAGTTTAATTTGTATTTACCAAATAAAAATTTATTATCTGAAGAAACTAAGTTTGTAAATTCTGATTCTATTTCAACCATAACAACATACTCTGCTGGAAAAAATACTATAACTGTTGGAGTTTTTAATGATAGAACAAGCAGTATGTGGCTTGGCTCATCACAAGGTTCAACATTTGGTGATTTTTTAAAGCCAGATATAGTTGCATCTGGAGTAGATATTATTTCAACATTTATTAATAATACTTATAAAGTATCAACAGGTAGTGGTATTAGTTCATCAATAGCAACTGGAGTTGTTGCCCTTATAATTGAATATTTAATAGAACAAAGTAAATTTACAAGGCTAACTCTTTTTCCACAAGTTATAAAGACTTATTTAATGCTTGGAGCTGAGAAAAAGGATATTTACAAGTATCCAAATATATCACAAGGATATGGAATACTAAATCTTGAAAATACAATAAGAGAAATTGCAGATAATCTTTAGTATAAATTTACATTCATTTGCACAAACTACTATAAAAATTATAAGGTAGGTTATATAATGAAAAAAGATACTAAAGCATTAACTGGTAAAAATAATGAGAGATTAAAGACACATAAACAACAAAATAATCAAATAAATGCAGCTTGGGCTAATATGGAAAGCTTAAAATCACAAAGCAATGTTTCTATTCCAAGTATGGATTCTGTTGTAGAAGCTAAAGATTGGGTAGATAATGGAAGTGAGTTATAATAATTTTAATTAAAATTTATAAAATGCTAGAATATTAAATTCTAGCATTTTATTTTGATAAACATAAAATATTTAATATGTGAACTAAAACACCAAATTTTAAACAATCTTCATCAATATCAAATTTTTCTGAGTGAAGAGGGTAAATAATATTTTTAGCTTCATTTTTACAACCAATATGATAAAAAGCTCCTTTTGAATGTTTTAGAAAAAAAGAGAAGTCTTCAACTCCTAAAGAGGGTTCTTTTTTTGTTATTATCTTTTCTTTACCAATATTTTTTTCTAAATTTTCTTTTATAATATCTACAACATCATTATCATTTACTAAAACATCATAACCTTCTTCAAAATAAACTTCTCCTTCACATCCAAAAGAATTTGATATATTTTTTACTATGTGTGTTATTTTTCTTTTTGAAAATTTACGAGTACTTTCGTTTAGAGTCCTAAGAGTACCTTTTATTACTACATTATCACAAGTAATATTTTCTTTAATTCCACCATTTATCATTCCTAATGATAAGACAACAGAGTCTGTTGGAGATATGTTTCTACTAACCAAGCTCTGAAGAGAAGTTATTACATGTGCTGAAGTTAGTATTGCATCTATTCCTTGATGAGGATATGCTCCATGAGACTTTTTTCCTTTGATATTTATAGTAATAGAGTCTGATGAAGCGTTCATAGTGTCATATTTTAACTCAATGTAACCAGTATCTATATTTGGATTTACATGAAGACCTAAAATATAATCTACTTTAGGATTTTCAAGACATAAATCTTTTATTAAAAGTTTAGCTCCTCCAAATGTTTCTTCTGCTGGCTGAAACAAAAATTTTACATTAACGTTTAGATATTCTTTTAAGTCATTTAATACTTTACAAGTTCCAAGTAAAATTGCAGTATGAGCATCATGTCCACAAGCATGCATAAATCCACTTATTTTTGACTTATATGGTTTTTCATTTTCTTCATTTATTGGAAGTGCATCAATATCAGCTCTTATTGCAATAGTTTTTTTAGCATTATCACTAATAATATATGCCATAATACCGGTATGATTTTTAAATGTTTTATATTTAATACCTATTTCATCTAAATATTTTATTATCTTTTCTTTAGTTTTAAACTCCAAAAGTCCTATTTCTGGTGTTTGATGTAAATCTCTTCTAACTGATATTAACCAATCATTTATTTCGTTTATTTTTTCTAACATAAGAACCTCTAATTATAAAGTATATTTTTATTTATAAATAGTATATTTTAAATGAGTATAATTTATAATTTAAAATTATTTATTAAGTTAAGAGGTATTTTATGAGAAAATTAGAAAAAGGAACGACTTTAGGAGTTATAGCTCCTTCTGGACCAATTAAAAAGTATTCAATTTTAGAGCTAGAAAAATCACTTAAAAAGTATGGTTTTAGGGTTAAATTTTTTGAAAGTTCGTATAGCTCCTACAAAGGATATCTAGGAGGAACTGATGATTTAAGACTTAATGATATACACGAAAGTTTTCTTGATAAAGATATTGATGTAATTATGTGTATCCGTGGAGGATATGGAAGTATGAGAATAATTGATAATATTGATTTTGATATTATTAAGTATAATAAAAAGCCATTTATAGGATTTTCAGATATAACTTCACTTTTAATAGCATTTAATCAAAAATGTGACTTAATAACTTATCATGGGATAATGGCTGGAAGTAGTCCATATTGGGACGATTTTAGCCTTAATTCTTTAATGAGTGTTATAAATAAACAAAATATAGAGATTATAAATCCTAAAGGCTTTAAATTAAAATCATTAATAAATGGAAAAGCTAGTGGAAAATTAACTGGTGGTAATTTAACTTTGATTTGCTCAACACTTGGAACAAAATATGAAATAGATACAAAAAATAAAATACTTTTTATAGAAGATGTTGGGGAAAGTATATATAGAATTGATAGAATGCTTACACAGTTATGTTTAGCTAGTAAGTTTGATGACTGTAAAGGCATAATTTTTGGTGATTTTTGTGATTGCAAACAAGTAAATAAGGATGACTTTTTATTGGAAGAAATTTTATTTGATAGAGTAAAAAGATTTGATAAACCATGTATATACAATTTAAGAAGTGGACATTGTATTCCTAATATAACTTTACCAATTGGAGCAAATTGTACTATTGATGCAACTAATCTAAAAATAAGTTTATGTAAATGATAGGGGCATTTGCCCTTTATCTTCTGTTGTTGTATATTTTTTCTATAATATTTAATATTTCATACATAACAAATGCACAAAATGCTAATACAAAAACTCCCATCATAACAAGGTCTAATTTAAATACTTGACCACCATAAACTATTAAATAACCTATACCATATCTTGATACTAAAAATTCACCAACTATAACTCCTACCCAAGCCATACCAATATTTATTTTAGTTATATTTATAAGATTTGAAATATTAGAAGGTATTATTAGTTTAAAAAGTATTTGAAATTTTGTTGCTCCAAAACTTTTTAGCATTTTGATTTTTTCACTATCAACACTTAAAAAATAATTATAAGCAGATAAAATAGTTACAACTATTGAAATAGTAACTGCAATAACTACAATACCTTTAATACCAGCACCAGCCCATACTATTATAATTGGAGCTAGAGCAGTTTTTGGTAAAGCATTTAAAACTACTAAAAATGGGTCTAAGATTTTTGATAATTTTTCAAAATACCAAAGAATAATTGCAATAATTATTCCTAAAAAAGTACCTATAAAAAGACCTAGTATAGTTTCATAAACTGATATTAAAACATGTCTTAAGAGTTCACCGTTTTTTATATATGATATAAATAAATTAAATATATCACTTGGTTTACTAAATAAAAATAAATCAATAACACCAAAATTAGCTAAAACTTCCCAAATAACTAAAAATGATACAAGAAGAAGCACCTGACTTAATATTATGTTTCGTTTTTCTTTTTTTAGATTATTTATATAATTAATATATCCATCAGATTTATTATTTAACTTCATTATTATCTATCTCCTTCCATAGCATATCAAAGTATTCCTTAAATTTAGGATTAGTTCTAGCTTCAAGAGGAGTTATTTTTTTATCTTTTCTAAAGTCCATAAAATGTATGCTTTTTACTGTTGTTGGTCTTTTTGTTATTACTATTACAACATCACTCATAGATATAGCTTCACTTATATCATGAGTAACAAGTATTGCTGATTTATTCTCATCTTTTATTATTTTAAATACATCATCAGAAACAATAAGTCTTGTTTGATAATCAAGTGCAGAAAACGGCTCATCTAAAAGTAAGATATCGGGATTTACAGAAAGTGTTCTAATTAATGCTACACGTTGTCTCATACCACCTGATAATTCTTTTGGGTACATATTTCTAAAATCCCAAAGTCCGTAAGTTTTTAGTAGTTTTTCAATTCTTGATATATTATCAGGTGTTTTTTTGTTTTGTATCTCAAGACCAATAGTTATATTATCCATTATATTTAACCACTCAAGAAGATGGTCTTTTTGAAACATATAACCTATTTTCCCTGTTGTATCAATACTACCAGAAGTAGGTTCTATTAAATTTGTCATAATGTTTAATATAGTTGATTTTCCACATCCTGATGGTCCCAAAAGAGTAACTATATCTCCCTTATTGATATAAAAATTCATATTTTTTATTACTTCTATTTCCCCATCTTTATTGTAGAATGACTTATTTAAATTTTTTACTTGTAATATCTTTTCCATACAGCACCCCCAAATTATTGTAGTTAATTTATAGTATTCAAATTTTAGGGATTTGTACCAATATTGTTTAAAAATATACAAATTTATTAAAGTATTTACACATTAGAATAGAATTTTACACAAGTTTCAAACAGATTATCTTTTAATGAATCGAAATTGATATCTTTTAAATAATTATAAAACTTTAAATCATAAACATAGTTAGAAAAGTCATATTGCATATTATAATACTTGTAATCAAGATATTTAGAAAAACCTTCAACTAAATTTTCTACACACCACTCCTCAAAACTGTATGAACTAGAGTATTTATTATAACTATCTACTAAATCAGTATCATTTTTAAGTTTATTGGAAATCATTAAGAATTTATCATTAAAAAGTAATTGATCTAGTATGTCTTTTGAGTATCTACTAATACAAATTCTTATTATGTCGTATGAAGATGAATATTCTGATATAGTTGTGATAAGATCATTATCCTTTATAAAATAGCTTGTACTTTTTGGATTTAAAGAGTAGTAAAATATTGGTGAATATATCTTATCTATTTTTTCTCCAGAAATATTTTCGACAAACTTGACTAAATCAACTTTTGAATTATTAATTATTTTATTTAGGTTGGATTGCTTTTTCGTGAGTAAAAATTTTTGCTTATTAAAATAAAATTTAAAATGTTCATTGTAAAAATATGTAAAAAAATCTTTAAAGTCTTTCTTTTGTTCATTAGAAATATTAAGTTTATCAGTATTTATTATGTAATCTATTATATTATCAATAGATGAGTTATCGTCTATTTCAATTAGTAAATTAATATAATCCCAAGACGAATTATTAATAAATATATTGTCTAATTTTTTTAACATATCCTTATCTAAATTATTTTTGGTGTTTTTTAGCCATTTATAATGATTATATGAAAAAGAAGATATATTTTCATATTCTTCTTCACTATTATCATTTAATAGATATATCTCATAAGCAGTTTCTATTAAAGATATTTTTAAATTTAAATTTTTTACTACTATATTATTAGTCTCTACTTTGTCGTTTGCAAAACCTATAAAACTAAAAAAAGGTATAATTAAAATAATATATTTAAAAATATTCAAAATACATCACTCCCACAATTATCTTATTTAATTTTAAAACTTAAAAACCTTTTAAAACTTTGCGACTAAAAATTACATAAATATAATTTGTTGTCATAAAGTAAAATTAATTACATATATTGAAAGATTTATAGTATAATTTAATTTATTATTTGCTATAAATGATAAATTTATGTTTCGTAGGAGGAGTTTTTTTGTTTTCTAATTTTTTAATAAAAAAATTTATAAAAGATAGCGAAAATATTGATGATGAAGTAGTAAGAAATAGATATGGTTATTTAGCAGGTATTGTTGGAATATTATCAAATTTATTATTATTTTTAATAAAAATATCAATTGGACTAATAACTTTTAGTATTTCTATAATGGCTGATGCATTTAATAATTTATCTGATATGGCCTCATCAGTTATAACTATAATTGGATTTAAACTTGCAAGTATTCCACCAGATAAAGAGCATCCATTTGGACATGGAAGACTTGAGTATATATCTGCATTAATAGTTGCTTTTATGGTTATGATAGTTGGAATTCAATTTACAAAATCATCAATAGATAGAATCTTAAATCCAGTTAGTATTAAGTTTGAAATTACATCATTTATAATTTTAATTGTATCAATTTTTATTAAGTTTTGGCTTAGCAGATTTAATAAAATTATTGGAGAAAAAATAAATTCGTCTGCTATAAAAGCTTCATCAGTAGATGCATTAGGAGACGTTTTTACTTCTAGTACAGTAATTTTAGCTTTTTTTATATCACAGTTTACATCTTTACCAATTGATGGATATATTGGGGTTGTAGTTTCGCTTTTAATTCTTTATGCAGGATATAGTTTAATAAAAGAAACTATAAGTCCACTTTTAGGTGAGGCTCCAGAACCTGAATTTGTTGAAACTTTAAACGATATGATACTTTCTTATAAACCAATAATTGGGGTTCACGACCTTATAGTTCATAATTATGGCGTTTATAAAACTATAGCATCTGTTCATGTTGAGATACCAGCAGACCTTGATTTAATAACTGTACACGATATAATTGATAAGGCAGAAAGAGAAATTTCAAAAAAATTAAAAATACATCTTGTTATGCACATGGACCCAGTTTGTATTGAATGCGAGAAAATACAAGAAGTAAAATATGAAATAGATAAAATAATAAAATACAATCCTTTAATTAAATCTATGCATGACTTTAGAATAATTGGAAGTGGAAATGATGATAAAACTATTATGTTTGATGTTGTAGTTGATAGCGAAAAATTTGATAAAATCAGTAATGAAGAAGATTTAAAAAATGATTTATTTGAATGTGTAAAATCTATAAATAAAAATTATAATTGTATAATAAATATTGATAGAGACTATTATTAAAACGGTATAAATATTTTACCGTTTTTTATTTTTATACATAGTATTTAAAAATAAAAAAATTTTATTTTTAATTTAAGATATATCAAGCAGTTAATAATTTTTATTTAAAGTCAAGTATTTTTTATATATTTTTTTTGTGATATACTTAATCGAAAACACAATATATTGTATTTTTTATATAAAAAATACAATATATTGTGTTTTAAATATTGTTTAAGATATTAAAAAAATTTAACTAGATATTTAAAATTAGATGGGGTAGGTTTAATTTATGAAAAATTATTTAGAGTACAATAATAAAATTATGTTAAAAAATGATGGATTTTTTTCATTAGAATTCGATAGAGAAGCTGTGAGACTTTTTGAAGAAGAAGTCGATGAAAAAATGCTAAAATTTGATAATTATATAGACAAAATGAAATTTTTAATTACAAATGACTACTACATAGACTTTTTTTCAATGTATAGTGATTTAGATATAAATTCATTAAAAGACATAGTGTATAGTTATAATTTTAAATTTAGTTCTTTTATGGCAATATCCAAATTTTATCAATCTTACGCACTAAAAACTGATGATAAAGAGTTTTACTTAGAAAAATATGAAGATAGGATAATTGCTTGTGCATTAGAGCTTGGAAAAGGTGATTACAAAAAATCAAAAGAATATGCAGTAGCAATGATAGAACAAAGATATCAACCAGCAACACCAACTTTTTTAAATGCAGGTAAAAAAAGAAGAGGAGAATTTGTTAGCTGTTATCTTTTGGAAATGGATGATAGCCTAAATTCTATAAATTACGTTTTAGGGCTTTGTGGTCAGCTATCAAAAATAGGTGGAGGGGTTGCCGTTAACGTTTCTAAGCTAAGAAGTAGAGGAGAAGAAATAAAAGGAATTAAAAATGCATCAAGTGGTGTAATACCAGTATTAAAACTTTTAGAAGGTTATTTTAGTTATGTAAATCAGCTTGGTCAAAGACCAGGTGCAGGTGCTGCATACTTAAATATATTCCATAATGATATAATAGAATTCTTAGATACAAAAAAAATAAACTCATCTGAACAATCTAGACTTCAAACGTTAAGTATAGCCGTAATAATACCAGATAAGTTTTTAGAAATTGCAAAAGAAGGTAAAAATTATTATACATTTGGGCCCAAATCAGTTTATAACGAATATGGTATACATTTAGATGATATGAATATGAACGAGTGGTATGATAAACTTGTTGAGAACGAAAATGTTACTAAATCTAGTAGAAATCCAAGGGAAATACTTAATCATATAGCAAAAATGCAATTTGAAAGTGGGTATCCATACATAATGTATAAAGATAATGCAAACAAAGTACATGCTCTTAAAGATATCGGTAATATTAATATGACTAATTTATGTACTGAGATAATGCAGTTACAAGAAACATCTATAATAAATGATTATAATGAAGAAAATATAATAAAAAGAGATATATGTTGTAATTTAGGTTCTTTAAATATACTTAATGTTATGAATAATAAATCAATAAAAGAATCTGTATATACATCAATAGATATGCTAAATGCAGTTTCTAGTTCAATGGATATAAAAAACGCACCTGGAGTTATGAAAGCTAATAAAGAGTTAAGAGCAATAGGGCTTGGTGCTATGAATTTACACGGATACCTTGCAATAAATAATATACCTTATGAAAGTGAGTATGCAAAAGAGTTTGTAAATCAATTTTTTATGATGGTTAATTTTTACTCTATAAAAAGAAGTATGGAAATTGCAAAAATCAAAGGCAGCTTTAAAGATTTTGAAAAAAGTGAATATGCAAAAGGAACTTATTTTAATAAGTATATAGAACATGATTACACTGCAAAGAGTGATAAAATTAAAGGTCTTTTTGATGGAATATATATTCCAACTAAAGATGACTGGAAGAATTTATCACAAGATGTTATGAAATATGGACTTTATAATGCATATAGACTTACAATAGCTCCTACACAAAGTATTGGATATATACAAAATGCTACTCCAAGTGTTGGTCCTATAACAGAACAAATCGAAAGAAGAACTTATGGTGATTCAACTACATATTATCCTATGCCAAACTTAAGTAAAGAAAATATGCTTCTTTATAAGTCTGCTTATCATATGGATATGTTTAAGATTATAGACTTAATATCTGTAATACAAGAGCATATAGACCAAGCTATATCAACAACACTATATGTAGATAGCAATACAACAACAAAAGAGCTTGTTAAATATTATATATATGCACATAAAAAGAATTTAAAATCACTTTATTACACTAGAGCTAAAAATTTATCTTTTGAAGAATGTTTAAGTTGTTCTATATAATTTTTATTACTAAATACTAATGATATGAGGTTTTATTAATATGATAAATAATAACAAAAGAAAAGCGATAAACTGGAACAATATAAATAATACTTTTTATGAAGTATTATTTACAAAGCAATCTGAACAATACTGGCTACCTCAAGAAATACCTGTAAATGATGATAAATTATGTTTTGAATTATTAGATAAAAATATAAAAGAAACTTATGAATATATTCTATCAGGTCTTACTCTATTAGATACAGAGCAGACCGTTGGTATTACTTATATAGCTCAAAATGTAGATAATTTATTTCAAAAAAGTATTTTGGGATTATTTTCAGGATTTGAAAGTATTCACGCAAAAAGTTACTCTCAAATATTTCAAACTTTATGTTCAACTAAGAGAATAGATGAACTATTTGATTGGATAGAAAGTAACGGTGCATTACAAAAAAAAGTAAAACATATAATAGCTAAATACCAGAATATAAATAATGACGATGATTTATTTATTGCTATGGTTGGAAGTTTATGTTTGGAAGGGATATGCTTTTACTCAGGATTTTACTTACCTTTACTATTAGCAGGAGAAGGTAAGATGGTTAAAAGTGGGGAGATAATAAATTTAATACTAAGAGATGAAATGCTTCACACTAAAGGTATAGGTTTTTTTGCACAAGAAGAACTAAAAAAATATAATAAAGATAAACAAGAATATTTAAAAGAAGAAGCTAAAAAACTTATAATGGAAGTTTACAATATAGAAAAAAACTACACTGAAGTTTTATATGAAAAATTACATCATATGATAGATGATGTTATAGTTTATGTTAAATATAACGTAAATTATACTTTAGAATGCTTAGGTTTAAATAAAGAGTTTAATGTGTCTGAGGTTGACGTTAATCCAATAGTTATGAATGGGTATTCAACTGAAACAAAAATACACGATTTTTTTAGTACAAAAGGAAATGGATATATAAAAACTACAAAAGTTGAAGAGCTTGATGACGATGTTTTTGATGTATAATATAAATATATGATTAATTTTATTGTATAATTTATATAATTAAATAAAATTAAAAAGGAAGTAAAATTATGTTATCAAAAAGATTATCAAATATGATACCTTCTTATACTATTGGAATTAGTTCAAAAGTATCAAAGTTAAAATCTGAAGGTATAAAAGTTTTAGATTTAAGTATAGGTGACCCTGATTTTAAAGTTCCTCAAAAAGCAATAGATTATGGCATTAATTCATTAGAAAATAATATAACAAAATATGATTTAGCTAATGGGCTAAAAATTTTAAGAGAAGAAATTTCAAAAAAATTATTAAAAGAAAATAACGTAAAATATAATCCTGATGAAATAGTTGTATCAAGTGGTGCAAAAAATTGTATAACTAATACTTTTTTAGCATTAACTAATACTTATGATGAAGTTTTAATACCAAGTCCTTATTGGGTAAGTTATATAGAAACAGTTAAGCTTTTAAATTGTATACCTGTTGTTGTGAGTACATCAAAAGAAAATAATTTTAAAGTGACTATTTCTGATTTGGAAAAATATAAGACAGAAAAAACTAAGGTTTTACTTTTAAATAATCCATCAAATCCTACAGGAGTCATTTATACTAAAGAAGAACTTCTAGAAATAGTTGATTTTTGCTACAAAAATAATATCTATATAATATCTGATGAAATTTATGAGAGAATATGTTTTGATACTGAATTTATTTCTATAGCTTCTTTATCAGAAAAAGCAAAAAAAATCACAATAACTATAAATGGATTTTCAAAATCAGTTGCAATGACTGGTCTTCGTGTGGGATATACTGCATCAAATAAAAAAATTGCAGACGCTATTAAAAATATTCAAGGGCATTTAATTTCTCATCCAAGTGTTACCTCTCAATATGTTGCTTATGGGGCACTTAAAGAATGTGAAAATGAAATTGATGAAATGGTTAAAATTTATAAAAAAAGAAGAGATGTAGCTTGTAACTTATTAAACGATATAGATGAAATAAGTTATATATATCCAAATGGAGCTTTTTATGTTTTTGTTGATTTATCAAAAATAAAAGAAAAAATAAAATATGAAGAAAGTTTTTCAATAGAATTTTGTAATCTAATTTTAGAAAAAGAAAATGTAGCATTAGTTCCAGGAATAGCTTTTGGTATGGATGATTTTGTAAGAATATCATTTGCTTGTAGTGAAGATACATTAACTAATGGAATTTTAAAAATAAAATCATTTATATCAAATTTATAAAACTTAAATCCTATAGAATAGATAAATAAAAATCTATTCTATAGGATTTTTTATTTTTAATGCGAAAAATACAAATTTAAGATATAAAAATTAAATATAAGGAAAAAATTAATCTATATATTAATGTAAAAGAGAGGAATTTATATGGAAAATGTATTAACTATAACAGACAAATGTATAGGCTGTACTGCTTGTACTAAGGTATGTCCAGTTGATTGTATAAATGGAGAAAGAAAATCTAAACATAGTATAGATTTTAAAAGGTGTACTCATTGCGGTCAGTGTATTTCAGTTTGTCCTGTTGATGCAATAATAACAAAAGACTATACAAATAAATTTTTAAATGATTTAAAAAATAATGAAAAAATAGTAATAACTCAAATGGCTCCAGCTGTTAGAGTTTCAATTGGAGAAGCTTTTGGTTTTGATGTTGGCCTTAATGTTGAAAAGAAATTAGCAACAGCTCTTAGAAAAATTGGAGTTGATTATGTATTTGATACAACTTGGGCTGCCGATTTAACTATAACAGAAGAAGCTACTGAACTTCAACAAAGGGTTGAAAAATACATTTCTGGTGACAAAGATGTTAAGCTTCCAATACTTACATCATGCTGTCCATCTTGGGTAAAATTTATTGAACAAAATTATCAAGATATGTTAGAGGTTCCATCAAGTGTTAAATCTCCTATGCAAATATTTGCATCAGTTGCTAAAAATATTTGGGCAAAGGAGAAAAATATAGATAGAAAAAACTTAGTTTCTGTTGCAATAATGCCTTGTATTGCTAAAAAGTATGAATCAGAAAGAAAAGAGTTTTCAAAAGATGATAATTACGATGTTGATTATGTTATAACAACTAGAGAACTTATAAAAATCTTTGAAGAAAAAGGCATAAACTTAATGGAATTAGAAGATAGTGAGATAGATAATGTGATGGGGGATTATACTGGTGCTGGTATGATATTTGGTAGAACTGGTGGAGTGATAGAAGCTGCAACTAGAACTGCTGTTACTAAAATGACTGGCAAAGTTCCAGAAAACATTGAATTTGAACAACTACGAGGATTTGAAGGTTTTAGAAGTGCTAAAGTTTGCTGTGGTGATATCACTCTAAAAATAGGAGTTACACACGGACTTAAAGAAGCTAAAAAAATGCTTGATAAAATAAGAAGTGGTGAAGAATTTTATCATGCGATAGAAATAATGGCTTGTACTGGTGGATGTGTTGGTGGAGGTGGACAACCAAAAGTTAAAAAAAGAGATGAAGTACTAATAAAAAGAGCAGAAGGGCTTAATAAAATAGATAGAGAATGTAAGTTTAGAAGGTCTGAGGAAAATCCTCAAATTATAGCTTTATACGAAAAATATTTAGACTATCCAATGAGTAAAAAAGCTCATAAGCTTTTACATACTACTTATTTTCCAAAAAATATTGACTAAAAACATTAGCTTTACTTAATAAAAATCCTATAGGATATACATTGTTCTATAGGATTTTTTTACTTTAAAAATTACTCGTGTATTATTTTTTGAAAATTTTCTTGGTATTAGTTTTTGTTTTATTAATATCAACTAATTTACCCTCTTTTAATTCTTTTTGAGTCATTTTTATATTAAATTCTTTTTGATATTTTTTTATAGTTGATAAATTTTGGTTTGTTATTATTGATATTGCAAATCCTTTTTTGTTTTCTCCTCTTGAAGCTCTACCACATCTATGTATGTATTCATTTTGACTATTTGGAAAATCTAGGTTAAATATATGACTAACTTCAACTATATCAAGACCACGAGAAGATAAATCTGAAGAAACTAAAATATTATTCTTACCACTTCTAAAACTTTCTATTGATTTTTGTCTATCTTCTTTTTTCATATTTCCAAAAATAGAACAAGCTTTATAGTTGTGATAATTAAGTTTTTCTCTTATTATATCTATACTATCTTCATCATTTACAAAAACTATACAGCGATTAGGCTTTGTTGATGCTATAGCTTTTCTTAGGTTTATAAATTTATCCCTTCTATCGCAGTGTATATAATAATGCGTTATATTAGAATTAATTTTAGCTTCATTATTTAATTTTATAACTTCAAAATCCTTCATTATATCAGAACATAAAGAAATGATTTCATCATTTATACTAGCAGAAAAGCCAAGAACTTGTCTTTCTCTTAAAGTTGATTTAACTATGTCTTTTACATTTTGAGTATTATTTTTAGTAAGTAAGCTATCTATTTCATCTAAAATTATAGTTTTTACAGTATGAACTTTTAATTTTCTTTGTTTAATTAAATCTAAAACTCTACCACAAGTACCAACAACTATATGAGGTTTAATATTTTTGATATTTTTTATTTGTTTATTTATATTAACTTCGCCAATTAAAGCTAACGAAGTTACATTTTCATTTGAAAAAGATACTAATTTTTTAATTTCGTTATTTATTTGCATAACTAATTCGTGAGTTGGTGCAAGTATTATAACTTGTGTTTCTCTCTTTTCTTTATTTATTTTTTCAAAGCTAGGTATTAAAAAAGATAAAGTTTTTCCACTTCCAGTTTGTGAATTAACTATTAAATCTTTATTTTCAAGTATTTTAGGAATAGCTATTTGTTGGACTTTAGTTGGTACTTTTATATTTTGATTATAAAGTCCAGTTATTATTTCCTTTTTTATATTTAATTCATTAAAACTTTTCATTATTTTCTCCTTTAATAATAGTTCGATTTTTATTATATACTTTTTAATTAAATATTTATAGAGTAAAAATTAATTTAAAAATAAATAAAATAGTTTTAGTGACTAAAAATAGTTTTTATGTTAGAATAATTACATAAAATCTACTTTATATAGTAGGACTTGTTCGAGAACCTCCAAGTATAAAAAACTAAGGTATTTATAGTGGCAGTATAAAAACTTAGAAAGCAAAGTTTTACTTTAGGTTCTCCTTATTTAATTTTTAATTTTAAGGAGGTTTTTTTGATGAAAAAAACAAAGAATATTTCTACAAAAGAAATAACAATAATGGCAATGGCTATATCATTAAATTCAATAGGTGCTTATATTTCAATGAACTTAAAATTCCCACTTTTAATGGATTCTATTGGAACTATTTTAATAGCTATATTACTTGGTCCAAAACAAGCTGTTATAACAGGACTTTTAGGTTGTGTAGTAAATGGGCTTACGTTTGATGAATTAGCTATAGCGTTTTCACCAGCACAAATAACTACTGGATATATTTGTGGTATTATGAATCAAAAAGGATATCTAAAGGGGTCTAAAACTATTTTAGGAGTGCTTGCATACTCACTGCCTACTGCAATAATAAGTGCTTTAATTGCAGCTAAAATATTTGGTGGTGTAACTACAGCTGGTTCATCATTTATTGTTCAAATATTAAATACTATGGGTGTGCCTATGTTTTTTTCTGTTTTTGTAATCCAAATAATAACTGAGTACATTGATAAATTTGTTGGACTTATCATTGCATCAAAAATAATATCAGTTATTCCAAATGATATAAAACAAAAGATTTGCTAGATGGAGAATTGTATGGAAAGATATAGTGAAATAACTAATAAAAATAAAAGAGAGATAGTACTATTAAAAAGTTTTCCTTGTAAGTGGGGAAAATGTAGTTTTTGCGATTATATACTTGATAATTCAAACTCTGAAGAAGAGATTAATAAAATAAATTTTGAAGTTTTAGAAAATATAACAGGTAAATTCAAAGTTTTAGAGGTTATAAACTCTGGAAGTTGTTTTGAAATTCCAATTAAAACACTAGAAAAAATAAAAGAAATTATAAATGAGAAAAAAATCGAGAAATTATTCTTAGAAAGTCATTGGGCATACAAAAATAGATTAGATGAAATGAGAGAATTTTTTGGAATAGAAATAATTTTTAAATCTGGAGTAGAAACTTTTGATAATGATTTTAGAAATAAATTTTTAAATAAAAATGCAAATTTTAAAGACTATAAAGAATTTAAGAATTATTTTGATTCTCCTTGTATAATGGTTGGTATAAAAGGTCAGACAAAAGAAATGATAGATAATGACATTGATATTATACTTAATAATTTTAATCACGCAACAGTAAATGTTTTTGTCAATAATTCATCTGAAATCAAAAGAGATAACGAGTTAGTTAGTTGGTTTGTAGAAAAATATAAATTTTTAGACAATATAGACCATATAGAAGTCTTATATAATAATACTGATTTTGGAGTTGGTGATTAAAAGCTTTGCAAGAAATTGCAAAGCTTTTTTATTAGCTTAATATATTTATAAAAAATATTATTATTGGCATAGAAAAAATATCTAGTAAAAATGCAGCAACTAATGGAACTATTAAAAATGCATTTTCAGAATATCCATATTTTTTACAAAGAGTATTCATATTAGCAATAGCAACTGGAGTAGCACCAAGCCCATGTCCGATAAGACCTGCAACCATAATTGATGCATCAAAATCTTTACCAAGTACTTTAAATACAAAAAATATACTAAAAAATATTATGAATATTCCTTGGAAAAATACTATTATAACAATTGGTACAAATAAATCTGATAATTTAAATAAGTCTATACTCATAAGTGCCATAGTCAAAAATATACCTAAAAATATCTCACCAAAAAAGTCAATTAAATTAAAATCAAGCTTCATAAAATAAAACCTATCATTTATATTTCTAAATAAAAATGCAACTAATATACAACCTGTCATACTAGGTATTAAAATATTTGTTATATCTGTAAATATGTACGAAACTAATTTTCCAAATGAAACACATAAAAGTAGTACTAACATTTGTTCAAGCAAAAAATATAGTGATAAGTTGTTAGACCTTAAAAACATATTATTTGAATATGATAAGTTAAAACTTTCATTTTTATGTAACGGTTTTAATTTATACTTATTTATTAAGTATTTACCAACATTTCCACCAAGTATTCCAGCAAGAATAAGACCAAAAGTTGATGCAGTAATTCCAGTACTGACTGCATTTTCAATTCCTAAAGATTCTATTGTAATTCCAAATGCAGCTGATGATCCGTGTCCTCCTTCCATAGAAATAGAACCACACATAATTGATAAAAGTGGGTCTATATTCACTATTTTTGATAAAAATACTGCCAAAACATTTTGAGAAAAAGCAAGTACTCCACATACTAACCAGTATTTAATAAGTAATTTTCCACCTTTTTTAATTAATGATACACTAATCGATAATCCTAATGTTGCAAAAAATAGTAAGATTAAATAATCCATTAAATATGTATTCATAGTAATTTTTAAGATACCTAATAATCTTAAAAAAAATGTAACTATTGAAAAAACTAGTCCACCTATAACTGGCGAGGGTATACATAACTTATCAAGAACTTTAAGTTTTGACTTTAAAAAGTTACCAAATATAAAAAGTATTATTGATAAAATAAGTGTTGTAAAAATATCAAAATGTATCTCAATCAAAAAAACACCTCCTAAACATTTATTAAAATATATTAGTACTAAATTATAAAAATTCTTTTTAGTTAAATTATTTAGGGTTTTTTTATTTTAAATATTTTGATAATATAGAAGTATTATTTTTATTAATTAAAAGGATGTTTGAAAATGAAATTAAATTCTAACTTAAAAGTAGGCAAAAATTATAAAGAAACCAGTATTATAGATGTTAATAGTATAAAAATAGGTGGTAAAAAGTTAACTATTATAGCAGGTCCTTGTTCTGTTGAATCAAAGGAACAAATAAATGATATTTCTAAAAATGTAAAAAGAAGTGGAGCAAGTATTTTAAGAGGAGGAGCTTTTAAGCCAAGAACTTCACCATATAGTTTCCAAGGGCTTGAGCTTGAAGGATTAAACCTTTTAAAAGAAGCTAAAAAAAATACAAATTTACCAATTGTAAGTGAGATAATGTCTGTATCTATGATTGAAAAATTTATTGAAGATGTTGATATTATTCAAGTAGGTGCGAGAAATATGCAAAATTTTGACCTATTAAAAGAACTTGGAAAAACTAAAAAACCAATTTTATTAAAAAGAGGTTTTAGTGCAACTATCGAAGAATTTTTAAATTCTGCTGAGTATATTATGAGTGGTGGAAATGAAAATATTATTTTATGTGAAAGAGGTATAAGAACTTTTGAACCATTTACAAGAAATACTTTAGATATAAGTTCTATACCAATAATAAAAAAATTATCTCATCTTCCAATTATAGTCGACCCAAGTCATGCTAGTGGGATTAGTTCTTTAGTTGAACCATTATCTCTTGCTAGTATTTCTGCGGGAGCTGATGGGCTTATAATCGAAGTACATAACGACCCAAAAAATGCACTTTGTGATGGGGAGCAATCTTTAAATATTAATGAGTTTGACGAATTAGTAAAGAAAGTTAAACTAGTTGCAAATGCAGTTAATCGTGAGGTTTAAAATGATAGACTATTATAGAAAGAAAATAGATGAAATAGATAAAGAAATAATAAAACTTTATGAAAAACGACTAAGTATTTCTACTAAAATAGGTGATTATAAAAAACAAAATAATATCCCTATATTAAATAAGAATAGAGAAGAAGAAATTATTAAAAAAAACTTAGATTTAATATATAATGAAGATAATAAAGAATATATAAAACGCTTTTTAAACTTTATAATGAGTGAAAGCAAAAAATATCAAAAAAATATAAATTTTAAGGAGGATTAAGATGAAAAGAAAAGACTACATATCTTGGGACGAATATTTTATGGGGATATCACTTTTATCTGGAATGCGAAGTAAAGACCCATCAACTACAGTTGGTGCTTGTATTGTTGATAAAAATAACAGAATAGTTTCTATTGGATATAATGGCTTTGTTAATGGTTGTAGTGATGATGATTTTCCTTGGGGTAGAGAAGGAGAATTCTTAGAAACAAAATATCCATTTGTTGTTCATGCAGAGCAAAATGCTATATTAAATGCAAGAGGTAAGTCTCTTGAGGATTGTACTATATATGTTAATTTATTTCCTTGTCATGATTGTGCAAAAAATATAATCCAGTCTGGTATAAAAAAAGTAATATATATTGAAGATAAATATAAAGATACAGATTCTATTAAAGCTTCTAAAATGATGTTTGAAAAATCTGGAGTTGTTTATTCAAAACTTAAAACAAAAACTGATACCATAACTATAAAATTCAAGGTTGGTGATTAAAATTAGTAAAAAAATTAGTAAAAAAATAGCCCTTGGTGGAGTTTTTTCTGCAATTATTTTTGTCTTTACAGCATATCTTTTTATTCCAGCAGGAAATAGTGGCTATATGCATCTAGGAGACAGTTTTATTTATCTTTGTGCATCAATTCTACCAAAGCCTTTATCTATAGTAACATCTGTAATAGGAGCGTCTCTTGCAGATTTTATGACAGGAAATGCTATTTGGATTATACCTACAGTAGTTATAAAATCTATACTAGTATTATTTTTTATAGATAGTGAAAAAATTCTAACAAAAAGAAATATAATAGCATCTATTATATCTGGAGTTGTTGGAACTGTACTTTATATGATAGCAGGTGGATTTATATATGGTTTTGAAGGTGCTTTTTTAGTAACTTTAGTAACATTATTCCAACCAATAGGAAGTTTCATACTGTATATATTAATCGGTTATTACTTAGATAAAATAGATTTTATAAAAAAATATAATATTTTAAAATAAAAGAGGAAATAAGACCAAAATATATAACTATAACTTAGTACAAAAAATCTAGGGGTGGTTATGTGATTTTTGATATAAATGGAGCATTAGTTGAATTTGATGAAAATAAAGATAACTATAATAAAGTTAGGAAAGATTTTAAATTTTTAGCTAAAAGTCTTGAAGATAAATTTTGTGAAAATCTTTTTGATACTACATTAAATATAAACATACTATCTAAAAATTCTATAGATTTATACAATAAATATATAGATATATGTGTAAGAAAAGGTGTTGAAACTCTGATTGATTTTAAGTTAATAAGTATTGATAAAAATACATTTAAAGAACAATACTGTCTAAAATATTTAAATTTTGAGCGATTTTTAAATAATAAAGTCAAACAAGCTATTCCAAAAGGTAAAAAAAACAAATACTTAACTTATAAATCTTTAAACTCTTTAGTTGTTGAGTTTTCTAAGTATTTGTATGATGATTGTTTTAACGTTCATAAAGCAGTTATTGATTCTCTTTTATCAAATGGAGTAAAAAATATATCAAGTCCAATAAGTTGTGATGATATAAATCTTTCTAATGCACTTTTTAATAATTATAAAGATGGTTTTATTCACAAAATAGACGAAGTAAAAGTAGTTTCTCAAATAATATCAACTAATCCATATAGAATAGATGTATATGAATACTTAATTAAAGAAGATGGAGACTTTAATAAAGAAATAGAAAAATTAGTAAATTATTTAGGATATGATGTAAAAGAATATAAAGAAAACTTAATGGATATATATATAAAAAATATAATAGAACAAGATAATTGTGATGTTGAATTTGATAAGGAAAAAGTAGAAAAATACGCAAAATACATAGGTTGTGATAATGAAAGTATATATACTACTAGAATAGAGGCTATATATACTTTCCAAAATGTATAATTTTTAGGGCTTATGCCCTTTTTTATTGACTAAAATTAGATAAAAATATAGTATAAAATATATATTATTTTTAGGAGATGATATTTTGGATTATAAAATAATTATAGATGAGCTTTTTAATGAAATTATGCAAACAGAAAGAATTTCTTTAATTAAAGAAGGTACTTTAAAAGGAGTTCCTGAGAAAAGGTCTTTATATGTAGTTGATGAAAATGCTAAAGAGAGATTTTTAGGTATTATTCCATACGAAATGAAAACTAATACTAATAAAACTATAATAATAGATGAAGATGATGTTGTTGAAATTTTAAATAAGATTGAAAGTGAATACACATTTGAAAATCTAAAAGAAATTTTTGATAAGTACAAAGAAGAAGAAAATAATAGAAAAGAAATGTCTGAAGTAAATTTACAATACTTAAAAGAAATTCAAAAGTATGTTATTGATGAAACCAATGGAGGTAAAATACCCGAATTAAAAAGGCATCCAAGAGAGTATTATTATTACATAGATGTTAAGTTTAATGATGGTGATTTAGTTAGAATTCATGCTGTTAATGAAAAAACATTTGATACAAGTACTTTTAATAACTATATGGAAATAAAAGAAAGGCTTGAAGTATCAAAAGCAGAACTTACATTCTTATTAAACCAAAAAATCAAGATTCATTTTGACCTTCAAAAAAAAGGTAAAATTAGGGATATTGATAATGCTTATGCTAAGGAAATGAGAGATGTTAGAAACTCAAGAATAAAAGTTATTAGTGATTATATATTTAATGGTAAAATATCTGTAATTTTAAAAATAACTGATGGTTATCAATGTATAATAGATAACAAAAGATTTAGTATTGGAGATAATAAATCAGATAAATCGTTTGAAATAACTAGTCAGCGTCAAATAGAAACTTATATAAAAATGATGGATGTTAAGTTTTATTATGTATTACAAAATGAAGATAAAGAAAGGATAAATGATTTTACTGATGAAGAGTTAAAAGAATTAAAATTTTTATTTATATAAGGGAGGTTTACTTCCTTATTTTTATTTTGCAAATTGTAAGTAATTAAATTACTTCAATATTTATACAAAAATAGATATTTTTGTAGTATTATAAAATAAAGTATATAAAAAAGGGGGTAGATATATTGAACATAATAGATTTATTTATTGAGTTTTGTTGTTTTAGTGAAGATAAAAATGAGATTCTTATAAAATTTTTAAACCTCGATAATAAAAAATATATTAAAAAAAATATAAACAATCTCATAAGACCTAAGTTATTACAACTAAAAAAGAACAATTTTTCAAATATAAAAAAAGATAAAAATAATAAATTTAAAAATTTTTCTGACTTAATATATGAAATTTCAGATAATTCCTTAGAAAAATACAATTATATAGGTAATGAACTTGAATTTTTAAAATGTAAAAATACTAACTTAAATCTTGAGAAATTATGTGTATTGTATAAATATTATCCAAATGAAGCTATTAGTAACGTGGACTTAATATATAAAAATTTTAAAAATAATAAATATATTTTTGATAAAATAAAAGGCTTTGAAGAATCAAACATTGAAATAGGAATTATTATAGACAAAAACAAATTAAATAAGTTAAATTCAAAAATAGATTTATTAACTATAGAAAATAAATCACTAGAAATGAAAAATAGGGATAGTTTAAAAGAAATAAATAAAATCTTAAAATTTAACTTGAAACTTGAAAAAGAGAAAAAAATCTTAAAAGATGAAAATAAGACTTTAGAAAATTATAATTTAAAATTACAAGATAAAATCAAAACTTTAGAAGAAAAGATAAAGTATTATGAAGAATATTATAAAGATTCTATCATAATTGATAAATCTTTTGGTCAAAGTGAAAACTTTAAGTTTTGTATGATACATACTTTAAAAATTAAAGTTTTACAAAAAATTCATAGCGATATTAAATTTGTTGAATATAAAGATATTAATAATAATGAAATAGAAAAATTTATATTAAATTTAAAAAATAGCAATATAGAAAATATTTTTATACAAAGCAATAATATAAAACAATCAATTTTAAATGATATTATATTTAAGTCAAAAAAACAAAATTTAAAATGTTTTAGAATATTTTTTAATAACGAAAAAGAATTAAACGAAAAATTATGTGAGTTGAAATAAATGGAGGGTATAATGAGTACTTATAATGATTATAAAAGAATGAATATGAGTAATGATATTTATATTTTAGGGGTTTTAGCTTATAATAGACAAAATTATCCAAAGATAGGTAAAGATATTGAACCTGTAACAACTACTAATGAGTTTAGGTTTGATAAAGAGCCTAATATAGCATTTTTTATTGAACCTATAAGTAATGATAGTAAATTTGCAAGAAATTTAAATGAGGATAAGCTTCCAAAAGATATTATTAATGATATTAAGGATTTATATATAGGATTTGATAATCAACATTTTAACAGTGATATACATCCATTTTGTCAAAGTACTACAGAAAATATTGATTATAAAAATAAGACTGGTAATGAAAAAAAAGAAATAGTTTATAATACTTTAGGAAATAAAATATTACTATTTAGACCTAATATACAAAAATCTAATAATGGAGAATTAGGGTATAATAAAAACTTGAAGTTAGAAGAAATTTTAGATATAGAATACGAAAACGGCACTAAATTTAAAACTATACCCGAAGTTTATGATGAATCATTTGAATATAAACTATACTCTAAAAAACCTATCAAACTAATAGGATTTAATCATGAGATGATAGAAAACCCCGAAGCTATAATATTTGATGAACATATTTATTGTTTTAATAAAAATGAATGGGAAAAAGTAGAAAGTACAGAAAGTGAATGGATTTATGTGGGTAAAAATAACTCTATAAAAAAGAAACCTTTTACTTTAAATGAGTATGATGAGAATTTAGTTATTGCAATACTTAAAGATATAGTGTTTATTGAGGATAAATTTTTTTATGAAAAGTTTAAAACTGAAAAAGAAACAAATATAAAAGAAATTCATTTTTTAAATAAGCTATTTGATATAACAAACTCAAATGGTCTTAATTATGATTTTAGTGAATTAGTTAATTTACATATAAGTATAAAAACAAACCCACTAACTATAATTTCTGGTATGAGTGGAACTGGAAAAAGTCAACTCGCTATTTCTTATATAAAGAGTATTGGTTGTTTTAATGAAAATTCTACATTTTTATTTTTACCAATATCACCATCATACATAGAGCCAAGAGATATTTTGGGTTATTTTGATTCAAAAACTAATACATATATACCTTCTGAAACTGGTTTTGTTGACTTACTTATAAATTCGAGTAAAAATCCGAATAAGCTTCATTTTGTTATTTTTGATGAGATGAATTTATCTCAAGTTGAGTATTGGTTTGCACCTTTTATATCACTTCTTGAATTAAAAGAAAATAGAGCTTTAAGACTTTATAGTAAAAATATAAAATGTAATAATGGTGATATTTATCCAAGTGAAATAATTATAGGTGATAATATCAGATTTATAGGTACTGTTAACTTAGATGAAACTACAAAGGAATTTTCTGATAGAGTTTTAGACAGAGCTAATTTAGTGACTATTAGAAGAAAAAGTTTAAGAGATTTTATAAACTATAAAAAAGAGTATGGAGTAAATACATTTATAAATAACGAAATTTATACCACTTTAAACTATAAAGAGTGGATAAATAATGACTATTTTTTATTAAATGATTATGAAATTGAATTTTTAGATAAACTTAATGACTTACTAGAAAAATATGATATTAATAAAGGTGTATCATTAAGAACTTGTGATAAGATAGAAAGTTATATAAAAAACATACCTATCGATGAAAATCAAGAACTATTAATATCAAGAGGTGAAGCTTTTGATATACAAGTAAAACAAAGAATATTAACCAAACTAAGAGGAAGTAACACTCAACTTCAAGATATAATAAACAATATAAACTCTCCATTAATAAATTTATTTGATGAGTATAGTATGATTAGTGATTTTTCTATTTGTAAAGATGAGATTTCTAAAAAATTAAAGGAGTTAAACCTATATGGTTACACAGTTTAATTCAAATGAACTAAAAAAATACTTAGTTGAATCTAGTCCGTACCTAATAATTGAAAGAAAGAATTATCCTATAAACTCAATAATAAAAAAACAAAAAATAATACTAGATAATTTAAGTCATCACGAAGTACTTTTTAAAATAGGAGAATTTGAGAAAGTAGATATAGTTTTTGTTCCTAACGAAAAAAATGATATATTAGAAATAGAATGTTACAATGAACAATATGAAAATGATGATACAATAAAAATTATAAAAAATAAAGAAAGAATAAATATATCTCCTGGTGGAGACTCATTAGTTCCTGGAAAATATTTAATAAAATTAAAAAGAAAACAAAAAATATATGAACTATTATATGAAATAATATCTAGCAATACAAAAACTGATAATACAAAAATTATGAGAGAGTATATTGATAGACACTTTGAAAACTTATCGAAAAATAAAAATAGTAAGGTTTTAGTTACAGATAAAAAATGTTTATCTCCAATAATTTCAAATATAATAAATAATCCTATAACGAATATTTCAAAAGATAGATTTAACAAAAAAATAATAACAACAGATAATATTGAAAATAAAAATTTAAAAACTATACTTATATCATTAAAAAACTCAAATGAATATAAAGATAATTATTTTGATTTTTTTTTAGAACAAACTTGGTTAAAAGATATTAAAGCATCAAAAATAATAAAACCTACTATTAGATTTATAAAGGATATAAATTATGGAAAAATATATGAAGAATATAATATATCTTCAAAAGATAAAAAATTACCATATAAAAAGAATTCATCATTATTTGAGATATATTCTTTTTTAATAATAAAAGAAGCTATTGAAAGTATAGGATTTAAATGGGTTAGTGGATGGTTAAAAGATAGTGATAATTTATCTGACATAAAAAAAGGTGAATTATTAGTATTTAAAAAGGAAAACAAAAAAATAAAACTTTTTTTTGAGAAAAGTCTTTTAATATCTAATGACTTAGTTTTAAAAAAAGATGAAACATCACAAGTATCTTCACCTATTGATATAAAATGTAAAACTCCAGATATATTGATAGAATTTTATAAAAATGATAATTTTATAGACTCTATGATTGTAGAAGTGAAATATAGAAAACAAATATACATTGATAAACTTTACCAAGATATGAGCAATCAACTTTTATCCTATAGAAGAATGGATTTTTATGATAGTAAAGTTAAAAAAGTTATTGACAAAAAAGCCGTAAAAAAAATACTACTTATATATCCAATGCAAGAATCTGAAAAAGAAGAACATAGAATATATGAAGATATTATGTTTTTGCCAATAGACTTTAAAAACCCAATAGAAGATATATTAATAGAAATAAAATATTTATTAAATGAAATAGATACAATAAATGATTTATTTGTGGCATCAACAGTATAAAATAAGACTTGCCTAATTGGTAAGTCTTATTTTATACTTCTAAAAACTCCAACTACAACACCAATTACTTTAACTTCTGATTTTTTTAATATAATAGGTTTTAAATAATCATTTTCTGGCTTAAGAATTATATTATCATCTTTAATAAAAAATCTTTTGATTGTAGAAAATTCATCATTAATAAGAGATGCTACTATATCTCCATTAAAGCAAGTACTTTGCTTTTTTATAACAACATAATCACCATCTAAAATACCAGCATTTATCATACTATCTCCATTTACTTTTAATAAAAAGTTTTCACTACTTTTTCCAAACCTTTTAGGAAGTGGAATATAATCTGTTATATTTTCATCTGCTAAAATAGGTTCTCCAGCAGTTATTTGACCAACAACTGGTAAATGTAAAATCTCCTCTATACTATTATTAATAATTTCTATTGCACGAGTCTTTGAAGATGTTCTTTTTATAAAACCCATATCTTCAAGTTTATTTAAGTGTGTATGAACTGTAGATGTTGATTTTATATTTGTTGCTAAGCATATTTCTCTAACAGATGGTGGATATCCTTTTTCTCTTATTTCATCTTTTATAAAATTAAGAATCTTTTTTTGTTTTTCATTCATAAAAAATTCCTTTCAATTATTATATATAATTTTATTTTATCATATACAATATTTTATCACAAACATTTGTTCTATTATTCTATCCATTCAAATTTATCTACAATACTTCTTTTTACATCCTTTTTATGTGCTGCATAAAGTTGAGTAGTAGTAACATTATCATGGTCTAGTAGATTTTGTACGTCATAAATTGAAAATCCATTTTGAATAAGACTTGTAGCAACTGTTGCCCTTAGTTTATGAGGACTATATCCTTTTTTTCTAGAAGTATTAAGTGGTATAGATGTATATTTTTTTACAAGTTCTCTTATAGCACGATTAGTTAATCTTTTATTTTGAAGTGATAAAAATAAAGCATCTTTATATTCTTCATCTAAGTTATCACTCTTTATTCGTTCATTTTCTAAATAATCTTTAATAACTTTTTTACAAGTTTCATTTATAGGCATTAAAACTTCTTTACCACGTTTTCTATATATTTTAAATTCTCCTCTACTGAAATTAAATGATGAAATGTTAAGTTCAGAAAGCTCACTAAGTCTTAATCCATATGTAACAAAAATAGCTAATATTGCTTTATCACGTAACTTAGTTTTTCTCCAGTATTCTTTTTCTTTATCAGTCAGTCCATATCCAGTTTCAACAGCATTTAGCATCTCATTTACCTCATCTATTTCAAGTCTTTTTATTGAATCGGGTTGCTTTTTTTGTATTTTTATAGGGTTAAGTCCTGAAGATATGTTATTTTTTACTTGTTCGTTTCTGTATAAAAATTTAAAAAGAGTAGATAAAGAAGATTTTTTTCTTGCTAATGTTTGATTGCTATTTTCAAGTAAAATTGTATTATTTTTAACTTTTTTATAATACATAGTACAAAAATCTCCCAAAAATAAATTAATATCACGAGCTTTTATATTATCAAAATCTTCAAGTGTTATATCTTTTATATTATTTGCATCACTTAAATAAGCTTCTTCAATCATATAATAGCAAAAAAACTTTATATCTTGTAAATACTCAAGTCTTGTGGATGTTGCAACTGATGTTTTTAAAAATATAAAATACTCTCTCATAAATTTTGGAAGTGATTTTTCTATTTCCATACATTTTTGTTTCATTTCTTGTTCTTTTATGATTATATTTTTTGGTTTATCTTTCATAAATATCCTCCACGTTATTTCATTTTAAATAAAGAATTATTTATTTTATCGTATTATTAGTAGTATAACATATCAAAGGAGCTTAAATATGGGAAATATTAAATTAGATAATGAAGAAGTGTTTTTTGAAGATGGATATTTTTTAGGTCAAAAAAATCAAGAAATATATTATAGACAATATGAAGTAAAAAATAGTGAAAAAGTAGTAGTTATTAGTCACGGATTTTGTGAAGCATCTGAAAAGTATGTTGATTTTATAAATGATTTAAATAAAAATAATATATCTGTGTATATATTTGACCATAGAGGACATGGTTATTCTGGAAGGTTGGGTATTGATAATTATCAAATTTATGTTAATGACTATAATGACTATATAAAAGATTTAAAGGAATTTTTAGATAGCGTTGTTATTCATAATCTAAGTGGAAGAAGACTTTTTCTATTTGGTCATTCGATGGGTGGTGCTATATCAACTTCATTTTTACAAGATTATAATAATTATTTTGAAAAGGCTATTTTAAGTTGTCCAATGCTAGAAATCGATACAGGAAAATATCCATTATCTTTATCTAAAATAATAGCCAATTTGTTTTGTATTATTAAAAAAGATAAATCATACGTTTTTGGTCACGGTCCTTTTGATAAAGATAAATGCCTTATTGAATCTTCTGGTACTAGTTGCGAAAAGCTATTTAATAATTACCTAAATAAAATGATTAACGACGATAATTTAAAAACTTCTGGAGCATCATTTAAGTGGTTAAAGGAGGCTTTTAGATTAACTGATAAAGTAAATAAAATAGAAAATATTAAAAAAATAGAAATACCAGTTATTTTATTTCAAGCAGGTAAAGACACATTTGTTAAACCTAATAAACAAAATATATTTGTAAAGAATATGAAAAATTGCAAATTAATAAGAAAAGAAAATTCAAAACACGAGATATACTTTGAAAGAGAAGAAATAAGAAAAGATTATTTAAATGATGTTTTAGAATTTTTTAAATAATAGAAATAGCTGTCAAATATTTGACAGCTATTAAAAAAAACTATCTTTTTTATTAGTAGAGAATAATCCAAAAACTACTATAAATATATACAAAATATAAAGAGTTATTTTTATTGTCTGAATTTCAATTCCAAATATTTCTGTACTAGATGTTGGTAACATAAGTAAAGCTGATGAAATTATTATAAGTAATGGATTTATTATTATTTGTTTATCAGTTCTAAGTATCATTATTCTTCCAGCCCATACAAAAGATAGTATAAAAAATAAAAGCCTGAGGCTTGGCTCTAATATATCAAGCATAAAACATTCTCCCAAACTCAGTGGATTTAATATGATTATATCCACAAAAAAGTAATATAATCACATACATTATATTACTTTTTTGTATAAAAATAAAGTTAATGGAATTATTTTTAAAAATTATGTTCATAATACTTATTGAATAATCAAAGAAAAGAGGATAAATTATGAATAGTAGAATTAATGAAAATAATGATAAACTTTTAAATGAAATTTTTGAAGCTGTAAAATTAAACAATAAAGAAAGTGCAATTAATCTGACTCGAGAACTTATAAAAAACCAAACAGACCAAAATAGAATAAAATCTTTAGAAAAACTTATACTGTCTCTTAGTTAAATCTACATAATGTAATAATATCCTTTTAAAAAACATAAAATTATGTATAATAAGGACATAGAGTTTTTTAGGAGGGTATTTTATTGAATATTAAATTTTTGAATTGGTATACACAAGCTATTGGAGCTACAATAGGTATAATTATATGTGCATATTCTTATCTTAATGGAGCGTTATATTCATTTGGAAATATTGAAAACAATTTAAATAATATAAATTTAAGCTCTGCTATGGCAAGTTACTTATTATTACCCTTTTGTATATTATCTCTTTTATTTTCTATATTAAAAAATTTTGATTTTTATAATGAAAGTACTATATTAGAATCTTTAAATACATTTATTGTAATATTTACATTAGTTGTAGGATTTATAGGAACTTATTTTTTATTTTTAATACCAAGTACTTTTTTCATATTTTCAACATACTTAACATACAAAAGAGATGATGAAAATGAAGATATAGAGATGAGTTTAAATGAAAATTTTTAAGAACCATTATAGGTTCTTTTTTATTTTAAAAGGAATTTTATACGTAATAGTAGAATATTAACTATTGATTTGACACAATAAATTGGGGTGGAATTTTTAATAATTAATATTCATATATTTAATATAAACTAGACATCTTGATTTATAAATTATTGAAACAAAAGGGGTTTTGTGATAATATGAATACTAAAAAAGAAGTTAATAATGATATATATTTTTATGGTGAATTATATAGTGGTTCTAATGCTATGAAAATGTACTTAAAAGAAATAGAAAAATATAAAGTATTAACTGCTACTGAGGAAAAAGCTCTTGGAAAAGAAATTCTACAATGCAATAATGAAGCTAAAGAAACTTTTATAAATTCAAACTATAGATTAGTAGTTAGCATTGCAAAAAAATATAAAAAAGAAAATGTTGAAATTCTTGATTTAATACAAGCTGGTAATATAGGTCTTATAAAGGCTGTTGAAAAATATGATTATAAAAAAGGATACAAATTTAGTACTTATGCTACTTGGTGGATAAAACAAAGTATAACTAGATATTTAGATGATTGTGAGAGTATAATTAGAATACCAGTTCACCTTAACCAAAAAATAAATCTTATAAAACGAAAAAAATATGAGCTTTCAAATAAATTACAAAGAGAGCCTAATATATATGAATTATCTGTTGCTTGTCGTATAGATGTTGATAAAATATTATATATTCTAGAAAAAGATAAAAATGTTATCTCGTTAGATACTCCTATAAAAGATGATGAGGATAGTAGTTTAGTTGAATTTATACCTTCTGATTCTAGTTTTACAGATATTGTAAGTAAAGAAATTGAACAAATAAATTTAAGAGAAAAAATAGAGCAAGTATTAAAAGAACTTAACAATCAAGAACAAAAAGTGCTTAGAATGAGATTTGGGCTCGATGATAACAAACCAAAAACATTAGAAGAAATAGGTAAGATATTTGGTGTTACAAGGGAGAGAATAAGACAAATTGAATCTAAAGCAATAAGAAAACTAAGACATCCAAGTAGAATAAAACAATTAAAAAGTTTTTATTAAAGCAAGGTAAAATTACCTTGTTTTAATCTTTTTCAAGTAGTTTTGGTGCTGTTAATTTTATTAGTATACTTCCAAGTGGAGCAGTAAGTAAAACACTAAAAATTGCTATAGCTTGCATTATTTCTCCTCCTAATACTCCATTTTGAATTGGTACTGAAGCTTTTGCAGATTGAACTGTGGCCTTTGGAAGATAAGCTATTATACAAAATAATTTTTCTTTTTTGTTTAAATTAGTACCTTTAAGAGACATTAATACACCAAAAGACCTTATACTAAGTGAAATAATAAGTAGTAAAAATCCTAACACAAAATACTCACCTATTAATTTAGGGTTTATTGCCATACCTACAAATGAAAATAAATATAATTTTCCAACACTCCAAAAAATATTCATATTTTCTTTTACTATATCTGAATTTTTTGTGTAGTTTTTTATTAAATATCCATAAATCATAACAGATAAAAGAGAGTTAAAAATTTCAAGTTGTATATTTTTTTCAATTACTCTTATAAAAATTATAACACAAAAAATAAATAAAAATTTTAATATATTGTTTTTTATTTTGAGTATAGTTTTTTGGCTTAATTTAAATATAATAAAGCTAATTACTAATGTAAAAATTATTGTTAGTGGAATTAATGCTATTTCTAAGAAAATAGAATTTGAATTATTTTTATATAAAGATAAAAAAGTTGTAAATAAAGTTATAGAAACTGTATCATCTGCGCTAGCTCCAACTAATAACATTTGTGGAATAGCCTTTTTTTGACCAAATTTTTTATCAATTAACTCAACCATAGAAGGAACTAATACTGCAGGAGATACAGCAGCTATTATAAATCCTAAAATACCACCTTGAACGAATGTAAAGTCTAGAAGTATCATCGATAAAAAACAAATAGTAAATCCTTCAAGTGTAGCTGGAATTATACTAAGAAGTACAGCTGGCTTTCCAATACTTTTAATTTGGCTTTTACTAATACCAAGACCACCTATAAATAAAACACATATAAGGGCAATATCCTTTATTATAGGAGATATATCTAAAATTTCTTTTGGAACCATATTAAAAAATGAAGGACCTATAATCATACCCAAAAATATTATACCTATTAATGAGGGTAGTTTTGTATATTTTTCTACTATATTTCCAAAGAAGCTAGAAAAAACACCAATAATAACAAAAAAAATTATACTTCTAAAATCTAGTAAACTCATTTTTATAACTCCTTTTAATGTTTTATAGAAATTTTAGCACGTTTTCATATTGTTTTGTAGATATTATGTAAAATTATATTAATTGAAAATTTATTGTTTTTAACTTATTATATAATTATATATTTTTTGGAGGTAGTTTTATGGTAGATATGACTTTTGAAGAACTTTTTAATGTAGGGGTTAGTTTTGAAAGTGCTGTTGGTGAAGGAACGAAAGAAGAAAGAGCAAGGATTCCAAAAAACAACTCAAGAATAATTTTTAATAATGAAGAAATAGAAAAAATAGTAGGAATTAAAAAAAAATATAACTTTTTAGTATCAGGAGAAATATGGTGTCCTGATTTTCAAATAAATGCACTTGTATTAAAAAGATTTGTAGAATTAAATCCAAACTTTGATATGAGTGTTATAACATTAGGTAGAGGACGAAAATTTATATCTAAGCTTCTTAAAATTGAAAAAGAAGATTTTAAAGCTCCAACTATTTTGTTTTTAGATGAAAATTTTAATTTAGTAGGAACTTTTATAGAAAGACCAAAAAAAGTACGAGATATGGGTGTTGAAAAGTTTGAAGAAATAAAAGTAGATTATTACAAAGGAAAATACATAAAAGATACTATAAACGACTTTTTAAATATATTAGTTTAATTATATTATAATGTAATTAAATTAGTAACCAAAGGTTAAACCTCTTAATAATATGATAAAAAATATATTATTTTGGGGGTTTTTTATGTTTAAAAAAATAATTTCGCTCTTTACAGTTACATCACTTTTTTTAACTGGTTGTACCAAACTTGATGAAAATACTAAAAAAGAAATGGACAAAATAACTGTCGCAGAGGTTGCTCATTCAGTATTTTACGCACCACAATACGTTTCTATAACTAAAGGTTTTTTTGAGGAAGAAGGGATAGAAATTGATATTGTAAATACCTCTGGTGCTGATAAAACTATGTCTGCTTTAATTTCTAATGAAGCTCAAATAGGTCTTATGGGTCCTGAAGCTTCTATTTATGTTTATAATAAAGGTATTGATGATTATGTAGTAAATTTTGCACAACTTACTCAAACTGATGGAAGCTTTATAATTGCCAGAGAAGAAATGAAAGATTTTTCTTTTGAAGATTTAAAAGGAAAGGAGATACTAGGAGGAAGAAAAGGTGGAGTTCCTTTTATGACTCTTGAATATGTGTTAAAGAAAAATGGCTTGACCATTGGTGAGAATACAGAAAATGGTGAAGTAAACGTTAGAAGTGATATTCAATTCGGTGTAATGGCAGGTGCATTTGCCGCTGGAGAGGGGGACTTTACAACTGGGTTTGAACCAACAGGAACTAGTATGGAAAAATCTAAAACAGGATATGTGGTGAAATCTATAGGTGAGGCTGTTGGAGAGGTACCTTATACTACTTACTCTGTAACAAGTAGTTTCTTAAAAGAAAATAAAGATTTAGTACAACGATTTACAAATGCAATTTATAAAGGTCAATTATGGATAAAAAATGCAACTGATAAAGAAGTTGCTGAAGCTATGAAGCCATTTTTTAATGATATACCTTTAGAAGATTTAATAAGTATTGTAAAAAGATATAAAAGTATAAATGCTTGGTGTGAAAATCCTATTTTAACAAAAGAAGAATTAAATACACTAACAAATATTATGAAAGAAGCTAATGAACTAGATAAAGAGGCTCCTTTTGAAAAAATAGTTGATAATAGCTTTTCTGAAAACTCTATAAAAAATATAAAAGGGGAGTAATACCCCTTTTATTTAAGTGCATAATCAAATTCATCAAATAAAAGCTTAAACTCTACAATACCCATATAATAAGGTGCTATATCATAAGTTTGAAAATATACTGAAATTCCTTCTTCATCTATATAAAATCCTTGTTTGTCAGTTATTTTAAAGTCTTTTTCTGAAAAATAATTACTAGGATTTTTTCTGATTTCGTCTTTTATAAATTTTTGAATTAGCTTTTTGTAATCAATATTATCTTTGAATAAATCGCATAACTTAAGTTCTTTTTTATTATATAAATCATAATTAAAACTCTTTAAATAACTATTTCCATGGGCACCATCAGTAAAACTATATGTAAGTATCGGTATGCTTAAAATATTATTTTTATTGTAAGTTGTATTAAATTTTGAGTAAGCTTCAAATTTATACTTTATAGTCTTATCTTTTTGGTTTTTATAATCTATTTTGTATTGATTTGACATTGATAAAATTTCGTTATAAAAACTATATATATAATTAAATATATCATTGTTTATATCTTCTAGAAATTTTGAATCATAATTTTCCTTTATAACTATTTCTTTATCGATATTTAAAAAAGGGTATTTTATATATGATTTAAAAAAATCTTTATCTTCATCAATAATTTTTTCTTCTATGTAAAATAAATTATTTAAGTTATTGCTAGTATTACTTTTAGGTTCAATAGAGTAGGAGTAGTTAGTAATACTTAAAATAATTATAAAAAGTAGTATTTTCATTATTATACGTATCTCCAGTCTAGAGTTTATTAACATAAAGATTAAAAAAGAGTGATGACAAAAGATATAATATAAGAAATGATATTAATTATCATCTCTTATATTTATGTTTTTTATTTATTATAATTATTTATTTTAGTTTCAGCTTTTTTTATGAAATGTTGAATAGTTACTCCTCCAATAGGGAACACCTCATTCCTAGCAGAAAAGTCGTCAAACTCGCTAGCTATTTCTAATTTAAAGTCTTTTAATGCTCTTTTTGCATTAGTATTTAATTTTTTGTTCAATATAAACACCTCCTAAGTTATTATTCTCAATAATTTTGATTAAATACTAAATATGTCCTTAAAATTTTAAACTATTCCTAAAAACAAAATTTTAGGAATAGTTATTTTGGTTTTTATATATTTTTTATTAATTAAAAAATACCTAGCATATGCTAGGTATTTTAGGTGTATGTTTCATAAAATTAACTTATTTTAGTTTAGTGTCCGCAACCAGAGCATCCTCCGCCACATCCACCACTTTCATTATTATCTAGTTTACCTGGAACTATTTTAAATCCAAATCCAGTATCTTCAATAGTTATATCTCCAAATTTTTCATACTCTTCTTTATCCATTATAAAGTGAAGTTCTTCTACTGTGCATTCAGTGTCAGTTTCTCTTTGCTCATCCAGAGCAATTCCAAATGATGGACCACCTCATCCAACTCCAGCAAAATGTATTCTTATATTTTGTGGTGCTTGAGGATTACCTTTTAAAGCATTTTTTAAGGTTTCAATAGCTTTTTCTGGTAAATTAACTATCATATCTTTTTCATTCCTTTCTATATATTTGTTTTAATTATACCAATTCATTATGGTTAATAAACATTATTATTTTACTCAATGCAATTTTTTTAATTCTTATTTATATAAAACTTAATACCAAGGCGAAATATTTATATTTTTCGCCTAGTATAAGCAGTTATTACTTTAATTAGTAGTTTTATAACTATTTATGAAACTTCTAGGTAATCTATTTATTAAGAAATAAACTATTAAACAAGAAAGAGGTTTATCAATTATATTACTTATTATTCTAGGAATAAATGTAGCAGTGAAAATACTCTCTCCAGATTTTATCAGAAAACCTATTAAAAAATCAAATCCCGTTCCACTAAGTCCTCCAAAAAATAAAATCGTTATAGGAGTACCTATAAGTGGAGCTATAATAGCCAATAGTACACCACATATTAGTGCAGTTTTTAGAGTAAAGTTACTCTTTTTTACTGTGTAACCTACAAAAAGACCTATAGCTATATTAACAAGAGCATAAGGTATTTCTGTGGGACCTTTTAATACACCTAAAACCAAATTAGTACATCCTCCGATTAAAGCTCCATAAAATGGTCCTAAAACTACTGAACCTAAAATAGTTCCTACCGTATCTAAAAATACCATAGGAATACTTAATATAGACATAAACATTCCTAATGCTATATTTATGACAACGCATATAGAACTAAAAGTTAATTGTTTTGTTTTCATAAAACATACCCTCCCAAGCAAATATTTTATAATAACTATTATTTTTTTGCAATAAATTGTATAATAAACTTATACTATTTTTAAGGATGTGGTTTTTTGAAAAGAAACAGAAAGATAGTTGTTCTTTCTCATTGTATAATAAATTGTAATTCAAAAGTTGAAGGTTTATCGGTTTATGAAGGAGCTCTTGATTTTACAAAAAAACTTATTGATAATGGATTTGGTATAATTCAACTTCCTTGTCCTGAACTTTTAAATTTTGGATTAAAAAGATGGGGAAACTCCAAAGAACAGTTTAATAATTTAATATATAAAGAAAGATGTAAAGAATTATTAAAACCATATATAGTTCAATTTGATTTATATAAAAACTCAGGATATGAAATAAATTCTATAATAGCAATAGATGGAAGTCCTAGCTGTGGGTATAATAAAACTTGTTCATCATCTATTTTTAGCAATAAAATATGTGAATACCCTAACTCTATAATAAAAAGAGAAAAAATTTCTTTGATAAACGAAAAAGGAGTTTTTATTGAGGTATTATGTGAGATGTTAAAAGAATTTAATCTAGATATAAAAATACTAGGTCTTGATGAAAGTGATTTAGAAAATAGCTCAAAAAAAATACTTAATTATATATTAAAATAAAGAGAGTAACTCTACTCTCTTTCATCAATACAGTTTTTATTTTTTTTCAATTTATAGGTATATACACCTAAAAATACAGTTATTAATATTAAAATAAGCATTTGAGATGATGATATATTAAAAGTTGAAATAATAAAATCTAAAAATCCATAAATAGTTTTTAACGAAGCTATAAAATAAAATACTACACCCATATAAAACATACAAACTATTTGTTTTATTTTATCGTTTTTAATTTCTTCATAATCTACGGGGTTATAATAAATAATCATTCTTTCTTTAGCATTATTTTTAATTTCTTCTAAAATTTCTGGGATTATTTCATAAACCTTAAAGTAATCATCTCTCATTATTCTAACACTTAAAATTATATCTTCTGGTCTTTCTTCTTCCAATTCTTCTAACGTTTTAGAGAATAAGTTATCTCTTTTTAAATCACTTATCTCATCTTTTATATTAGATTCATAAAAGCTCATTAACTTTCTTATAGTATAACAAATATTATAATTAAAACTTAAGTCATTAAATTGATCATATAAGATTTTTCTTTCTTGAGAAATATCTAAAACTTTTTCAAATAATTCCTCATCAATAGTATAATAATCATAATATCTAAATTTAAGTGCTTTTATAGATGTTACTATTGGATTTGGATTTTTTATTATTCTATTTTTTATTTTTTCTATCCTATCATTTTTTACATCATATATATAATCAGCATCTCTTGTTGCATTAGGACCCTTATATAAAAATATTATATCTTTTATCTCATCAACAATCTTTCTATCTTCAACAAACTCGTTGTATAGTTTTTCTTCTTTATAATTTTTATTAGATAAATCATAAAGCTTTTCTATTTCTTCGTGTTCATATAAAGTATTAGCTTTTTTTGCAAGTATTCTTGAAAGCTGAAAGTTTCTTTTGTCATATAATTTAAGAGATTTATCATATAAATCAAGTCCAAGTCTTATTTTATCTTTATCATTTCTAATTGTAAACTTATCAATTTTTTCAAGAGTACTTTTTAAAAGTTTTACATCTTCTTTTATAATACAAATTCTAATTAACGAATCAAAGTGAACTGCGTTTATAGCTTCACTTTTTGTAGATTTTATTTGAGAATCAAAAAATCTTACTAACTCTCTATAATCTCTCGTATTTTTACATATATCAAGAATTAAATTAACTATACTATCATCAAGTGGTTCTTGTTCATATGCAAGTTTTAAGTATTTTAAAGAACTCTTAAAATCTCTTTTCTTGAAAAAAAGCTTAGCAACTTCTTTTTTATATAAATAATCATCAGATATTTTAACAAGCCTTAAAGCATACATCAATGATTCTTCTAATTGATAAGTAATGTCAAGTGCTAAAACTAATTTATAGAGATACTCATATAATTCATTATTTATTGATAAAATTTCTTTACAACTTTTTATAACATTTTTATAATCTTTTTCTTCCCAAAAATTATTTATTTCTTCTTCTAATTTTTTTAGTTTCTCCCCATACTCTATTTCAAAATCATATTCCATTCTTTTTTTTGAATCAGATAAAATATCATAAGCCTGTTTTATCTTTTTAAACATATATTCATCTTTTTCAGGAGGAAATTCTCTTAGCTTAAGAGCATATGCTCTTTTTATTTCCTTTTCGTCATTATCAATACTTACTCCTAAAATATCGTATAGATTTTCCATAATCTACTCCTCACTATTATCATTAGTGATATATTTTTTTATATTATTAGTTATATCCTCTATATCTTTGTTAGTTATAATTTGAGTAAATACTTTTTGTGTACTAATTATTTTTACACCTACTTCTAAAACTCCATTTAAGTTATATCTAAACTCAACTCCTATTTGTTGAACTCCTTTTGGAGCCTGAGGTATTCCATCAATAGTAAAACTTGCTATTTTAGTATTATTATAAACAAACTTATCGTACCCTTCATAAACATCTATATCAACACTAGTTTGATTGTCATAACTTGTTGTATAATAATTTTTACCTCCACAAGGAATACTACTATCAACTGGTATAAGTAGGTCAAAAATATCATCAATTTCTTTATCTCCAATTACTTTTACAATACTTGTACCTAAATTATAATTACACTTATCTGTAACTATAAGACCCGTTTTTGAATCTATTTGATTTGATTTGATACCAGCTTGAACTGCGGCACCAAGAGCAACTGCTTCATCAGGATTTATTCCATCTTTTATTTTGCCAGGAAACATCTTTTTAACTGTATCCTTAACTAAAGGAATTTTGGTTGAACCACCAACAAGTAAAACTATATCTATATCATTTTTTTCATAATTTGATGCTTTTAAAGCTTCTTCAACAACGTCCTTTGTGCTTATAATTAAATCTCTTATTAATTCTTCTAAAGTTTTTCTGGTAAAGTATATTTCCATAGATATAGTTTTATTTTTTATGTTAACCAAATCAGATAAATCTATTAAAGTTGATTCAAGAGATGATAACTCTTCTTTTGCTTTTTTTGCTACTTTTTTTATGTAACTTTTTACTCTTATTAATTCGTGTTCACTTTCTATATCATTATATAAATTTACTTTTTCCATTTTATTTATATAACTAACTAAATGATTTTCTATAAGTTCATCAAAATCTTTTCCACCTAATGAATTATTACCTCTACTTGATTTTACTTCAAGTATCCCACAAAACATCTCAAGAACTGTAACATCAAATGTACCGCCACCTAAATCATATACTAATATTTTTGATTCTTCATCAATATTTTCAATACCATAAGCCATAGCAGCAGCTGTTGGTTCATTTATTATCCTTTCAACATAAAGACCAGCAAGTTTTGCAGCTTGTTGTGTTAATTGCCTTTGATAGCTATTAAAGTTAGCAGGAACTGTTATTACAGCTTCAGTCACTTTTTCACCTAAAAATTCTTCAGCAGTCTCTTTTAATTTCCTAAGAAGTATTGCTGATAATTCAAGTGGTGTAAATTGTTCTTCATTTAACTTAATAAACTTATCTTTTTCACCAAGATATCTTTTAAATTCAGTAGTAAAGTTTTTTGAATCGATAATCATATTATTATAGGCAAATGTACCCGCTTTTGCTTCATCATTTATTATACCAACAACTGATGGAATTATTTTTTTTGAGAATTCATCTTCTATTATTACAGGTTTACCATCTTTTATATAAGCTATTTCTGATGTTGTGGTTCCAAGGTCTATACCTATTATACTCATATATGTTTTCCTTTCTAAAGTAAATATTTTTTTATCTTTTCATTTGATACTAAATTTAATTTATAGTAATAATCAGGGTTATCTATTAATGCTTGTACTAAATTTTTACTACCTCCACCTTTTCCTCTAAACTCTGATAATATATCTTTTAATACAATTCTCATATCAATATCTATATTTTTGGAACTTGATAAAATCAAGTGTAAATTATTATCATTTTTTAAAACTCCAATAAAAATATTATTTTCAGTGGTAGTTAAATTTTTAGAAATATTTTTAATAAATTTTAAATCATAATCAAAATAAATCTTATTGAATAATCTTATACCAGAAACATACTCATTTTGACCATTAATAAAAAAATCTAATTCTTTATTTAATACTTCATTTTCTAATTTTTTAATTTTCTCTTTATATTTATCAACTTTTTCATAAATATTATCAATATAACTAATTATATCAGAATCCTTTGATTTTAAATACTTACAAACATCACTTAAATAAATATCTCTTTTTAAAGAATAATCAATAGCTCTTTGACCTGCTAGATATTCTACTCTTGTAGATTTTCGATTCTTTTCAGTTTTTATAATTTTTATCATTCTAAGTTCTAAAGTAGAATTTAGATGTATTCCACAACAAGCATTAATATCGAGTTTTCCTATTTTAATAACTCTTATTTCGCTATCTGTAATTGGTAAATCTCTTCTTAAATTTAGATTAACTAAATCTTCTTTTTTAGGAACTATAACTTCAGTTTTTAAATTCTGACTAATTATATCATTTGCCATTTTCTCAACTTCAAGAAGTTCGTCATATGTAAAATCACCTTCAATATCAACAGTGCTAGATTCTTTTCCAAGATGAAAACTTACTGTATTTTTATTAAACATTTTGTAAAAACAACCTGATAAAATATGCTGAGCAAAATGTTGTTCCATTCCATCTAATCTTCTTTTCCAATTTATAGAACACTTTAAATTTTTATAACTATTAATATCTTCATCTAAAACGTGATAAACCTTATGATTTTTTTCATAAGTGTCTACCACTTTTTTATTATCTATATAACCAATATCACAAAACTGACCTCCGCCACCTGGAAAAAATGCAGTTTTATCAAGAACTATATGATATTTTTCTTCTATCTTTAAAATTTCAATTATATTAGCTGTAAAATCTTTGATATAAAAATCTTTATAATATAACTTTTCCATAATAAAAACCTCACTTTTACAATAAAAATAATATATCACAGTAGATAAAATGTCAAATAGTACTACGTTATAATAACTTCTTATTTTTAAATATACTTACACACACAACTACTATTAAAATCATAACTATTATAGTTATAGGATATGCATAATAAAAATCAAGTTCTGGCATATACTTAAAATTCATACCATAAATACCAGTTATTATTGTAAGTGGAGATGATATAGCAGTTAAAAGAGTTAATTTGGTTATTAAATCATTAGTTTTATTTGCTATATTAGAAGAATAAATATCAAGTAGTTTATCTGATAATTCTCTTGTTGATAGTGAGAAAGAGTAAAGTTTTTCTATTGAATAATTTACATTTTGTATTTCAATATCGTTTGGTTTTTTATATCTTGTATTTTCATTAAATATTCTATCATAGATATAAATATAAGGTCTTATATTCCTTACAATAATTCTTGACATTGCTCTCATATAATTTATATTTTCTATTTTATTTTCAACATTACTAATAAGTATCTCATCTTCTAATTCTAATATGATATTTTCTAATTTTTCTAGATTTTCAAACTGATCAATTATTATACTTTTAAAAATTTTATAAATTATTTTAAAAAATAACTCATTTTTCTCTAACTTTAAATATTCTAAGTTATTTTTTTGAATCTCATTAATAATATTAATAAAAATTTCATTTAAAAAATGATTTTCATTACAAACAACTAAAATAAAGTTATTAGATAAATATATATTTACCTCTTGTATAATAATTTTATTTTTTATTAATTCAAATGTATTTACACTTAAAAAATCGTACTTATCAAAATTATCTAATTTAATATTTTCGTCAAAACTAAGACATTCATAATAAGTGTTATTGTCAAGCTCTAAAAAATTTTTAATTTTTTTTAGTTCTATTAAATTACATAATATTAAATAATTATCATTTTTTATAAATTTATCATCATCTAGTTTTTCATTTTTGTTTAAATCAAATAAAATCATATAATCACCATCAAATATTTTTATAGATAATATTATTTACCGAACAATTAAAATAAATAATTCTAATATAAAAATATTATGTAAACTAAAAAAGTATTTAAGTGAAAATAAAACTTCACTTAAATACTTTCTAAAAACGAAATAACCTCTTCAATTATCCAATCTGGAGTTGATGCTCCTGCTGTTACTCCTACTACTTTATATTTTTTTAATTCTTCTTTGTCTAGTTCATCTTTAGTTTCTATGCAAAAAGTTTTTACATTTTCACTACATATTTGAGCTAATTTTTGTGTATTTGAACTATGTTTTCCTCCAACTACTACAACAACATCAACTTCATTTGATAATTCTTTTGATGCATCTTGTCTTTCTTTTGTTGCAGAACAAACTGTATTATTAAATACTATATTAGATATTTTACTCTGTAAAATTTCTTTAATCTTCTCATAAGTATCTATATTTATTGTAGTTTGAGAAACAACGCAATATTTCTTACTATTATCAATACTTAAATTTTTAGCTTCTTCTAAATTTTTTATAATTATACATTCATTATCAGCCCAACCATTAATACCAACTACCTCTGGATGATTTTTATCTCCTAGAACTATTATTTCATAATTTTGTTCTTTAAATTTTCTTACTATTTCATGTATTTTAGTTACAAATGGGCAAGTAGTATCTATTATTTTTAAGTTTTTTGAATTTGCTAAATCATAAATATTTTTTGATACTCCATGAGAACGAATAATAACTTTTTTATTATCTTTTATTTCATCAATACTATCAACAGTTAAAAGACCATCTTTTTCAAATCTTTCTACTGCTTGTTTATTATGTATTAAAGGTCCTAATGAATAAATATCATCACTTTTTTTTACTTCATCAAAAGCCATTTGCATAGCTCTTTTTACTCCAAAACAAAATCCTGCTTTTTTTGCTACTTTAACAATCATAAATCCACCCTATTTTGAATAAATATAGTAATTCTCCTTTATAACTTCTAAAACGTTTTGAGATAATCTTTCGTAATCCTTTGAATTTAATTTTTGATTATAATGTTCTTCAAAAGAAATTGGTTTATCTATATAGACTGTTACCCTATTAAAAATCCTATAATCAGTTATTATAGAAACAGGAACTACTAGTGCACGTCCTTTTACTGCAAACATAGCAAGGCCTGGCTTTGCAGGAGAAAATCCAGGCTCTTTAGTTCTAGTTCCTTCTGGAAATATACCAAGAACATATCCTTTTTTTATTGCTCCTAGTATATTCTTTATAGTTGAAACATCTGGATTTTCTCTATTAATTGGAATTGCATTTACACCTTTTAATATAAATCCTAATGGTTTAAAATCAAAAAGTTCTTTTTTAGCAACACCAGCAACATCTCTTGTATCTATTGCAGAAGCTAAAAATATAGGGTCTAAATTTGATTTATGATTTGCAGCAACTATAACATTTCCCTCAAGAGGAATATTTTCAAGTCCAATTACTTCAAATTTATAAAATACTTTTGAAAATAATTTAACACTTCCTCTTACTAAATCATAAAAACGCATATACATCTCCCTTCGATTTTTTAATTATTTTATAATAGCTAAAAAATCATCTACAACTTCGTCAATAGTTTTGCTTGTTGTATCTATTAAAATTACATCATCTGTTTTTTTAAGAGGTGCAAACTCTCTATTTGAGTCCATTTCATCTCTTTTTATTATTTCTTTTATTATCTCATCTAAATTAACATCATACCCTTTTTCAGTTAACTCTTTATATCTTCTTTGTCCTCTTTCCTCTGGAGTTGCAACTAAATAAAACTTATAGTCTGCATTTGGAAAAACATATGAACCAATATCACGACCATCAAGTATAACTGAACTCCTTGTTCCTATTTCTCTTTGAATATCAACCATTAAATATCTAACTTCTTTTATTTTTGCAATGTTTGATACATTATTACTTACTTCTAAAGTTCTTATTTCATCAGTTAATATTTTTCCATCTAAATAAATATTATTATCTTTAAAGTCTATATCTGTTTCTTTTGCTAAATTACTAACAGCTTCTTCGTTAGTTATATCTATATCGTTTATTAAACATTTATAAGTTATTGCTCTATACATTGCTCCTGTATCTATATAATTTATATTAAGTTTATCTGCTATTATTTTTGCTATTGTACTTTTTCCAGCTCCTGCTGGTCCATCTACTGCTATTATCATTTTTTATCTCCTTTTTAAATATTATTTCCTGCTAAAAAACCAGTTGAAAATGCTATTTGAAGGTTATATCCTCCAGTTTCTGCATCAACATCAATTACTTCACCACAAAAATATAAATTGTTTATTATTTTTGACTCTAATGTAGAAGAATTAATCTCTTTAACATTAACTCCACCACAAGTTACTTGTGAAGCTTTTATTCCTTTTGTATCTATTACCGTAAGTTCTAGATTTTTTAGCTTTTTTATTATTTTTTCTTCATCTAATTTAGACAATTCATTAACTTTTTTATTATTAAGCTCTAAATCATCAAGTATTACCCTTAAAAAATTTTGAGGTAAAACAGTTTTTAAATTAGTTAAAATATTTTTATTTATGTCTTGTCTTATTATATTTGAAATTTCATCACTATTTATATTCGGTAATACATCAATATTTATAGTAATTTCATTTTCTTCTAAAAATTTATTTATGTATGATGAAAATTTTAAAACACAAGGACCACTTATACCAAAGTGAGTAAAAATCATATCTCCAATTTTAGAAATCTTCTTTTTTTTGATTTTTGTAGAGATCTCTACATTTTTAAGAGATATACCTTGCATAGATTTTACAAAATTTTCTTTTATTACAAGTGGTATTAGTGCTGGATAAAATTTAGTTATAGTGTGGTATTTTTCAAGTATTTTATACATACTACCATCAGAACCTGTATTTGGATAGCTTTTTCCACCAGTTGCAACTATAACTTTATCAGCAAATATTTTTTCATTTGACTCTGTTATAACTCCAATTATAGTATTATCTTCTATTATAAAGTCAACTACCTTTGTATTATAAAATATATTTACATTATTTTTAATAAGGTCTTTTTTTAAAGCTTCTATAACTTCTTCTGATTTATCTGATTTTGTATAGATTTTATTATCGTTTTCTACTTCTATTTTATACTCTAAATTATTTTTATCAAAGTAAGAAAGTAAATCTAAATTAGTAAAAGAATAAAAACTACTATATAAAAACTTTCTATTACTAACAACTTTATCAAAAAAATCCTCAATATCTCGATTATTAGTTATATTACATCTACCACCACCAGTTAACTTTAATTTCTTTCCAAGTTCGTTATTTCTTTCTATTAAAGTTACTTTATGATTTTTAGATGCACAAAGTGAAGCCATCATACCAGAAGGACCACCACCAATTACTAAAACATTCATAAAATCACCCTTAAAACTTATATTAGATTTATTATAATCTAAATACTATATTTAGTAAATCAATATATTAATTAAAAATTTACTTAGTTAAATATGTAGATAGTTTCTAATTATGATAATATTTTTTTAAGTTAAACAAATATATCAAAATTTTTATATTTAGTATATAATATTTAATAAAATTTAAACTGTTTATTGTGTATATATCTAGTAGCTATAAATATATAATACATAAAAAAGAAAGGTACAAAAATGAAATATCGTGATAAAGTAAAAACTGCAAAAAGAATAGTTATAAAAGTTGGAACATCCACTTTAACTTATGAAAATGGAAACTTAAACTTAAAAAGAATAGAAAAAATAGCTCAAACAATATCTGATTTAGTAAATAACGATAAAGAGGTTATACTTGTTACTTCTGGTGCAGTTGGAGTTGGAAAGAATAAGTTAAATTATTCAGAAAAACCAAAAACACCTCAAGAAAAACAGGCTTGTGCATCTGTTGGTCAAGTTATTCTTATGAATATATACTCAAAACTATTTGGTGAATATGGTTATTCTGTCGGTCAAATACTTTTGACTAAAGATGTTTTAGAAAATGAAAAAAGAAAATTAAATGTAATTAATACATTCGAGACTTTACTTAAAAATAAAATCATACCAATAGTTAATGAAAATGACAGTGTATCTATTGAAGAAATAGAAAATATATCAAGATTTGGAGATAATGATAATTTAGCTTCTGTTGTTTCTGTTATTGTTGGTGCTGATTTACTTGTCATATTATCTGATATAGATGGATTTTATGATAAAAACCCAAAAATAAATTTTGATGCAAAACTTATAAGTGAGGTTTTAGAGATTACAAAAGAACTTGAAAGTTTTGCTGGTGGTTCTAGTACTGATTTAGGTACTGGTGGAATGCAAACTAAAATTCAAGCAGGAAAAATTGCAACTAATAATGGTTGCGATATGATTTTAGCAAATGGAGAAAATCCAAGCATAATTTTAGATATTTTAGATGGTAAAAATATTGGAACACTTTTTGTTTCAAAGTAGGTGGATTTATGAGTGAATTAATATTAAAGTGTAAAAACGCAAAAGAAGCTTCTTATATAATGTCAAATATTTCAACTAATGATAAAAATGATGCTTTAATTAAAATGGCAAATAATTTGATAAAAAATACAAGAAATATTATAGAGGCTAATGAAATAGATATAAAAAATGCAAGAGAAAAAGGAATAAAAGAATCAATGATTGATAGACTTATTCTTGATGAAAAAAGAATAAAAGCTATGAGTGATTCTCTTATAAAAGTATCAACTTTAGATGACCCTGTTGGGGAAGTCTTATCTGTAGTTAATAGACCAAATGGACTTCAAATAGGTAAAAAAAGAGTCCCACTTGGAGTTATTGGAATAATTTATGAAGCAAGGCCAAATGTTACTTGTGATGCTATTGGACTTTGTATAAAATCAGGAAATACAACTATTTTAAGAGGAGGAAGCGAAGCTATAAATTCAAATAAAAAAATAGTTTCTGTTTTAAAAGAAGCCTTAGAAAATACTAACATACCACTTGATTGTATTAATATTTTAGAAGATACTTCAAGAGAAACTGCAACTCAAATGATGAAATTAAATGAATATATAGATGTCTTAATTCCAAGAGGTGGAAAAAATCTTATAGATGTAGTAGTCAAAAATGCTACTGTACCTGTTATAGAAACTGGAACTGGAAATTGTCATATTTTTGTTGATGAGAGTGCAGATTTTGAAATGGCAAAAAATATAATAATAAATGCAAAAACTAGTAGAGTATCAGTTTGTAATTCTCAAGAAAAATTACTAGTACATAAAAATATAGCTTCTGAATTTATACCTATAATAGCAGAAGAACTTAGAAAAAGAAATGTTACAATTATAGGAGATGAGAATGTTTATAATTTAATTAATAATGTTATTTTAGCTACTGAAGAAGATTACTATACTGAATATTTAGATTATAAAATATGTATAAAAATTGTTGATAATATAGAGTTTGCAATAAATCATATAAATAAATATAGCTCTCATCACTCTGAAGCAATAATTACTAATGACTACAATAATTCCCAAAAGTTTTTACAAAGAATAGATTCTTCAGCAGTATATATTAATGCTTCAACTAGATTTACTGATGGGGAAGAATTTGGATTTGGTGCAGAGATAGGAATAAGTACACAAAAACTTCATGCCAGAGGTCCTATGGGTCTTAAAGAACTTACAACTACAAAGTATATAATATTTGGAAATGGTCAAATAAGATAAAGAAGGGTATTACCCTTCTATTTTAATAAACAGAAGCTATAACAGCGCCTTCTGCTGTATATACTCCCATAACACTTCCTATTTCACTAATTACTATTTCAGAAAATTCACATTCTTTAGTTAAATTTGATATTAATTTATTTGCTTTTTCTTTATTATTTGCATGTGCAACAAAAAGTATTTTATCTTTTTTAGATTTGTCTATATTTTCAAGTATTTTATCTGAAACTTTACTTAAAGCTTTATTATCTCCTCTAGCTTTATCAACAGGCTTAACTTCATGGTCTCCTACCTTTATTATAACTTTTAAATTAAGTGCATTTACTATCTTACCTGCTACTTTATTAACTCTTCCACCTTTTATAGCATTTTCTAAAGTTTCTAAAGTACCAAAAGAAACTATCTCTTTTTTTACTTTTTCCAAAGTATTAATTATTTCATCAAATGATTTACCTTCTTTTGTCATTTTACCAGCTAAGTATACAAGTATACCCTGAGATACACAACCACTTTCACTATCTAGTACATAAATTTTTTTATTTTTATTATCTTCTTCAAAAAGATTTTTACCAAGAGTTGCTGTTGAATAAACACCAGATAAATTTGATGTAATAGTTATTACTATAATCTCATCTTCTTCACATTCTTCATAAGTTTGCCTAAATACTTCTGGTGATGAACAAGCAGTTTTTGGCAATGTTTTCTGAGTTTTCATTTTAGAATAAAATTCTTCTATACTAAGTTCACCATCAAGATAAGTATTATCTTCAAATGAAACTGGAAGAGGTATAACTTTTATATCGTATTTTTTTATTATATCTTTATTTAAATCACAAGAACTGTCAGTTATTATCTTTATACTCATACTAATCTCCTTAATTTAATCGGTCGGCTAACCGAATTATATAGATATATTTTAATTATTATGTACTTTTATGTCAATATGCAATTTAATTGACTTTAAATTTTATAAATAATATAATTTTAGTTATAGATATATTTTAAGAAAGGTTTTTTTATGAAAGAAAATAACACTAAGAAAAAAATTATTTCAACTTCAATAAAATTAATAACTAGAAAAGGTATAAAAGACACTAGTCTTTCTGATATTGCAAAGGCTTGTAATATTAGCAAAGGTACACTTTATTATTATTATTCTAGTAAGGATAAATTAATAAGTGATATTGCAAATATCCATCTTGATGCCATTACTAATGCGGTTTTAGAATGTGTTTTAGAAGTTGATATTAATGATAAAAATGATAATATGATAAATTTAATAATAAAAAAAATTTCAAAATTAGGACTTCAAGGTAAAATTCATATATATATATTGTGTGAAGCCATAAATTCAAATGAAAAACTTAAGGAACAGTTAAAAATAAAATACGACCATTGGAGAGAAACTCTAAAAAAAGAAGTAAAAAAATATTACACTGATGATGATAATGCTGAAGCTTTATCTTTCTTACTTATTTCTATTGTTGATGGATTATTAGTTCAAAGTATTTTACAAAATAAAAATAGTATAGATTACGAAAATATAGCTAATTTCTTAGTTACTAACCTAATATAAGTGTTTATAAATGTAATTTTTGTATAAAATAATACATAACTTTTTAAGTAATATAAATTATTATATATTATAAGGATGTGTATTTTATTATGATGTATTTATTTTTAATTATTGGATTTATAGTTTTAATCAAAGGTGCTGATATATTTGTTGACAGTGCATCAGATATAGCAAAAAGATTTAAAATTCCACCTATAATAGTTGGTCTTACAATAGTTGCATTTGGAACTAGTGCTCCAGAAGCCGCTGTTAGTATTACAGCTTCTCTTAATGGACAAAATGATATAGCTATTGGTAATATTGTAGGTTCTAATATTTTCAATTTACTTGGTGTTATTGGTATAGTTAGTATGATTTCACCAATAAAGGTAACTAAAAATATAATCATTAAAGAATTTCCATTTGCAATACTTGCATCTTTTGTACTTATAATATTATCACACGATACAAAGTTTCAAACTTATCCAAATAATGAATTAACAAGAGGAGACGGATTTATTTTATTATCACTTTTCTTAATATTTTTATATTATTTATTTGAAATGGCTATTATTTCTAAGGATACAACTAAAAATGAAAGTGACGAAGAAAAGCCAAACCTTATAAAAAGTATAGTATTTAGTATAATTGGAATAACTGCTGTAGTTTTTGGTGGCGATATGGTTGTTGATAATGCTAGTAGTATAGCTACTAGTTTAGGACTTAGTGAAAGTTTAACTGGTCTTACAATAGTTGCAGTAGGCACTTCACTACCAGAACTTGTAACTAGTGTGACAGCTGCAAAAAAAGGAGAAAGTGATATAGCAATTGGAAATGTTTTGGGTTCTAACTTATTTAATATATTTTTTATTTTAGGTATATCTTCTTCTATTCATACTATATCTATTCAGAGTGTAGCTTTTATTGATATGATTATTATGCTTATAGTAACAATACTTGCATATATATTTGCTTTTAGTAAAACTACAATAAATAAATTTGAGGGAGCTATACTTACAATTTCATATATTATATATACAATTTATATAATATATAGATAAACAGATAAAAACGCCTATTACAGGCGTTTTTATCTGTTTAATTTATTTTTAAAATCTTCAAAACTATCTTTACCACTAACAGTTACTCTATCTATTAAATAAAGGTCATCTTTTATATCTACAAATCCGTCTTTTATAGTAAATGATATTTTTATGCCATTTTCTTTAAGTACTTTCTCTGAAATCTTACTATATTCACCAAAAGGATATGCAAAAGCAACAGGTGTATATCCTAGATTTTCTTTTATACCTTTTATACTAAGTTTTATATCATTATCAATTCTTTTTTTGTAGTCCTCTAAACTCTCACCGATAAGTGGAGTTGAAAAATTTCCTCTTTGGTAAGTAGAATTAGCTACACTAACTTTATTATGAGAATTATTAGTATGACTTTGAATATCTATAAGCCCACTATCAACCATTTCTTTGGCTTGAGACCAATTAAACTTAGGAACACCTATATTGTTCTGTATATTGTAATCAGCATTATAAATATCATTTCCAATTACAAATATTGTAGCCTCCATATTTCTTTTTTTAAGCTCAGGATACATAAACTCATAATTACTTAAATATCCATCATCAGCACTTATTATTATAGGTTTTTTAGGTAATAGTTTCTCCCCTATCGATATTTCATATAAATCCTTAACAGTAATTGTATTATATCCATTTTGTATTAGATAATCTATTTGTTTTATAAATTCATCTTTAACAACAACTGCACCAAATTTACTAACATCATCAAAATGGTGATACATAAGAACTGGTATTTCTTCTTCATAATCATTTGTTATATTCTTTATTCTATCAACCAAAACTACAAGCTCAGCTCTTGTAAGCCCTCCTTTTGGATTTATACTTTTGTCTTTATATCCTTTTATAAGCCCTTTTTCAATAAGTGATTCCATACTAGTCTTTGCCCAATAAGAAACTTCTTTGAAGTCATAAAAATAAGGAAGTTTATTTATTTTATTATCTTTTAAATCAAGATAAGTGGCAATCATAGTAGAAGCTTCTTCCCTTGTGATTGGATCATTAGGTCTAAAATTAAATTTAGAATTTAGACTTTTGTCTAAAACGTAGTCATATACTCCATTTGAAACTGCCATTTTTATTTCTTGTTCTGCCCAGTGACCTTTTATATCGTTAAAACTTGTATTTATAGTAGGGTTTATGTAGTCTATGTCAAAGGCTTTATTAATAATTTTAACAAACTCTGCCCTAGTTACCTTATTATTTGGATTAAAACTTCCATCTTCATATCCATTTATTATTCCTTTATCATAAAAATCATTTATCTGATTTGTAGCCCAGTGATTATTTGATACATCAAAAAAATTCTGAGCATAAGAATATGTTTTAGTGTTTAAAGATAAAACTAAGCTAAAAAGTGTTAATAGTATGTATTTTTTCATATAAATTAATTTTCAACCTCAGCTAATGCTTTTTGCACTATATCAAACGAATTTTCTGCAATAAGTTTAAAACTTGCCCTTTTTTCTTCTTCTAATTCTCCAAGAAGAACTAGTGAATTTTCAGACTCATTTATTTTATTTACTCTATCTTCAAGAATAGTAGCTTGGTTTTTAAAAGATAATAGCTTAGTTTTTGCTTTATATAATATATCTGAACTTAGTATTTCTTCTTGTTCCATAAATTTATCCATTATATTAAATAGATTGTCAATCCATCTATTTATTGATTTACAATAAAGAATTATTGAATTATCTATTTCTTCTATATCATATTCATTTAATAAATCTTTTATATTTAAGCTAGATGCAGTTATTATATTTATAACATTAGCTTCTAATGGATTAGAAGTTATTATCTTTTTTTGTATGCTCTCTTTAGTTTCATCATACACTAATTTTAAATATTCATTATAATCAAAATCAACTAATTCATTATATTTAACTATATAATCATTTTCAAGAGTTTTTATAATATCTCCTTTTAAGTAATTTATTACAAACCCTTCAAAAGAACAAAGTAAACTATAGAAAAAATCTGATATTTCTTTGTTTTTAGGATTTTCTAAATCTAAAAAGATTTGCATATTATTGTATTGAAAATTCATTAAATGGCTATCTATACCAAGTAGACTTTCCATATTATTAAATTTTGCAGTATAGTGATTATCGTCATAATTAAATATTTTATCAAGTGATGTTAATATATCGCCTGGATAATTATTTTTATTGTTTGCAACCTTAATTTGGTTATCTCTTAATAATCTAAGTAATACCTTTTTCATTATTATCTCCCTCTTATGTTTACTTTAAAAGTTCATATACACTAAGTGCATAAATATTTGTAGCTTTCATTAAATCATCTATTTCTATATGTTCATTTGCTTGATGAGCAGTTTTGTTGCTATTTTCAAAAGTTGGTCCAAAAGCAACAAAATTATCAAGAGCTCTTGCATAAGTTGCTCCACCTGATGATAGTGGCTTTCCTTTTATATTAGTTTCTTCTTCAAATACTTTAAGTAAAGTTTTCACTAAAAAGTTATCTTCTGGCACGTATATAGGTTTTAAGTAGTCATACTCTTTTAATTCTAGATTATACTCATTACATACTTTATTTAATGCATTAATTAAAACTTCTTTTTCTAAAGTGACAGGGTATCTTATATCTACACCTATTGTTTGACTATTTTCGTCTATATTTAATCTAGCTATATTAAAAGTTAATTTGCCAGAAACATCATCAAAACAGTTTCTTATTATATTATTAGCGTTTGCATCTTCTCCAATAACATTTGCTATAAAACTTATTGTATCACAAGTATTTCCTATATTATATAATGCTATTGAAAGCCTTGATATAGCGTTTATAGCTTCCTTTTTATCACAACTTTGTGAATGGAAAGCTTTCCCTATTACATTTATTCCCTCTTCTAAATTTTCATATTCAAAGTTTAATCTTTCAAGTTCTTCTTTTAATTCTTCTAAATCACATCCATTATAAAAAGCTTTATCTGGAACAGAGTTAAGTGCATTTCCTAAATTTAATTTTAAATTAGTCTTATTTTTAGAAGTTAAAAAAACTTGTAAAAGACCTTTTTCTGCATTTATAGGTGGAAATACTGAATCTGGTGTAAATCCATAACTTGGTATTTCTTCATTTTCAACATACTTTTTAATGCATCTCCAAAGATTTTCTTCATCAGTACCAAATATAAATCTAACTCTTTTATTAAATTCTATTCCTAAATCCATAAGTGATTTAACTGCATAAATACTAGCTATGGCTGGACCTTTATCGTCTTGTGCCCCTCTTCCATATATCTTATTATCTAATACAGTTCCACTAAATGGAGGTACTTTCCACTCTTTTGTATCTCCTTCGGGTACAACATCTAAGTGACAAAGTATTCCTATTAATTCATCTCCTTCTCCAACTTCTGCATATCCATAGTAACCATCTTTATAATAAGTCTTAAATCCTAGATTTTCACAAAGACTTAAAGTTTCTTTCAAACATATATCTATTTGTTCACCAAATGGAAAATTTTTATCATCTTCATCTATTACACTTGGTATTTGTATGCTTTTTGAGATATTATTTATTATATCATCTTTATAAAAATCAACCCTTTGTTTTATTTTTTCTCTCATTATATAAAAGTCTCCTTAAATTAAAATATATTTTATTATCTCACTAATTTATTATTTTTTCAATATAAGTAAAGAATCTATTTTGTATTTTAAGTTAGTACATTATACAAATTAACTTGTTGTGATAGTTTACTAATTATAAAAATACTGAAAATACTACATATAGCTTTTTAATGTTTAAAATTATGATTTATAAATATAAATATTTTTAATATATAAATTTAACTCCTAAAATATGTTAATTAACTATACTTTAAAATTATATCAAATAAAAACGATTTACACTAGTATTAAAATTTATATGTAACAAAAGTATTTTATAACTAATAAGATAGTAATAATCGGGGGTGTCATCTTATGTTACAATCATTACTATTAGTTTTATCAATTTGTATAGATACATTTGTAGCAAGCATTAGTTATGGGGTTGATAAAATAAAAATTCCATTTAAATCTGTAATATTAATAAATTTTGTTTGCAGTTTATTTTTAGGATTTTCATTTTTTATTGGATATTTTTTTAAGGATTTTTTATCTCAGGATTTTGCATCATTTTTAAGTTTTATACTATTATTTATTTTGGGATTATATAGAGTTTTTGAAGCTTTTTTTAAAAATTATCTAAATAAATTTTCAAAAATAAAAAAACCTATAAGTTTTAAGGTATTTGATTTTCATTTTGTACTTGAGGTTTATGCAAATGAAACTAAGGCTGACTATGATAATTCAAAAATATTAACAGAAAAAGAAGCAATTTATCTTGCGAGTGCTCTATCTTTTGATAGTTTGGCAGTTGGTTTTGGTATTAGTCTTACAGATATTAACCATTTTCAAATAATAATTTTAAGTTTTTTTGTTGGTATGATATCTATTTTAAGTGGTATTTTTCTAGGAAAATTATTTTCAAAATTGTCAAATATAAATTTTTCGTGTTTATCTGGATTTTTACTTATTGCACTTTCTATAATAAAATTTATAAACTAGCCAACTATATGTTGGCAGTCTTTTTATCCATAACTTTACTTGAAAAGCACAAAGGACATATTATAGAGCCGTTTTTATAATTTACTGAATAAATTTTACCACATACACTACATCTGAATTTACAAATGTTTTCTTCTTTTTCTTCTTCTTTGATTTCTAATTTTTCTATTTCAAAACTTTCTTCATTTAATAATCCATTTACTATTTTTTCACGAACACTATTTAAGTTTTTTTTAACTTCTTTTTTACTTATTTTAAGTTCTTCACTACATCTACTAATGCTATATTTTTTTATATCTATTAATTTTATAATTTCTAATTCTAAATTAGTTATAGTCAAAAAAATCACCTCTTTGTATATTATGATTTTTAAGTTAAACTGCTAACTAAAACTTGTTGTGATATAATAAGTAGTATTAATTTTTAAAGGAGATTTCTTATGAGACTTAATAATTATATAAGTTCTAGTGGGTTTTGTTCAAGAAGAGAAGCTGATAAATTAATTAGTGCTGGAAAAGTTACTATTAATTCAAAAAAAGCAGTTATTGGTCAAGTTGTAAATAAAGGAGATATTGTTAGAGTTAACAATAAAATTATAAAAGAAAAAAAAGAAAGAGTATATATAGCTCTTAATAAACCTGTTGGAATAACTTGTACAACAGAAAAACATATTAAAGGAAATATAATTGACTTTGTAAATTATAGTGAACGTATTTTTCCAATAGGAAGACTTGATAAACCATCAGAAGGTTTAATTTTACTTACTAATGATGGAGATATAGTTAATAAAATTTTAAGGCAAGAAAATAATCACGAAAAAGAGTACTTAGTTACAGTTAATAAAAATATAACAAACGATTTTGTAGAAAAAATGAGTAAAGGGGTTAGAATTTTTAATCCTGTAAATAAAAAATATGTAACTACTAAAAAATGTGTGGTAAGCAAAGTAAATAGTAATACATTTAAAATAATACTAACTCAAGGTCTTAATAGACAAATAAGAAGAATGTGCGAAGTGCTTGGATATGAAGTAAAAAAACTTCAAAGAATTAGGATAATGAATTTAACTTTAAAGGGGCTTCCTACTGGTAAATGGAGAAAATTAACTAAAGAAGAAGTAAAAAATTTAATAAAGGAGTAACTTAATGAAAACTGTTTTAATAACTGGTGCATCAAGAGGGATTGGTAGAGAATGTGCAAGACTTTTTGCAAAAAATAATTATAATGTAGTAATAAACTATAATAAGTCAGAAGATAAGGCAAAAGAATTACTAGAAGAATTAAAGGATTATTCAGTTAGAATATTTAAAGCTGATGTTTCAAATAGATTTGAAGCTAATAGTTTAGTTAACTTTACTATTGGAGAATTTGAAAAAATCGATGTTTTAATTAATAATGCTGGAATTAGTCAAAACAAACTTTTTACTGATATAACTGATGAAGAGTGGCACAATATGATTAATGTTAATTTAAATAGTGTTTTTTTTGTTACTCAAAAGTCACTTCAATATATGATACCTGAAATGAGTGGAAAAATAATTAATATTTCATCTATTTGGGGAATGGTTGGAGCTTCTTTTGAAGTACACTACTCAACTAGTAAAGCGGGTATTATTGGAATGACAAAATCATTAGCAAAAGAGCTTGGACCTTCAAATATTTGTGTTAATGCAATTTGTCCTGGAGTTATAGATACTGATATGATAAAAGATATTGATAAAGATATTATAGAAAATCTTAGAGAAGAAACTCCTCTTATGAAAATAGGTACTCCTTATGATATTGCAAAGTGTGCTTTATTTTTAGCAGAAGATAACTTTATAACAGGACAAGTAATAAGTCCAAACGGTGGATTTGTGATAAATTAAAAAGAAGCTTTTTAGCTTCTTTTTATAAACTTATTATTTCTTTTCTAAGCATATAGTCCTTATCTAATTTAGTGTCTATTTTCATTTTAATTATTTGTCTTGCGTGAGGTGCTGAAGTTATTTCCTCACCTTCTTCATTGTACATTTTTAAAATAGTAGCATTTTTAGTTTCAATAAAAGGTCCTATTACTTCTATTTTATCTCCAGTAAACATTCTGTTTCTTTGTTCAACTATATATAAATCATTTTCTTTATCATAATCTAGAACTATTCCTATAAAGTCATAGTTTCTAATATATGATGCGCTTTCATAGTTATGGGCATTAGCATCTGGACTGTCAAAATAAAACCCTGTTGAATAATCTCTATGACTTCCCTTTTTAAGTTCATCAAGCCACATTTTATTAAACTTAAAGTTTTTAGGGTCTTTATAATACTCATCAATTGCCATTCTATATGCTCTAACTGTTGTTGCAACATAATAAGCAGTTTTCATACGACCTTCTATTTTAAAACTTGTTATTCCACTTTCGATTAATTCTTTTACATATTCTATCATACATAAATCTTTTGAATTAAAGAAAAATGATGAGTCAATTCCTTCTAAAACTTGCTCATATTCTCCATTATTTTCTTTAACTAAATTATATTTCCATCTACAAGGCTGTGCACAAGCTCCTCTATTTGCATCTCTTCCAGTTGTATAATTACTTATAACACATTTTCCTGAATAAGACATACACATAGCTCCATGAACAAAAGCTTCAATATCCATATCATCTGGAACATTATCTCTTATTTTACGAGTTTCTTCAAAAGAAAGCTCTCTAGCAGTAACTACTCTTTTTGCCCCTTTTTCATACCAAAACTTAGATGCAAATGAATTTGATGTACTAGCTTGCGTACTTATATGAATCTCCATATTAGGTATAGTTTTTCTAACTATATTAAAAACTCCAGCATCACTTACAATTACTGCATCTACTCCTACTTTTTCAAGTTCTAGTAAATATTTTGGTAATCTATCTAAATCATTATTTCTTGGGATTATATTTAAAGTAACAAAAACTTTCTTACCTAAATTATGAGCAAACTCTACTCCTTCTTTCATCTCATCAAGTGAGAAATTTTTGGCAGCTGATCTCATTCCAAATATTTCTCCACCTATATAAACAGCATCAGCTCCATAAGTAAATGCTATTTTTAATCTTTCTAAATCACCTGCAGGTGCTAATAATTCTATTTTATTCATAAAAATTATTTCCTTTCGTAAACGTCTATTTATAAAACTACCTTTTTTTAATAAATCTAAACAGAATTACTATAAATTTTCTTTGTTTTTTGCATATAGAAAAATAAAATATATAAAGAAACTCCCTTTAAAATACTACTTATAGTTAAACTCCACCAAACTCCATTAAGTCCTATAACACTTGATAATAAATACGCCATTGGTATTCTAAGACCTGTAAGTACTATCATAATAATTGATGGAATTAAAGGTTTACCAAGTCCTCTAAAAATACCTGCAACTACTATTTCCACACACATAAACACTTGTGAATATCCTATTATAATTAAATATGAAGCTCCTTTTTTTATAGCTTCAGTCTCATTTATAAATAATGAGAAAAGTTCACGTGCAAAAAATACTAGAAGTAATGTATTTATAATTCCAAGTACTATTGAAATTAATAAAGCACTTTTACAACCTTTTTCTACTCTGTCTATTTTTCCTGCTCCATAATTTTGACCAACAAAACTAGATAAAGCATAACCAATCCCCTCGCAAACCATCCAAGAAATAGATTCAATTTGAGAACCTACCTTTTGAGCTGCAATAGCTTCTGGTCCAAATGATGCAACAACAACTCCAATAATCATTGCAAATATTGTAAATAGTCCACTTTGAAGTGCTACTGGAAATCCTAACTTTAATACTTCTTTATAGATTTTTTTATCTATACTTTTAAAAAATTTTATTTTGAAATAGTCATTTTTAGTTTTAATTATTACTATTATAAAACTTAAAGTAACAACAACTTGTGCCAAAGATGTAGCAAGTGCAGCACCATTAACTCCAAGTCCTTTTCCATTTATTCCAAATATTAAAATAGGGTCAAGTATTATATTTATTATAAGTCCTACTGTATTTATAAAAAATGGTATCTTACTATTTCCAAGACCATTAAAAATAGCTGTTAAAATAGGATTTACAAAATAAAAAATCATAGAAAATGCTATAATAACTAAATACTCTTCAGACATTTTTATAACATTACTATCACCTAAATTGAAAAATCCAACCAACTGCTTATTTAAAACAATCAAAGTAAACATATATAAAGTTGATAAGATTATATTTATTTCAATAGACGATTTAATATATCCTTTAGCACTATCTTTATCATCTTTACCAATACTTTGTGCAACCATAACCTCTGCACCAACTCTTGATATAGCTACAAATGCCATTGCAAGCCAAGGGAAAAAACCTGCTGTTCCAACAGCAGCAACAGCTTCACTTCCAATTTTACCAACCCATATCATATCTATCATATTATAGGCCATTTGTATAAATGATGTCCCCATTATAGGAATAGATAGCCTCAGTAGTGTTTTTGATATATTACCACTTGTTAAGTCTACCTTATTTTCCAAAATTCTCCCTCCTTTTAAAACTAGAAATACTACTATAATTTAACACAATTCAATTAAAAATAAAAGCATTGTTTATACCTGTATTGTATAACTTTTTGTAACAGATACTTTATATTTTCATAAAATAAATAAGCTATATTATTTGGGGGTATTTATGAAAAAATTAACTGATTATAGTGTGGGTGATATAGTTTTTGTTTATGAAATACTTTTTAGTGGTGCATTAAAAGAAAGAATGTTGTCACTCGGATTAATAAAGGGTACTAAAATTGAAGTCATTAGACACGGACCAAAAAGAAATTTAACTATATACAAATTTAGAGGTACAAAAATTGCATTTAGAAAAGAAGAAAGTGATTTGATACTAGTTAGTGAGGGATAGATATGAATGTTGTTAATGATAATATAAATTATTTAAGGGAAAATTTTAATGTTGATAAGAAAGAAAATGAAATTGTTATAGCCTTATTTGGAAATCCAAACACAGGAAAAAGTACAGTTTTTAACTCACTAACTGGACTTAATCAACATACTGGAAACTGGCCAGGAAAAACTGTATCTTCTGCTAAAGGCCGATTTTCTTACAAAAATAAAAATTATATCATAGTAGATTTACCTGGAACATACTCATTATTTTCATTATCTCAAGAAGAATTTGTTGCAAGAGATTTTATATGTTTTGGAAAACCAGATATATTATTAGTAGTATGTGATGCTAATTCTTTAGAGAGAAATCTAAACGTTTTATTTCAAGCTATGGAAATCACAAAAAATATTATCTTATGTGTTAATTTAATTGATGAAGCTAAAAAAAATGGGATAAAAGTAGATAAGGAAGTTCTTGAAAATGAGCTTGGAATACCTGTAGTTTTAACTAGTGCTAGAAATGATTTTGGTATTGATAATTTACTTAATACTTTCGATATAGTGTCATCAAATAAGTATGCTTTTAATAATAAAACTATATATTATGATGATAAAATTGAAAAAAAAATAAATTATATAAAAGATAATATAAATATAGAAGATATAAATAATAGATGGTTAGCTCTTAGAATATTAGATGACGATGAAAGTTTATTTAAATCATTTTCAACTTATTCAAAAAAAAAGTATACTTTATCTATTGAAAAAATTAAATCAAAAATAGATAAAAGTGATTTAAACTATAATCTAAGAGATTATTTTACAGAAAAGAATTATGAATATGCAAACTATTTAAGCCAAAAAGCAACTATAAAAGAAAAAACTACATATGACAAAGATGATAAAGTAGATAAAATAGTTACATCAAATATATTTGGAATACCTATTATGATAAGTTTACTTATTTTTATATTGTGGATAACAATTTTTGGTGCAAACTATCCGTCAAGTATACTTTCAGATATTTTATTTGGTTTTGAACCTATTTTACTAGATATTTGTAATACTCTTAATCTTCCAATTTTTCTTACAAATATGATAGTATTTGGAATGTACAAAACATTAGCTTGGGTTGTTAGTGTTATGCTTCCACCTATGGCAATATTCTTTCCATTTTTTACTTTACTCGAAGATTTTGGATATTTACCAAGGATTGCATTTAACTTAGACCACCTATTTAAAAAAGTAAATGCACATGGAAAACAAAGTCTTACAATGTGTATGGGGCTTGGATGTAATGCGTGTGGTGTTGTTGGTTGTAGAATAATAGATTCACCAAGAGAAAGGTTAATAGCTATTTTAACTAATAACTTTATACCTTGTAATGGAAGATTTCCTATTTTAATTTCAATATCAACAATATTTTTTGCATCAAATATAACTAATTCTTTTTTATCTAATTTAGTTGTAAGTATTTCAATTTCTGTAATGATAATTTTTGGTATATTAATAACTCTTTTTGTTTCTTTTATCTTGTCAAAGACTTTACTAAAAGGTTATTCATCAACTTTTACTCTAGAGCTTCCACCTTATAGAACACCAAAGTTTGTTAGAGTTTTATATACTTCTATAATAGATAGGACTATATTTGTACTGTCAAGAGCAGTACTCATTTCTATACCAGCAGGTTGTATAATTTGGATATTAGCAAATACTCATATAGATAATACTAATTTACTAACTATAATTGCAAATTTTTTAAATCCTATTGCAAGTATTATAGGATTAGATGGATTTATTTTACTTGCCTTTATTTTAGGTTTTCCCGCTAATGAGATAGTAGTACCAATAATACTTATGTGTTATTTAAGTACTAATACTATGGTAGATGTTGATAGTATAGCTTCACTTGGTCAAATACTAAAAAATAACAATTGGACTATTTTAACAGCACTAAATACTATGATTTTTAGCTTACTTCATTGGCCTTGTGCCACAACTATTTTAACGATAAAAAAAGAAACTAACAGTATAAAATGGCCTATTCTTGCTTTTTTAATTCCAACAACTATTGGATTTATAGTTTGTAGTTTTACAACTTTAGTTTATAAATTAATTGGGGCATAAAGCCCCTATTTCATTTTATGTTTCATATGTTCCATCTTATCTTTCATACTATCCATACCATGTTCTGTTTTATTTTTTATGTTTTCCATTGTATGTTCAACTTTATCTTTTATATTTTCCATTCCGTGTTCAGCTGTGTTTACTGCATTTTCTAAAGTATCTTTTATATCATGTCCTAATTCTTTTGCCATGTGTTCAGCTTTCTGAACAGTCTTTTTTGCTTCATCTTTTATTCCATTCATATAAATACCTCCATTTATGGTTTGGTATTATTATTTGATTTTTTCTAAATTATATCCAAAATTGATATATTTTTTAGTTCTAGTCAATATAAATTAAAATATTATAAAAAGTAATTATAAATTTTAAAAAGATAGTATTTGTATTATAAATTCAAATAATAGACTTTGATTTTTTGATAAAAATATATAAAATATTATAGTAAAATCTTATACAAAGGAGAATTATAATGAAAATAAAAAAAATATTAGCATGTGTAGGTGTTTTACTGTCTACCATAACTATAATTGGGCTTGGATTTGTTGGTAATTATTTTTATAACTTAGCATTAAATCCTGATACTTCAAAAGAAATAGTATTTGGAAGTGATGATGAAGAAGATGAAACAAGTGGACAAGTTCTTCAAAAAGATATAGACTGGATACTAAATAATCCTAATCAAACTGAAGAATATATTAATTCATTTGATAATTTAAATCTTCACTCTTACAAAATACTTAATGAAAATAAGACTAATAATTGGATTATATCAGTTCATGGATATGGAGGAGATGCTAAAAAAGTAAGTACGTATGCAAGACATTTTTATGATATGGGTTATAATGTATTACTTCCTGATTTGAGGGGTCATGGACAAAGCGAGGGTGAATATATTGGAATGGGATGGCACGATAGATTAGATATTATAAATTGGATAAACTACATATTAGAAGAAGATAAAAATGCAAATATAATGCTCCATGGAGTTTCTATGGGTGCAGGTACTGTTACTATGGTATCTGGAGAAAATCTACCTAAAAACGTAAAAGGAATTATAGCAGATTGTGGATATACGTCTGCTTGGGACCAATTTTCCTACCAATTAAAGACTATATTTAACTTAAAAGAGTTCCCAATACTTCAAGTTTCTGATTTATTTGCCAAAGTTAAAGCAGGTTATTCAATAAAAGATGCATCAGCAATCGAACAAGTAAAAAAATCTAATATACCAATACTTTATATTCATGGAGATAAAGATACATTTGTACCATATTATATGATGCAAGAACTTTATGATGCAACTCCTTCAAAAGAAAAACAAATGCTAACAATAAAAGGAGCAAAACACGCTAAAGCTTCTGAAGTAAATCCAAAGCTTTACTGGGAAACTATATATGAATTTACTAATAAACATATGAACTAGGAGTTTTCTCCTAGTATCATTCTTTTATAAGCTCCTTTAATTTTGATAATGCTTCTTTAAGACCTCCAACTTCATTTATAATACCACATTCAACTGCTTCTTTACCTATTAATACACTTCCAACATCACTTACTAGCTCATCTTTTGAGTGCATTAGCTTTTCAAGGTTGTCTTTATCTATATTTGATGTTCTAACTATAAAACTAGTTATCCTCTCTTGCATTTTTTTAAAGTATTCAAATGTTTCATTAACTCCAATTACAAGACCATTAGTTCTAATTGGGTGAACTATCATAGTTGCAGTAGGTGCTATAAAAGAATAATCTCCAGCAGTAGAAAGTGGTACGCCTATACTATGACTTCCACCTAATACTAAAGTAACAACTTTTTTGGATATACTATTTATAAGTTCAGCCATGGCAAGTCCAGCCTCGACATCTCCTCCAACAGTATTTAAAACTATTAAAACACCTTTTATATTGTCATTTTCTTCAACCGAATAAAGCATTGGTATTATATGTTCATATTTTGTTGCCTTTTTTTGAGGATTTCCAACAAAATGGCCTTCAATTTCTCCAATTATAGTAATACACTTTATATCGTCTTTTGAAGGTTTTGGAATATCTGGAGTTCCCATTTCATTTATATCTTCTATTTTTTCGTTATCATTTTTTATATTGTCTTTTTGATTTTTCATATGTAACTCTCCTATCAAAAACTATATAAAGATATTATTAGCAATAATAAAAAAAACATTCACTCACCTTTACTGGTAAGTGAATGTTTCTAGCCATTAAATTCATCGTGTATAGCGTGAACAGCGTTTAACATATCATCTTTTTTTACTAAGCAAGATATAGTCATATGGGAATCAGAAGTTTGTAGAAGTTGTATATTATATTTTGATAAAGAAGTAACTACCCTTGCCATAACTCCAGGAGTACCCATTATCTCAGCTCCTATTAAAGTGACTTTTGCACAGTCTTTTCTTATCTCAAAATCAACACTAAATCTTTTTAAGATATTTTCAACTTTAGTTATATCATCTTCTTTTATAATAAATGCTTTATTGTCTACAAAAAAGTTTATCATATCAATACTAACAGAACTTTTTTGTATTTCATTTAGTATTTCTATAAAATTATCTTCTTCTGATTTTATTTTTACTTGAGCAATATTTTCTTGATTTGCAACTGCAGTATTTACATTAACTGTATCTTCATAAGTCATTTTTTCATTAATTGAAGTTCTCATAATACCAATATTAGTTCCTTTTGCTAAAGGATTTAAAGTGTTTTTAATTACTAAAGTTATATTAGCACTTTTTGCAAGCTGAACAGCTCTTGGATGAATAACTTTAGCTCCTTTATCGGCCATTTGAAAAACTTCCTCATAACCTATATGTTCAAGAACCTTTGCATTTGGCTCAACTCTAGGGTCAGCTGTCATAACTCCATCAACATCAGTATAAATTTCTACAGTATCACATTTTAAGGCTTTTCCAATTGCAACTGCTGATGTATCACTTCCTCCACGACCTAGTGTAGTTAGTTCGTTATTAGTTGTAATACCTTGAAATCCTGCTACAACTACAACTTTTCCTTTATTTAATTCATTTAAAATTCTTTTAGGATCTACATCTACTATTTTTGAATTTCCGTAATTATCATCAGTTATTATTCCAGCTTGACCTCCATTTAAAAATACAGCATCAATTCCTTCATTTAATAAAATATTAGTAAAAACAGTACCAGAAATTATTTCTCCACAAGTCATTAAAGCATCTAGTTCCCTTTTTTGTGGATTTTTATTTATATTCTTAACTAAATTAATTAGGGTATCAGTTGCATAAGGGTCGCCTTTTCTTCCCATTGCTGATACTACTACTACTAACTGTAAATCATTATCTTTTTCTTTATAAGATTTTATTATTTTCAGTACTTCATTCATTTTCTCATATGATTGTACAGAAGTCCCACCAAATTTTTGAACTAATATCCCCACCTAAAAACCTCCTACTAATAAATTCCGTCGTGTTCTATTATTATCATATCGCTTCCAATTTTTCTAATGCTCTTCCAAGGTACTTCTAAAACAGAATCCCCTCTTTTAAAACCAAAAAAACCTCTTTCAGTTGGTATAGTAAGAGCAAGTATTTCTCCAGTAGTCTCATCTAAAATAAGGTCACATTCACCCACAACACCAAGTCTTTCTCCAGTTGATAAGTTTACTATTTCTTTACCTGCTATTTCAGATAATTGCATCTTAAAATCTCCTTTGTTAATATTTTAAATATGGAGTAAAATTATTTTACCATACTTTAAATCTTTTTGTATATTTTATAATATTCAAAATAAATAAAATAAGTGATTATGTACTAAAATACATCTGAAAGCCTTCCAGCTTCAAGATTTTTTTCTCTGATTAAATCTATAATATCTCCTAAACATTTAGTAGTTGCATAAGTTGGATGCATAAGTATTATACTATTTTCAGTCATTTCCTTTTTCTTAACTCTCTCAAATACAACTTCGGGCTCTTTTCTATTATTCCAGTCAATAGTGTCAATATTCCACTTTATAGATGTATAACCAAGGCTTCTTGCAGCTTTTACAGTTTCTTTACCAAATGCACCCGATGGAGCCTGAAAAAATTTTGTTTCTTCTTTTATTATATCCTCTATTATTTTTTTTGCTGTTGATATTTCTTTTATATTTTCTTCATATGAAATAGTATCATAATCTATATGCCTATATCCATGATTTCCTATTTCATGACCTTCTTCTTTAATTCTAAGAAGTAAGTCTTTATTTTTTTCTGCCCATTTACCAGTAACGTTAAAACTCATTTTTATATTTTTTTCTTTTGCTACATCTAAAATTCCTTCTACGTACTCACTTTCCCAACCTAAATCAATATTACATATTAAAGCTACGTAATTGCTATTTAATTTTGTGCCTTTTTCATAAGGCATATTTTCTTCTGGATTTATCATATTAACTGCTTGTTTTCCATTATCTTTAAAAAAAATAAACATTCCTAAAGAAATAAAAAATATTAGTGCTAATATTGTAATAAGTATTTTTTTTAATTTATCTTTACTTATTACTACCATCATCATAAACTAAAAAACCTCCTTAAACTATTATATAAAATAATATTAACTAGGATTATAGTTTATGCAAAAAAAGAAGCTCTTGTTAAAGAACTTCCCCATTATTATTTTTCTTCTTTTTTAGGCTTTGGTAAAAGAACTTTTCTTGAAAGATTAGCTCTTCCTTTTTCATCTATTTCAGTAACTTTAACCTCTACCTCATCCCCTATACTTAGTGCATCTTCTACTTTTTGAACTCTTTCATGAGATATTTGAGAAACGTGTAAAAGACCTTCTTTTCCAGGTAATACTTCAACGAATGCTCCAAAATTAGTTATTCTAGTTACCTTACCTTTATAAATTTCATTTACTTCAATTTCTGCTACTATATCGTGTATTAATTTTTTAGCTAAATTAAGCATATCTAAATCAACACCAGATATAAATACTTCTCCAGTTTGTTCAATATCTATTTTAACGCCAGTATCTTCTATTATTTTACTTATTACTTTTCCACCAGGACCTATAACATCTCTTATTTTATCTGGGTGAATATTCATTGTAGTTATTTTTGGTGCATATTTTGAAAGTTCCGGTTTTGGAGATGATATTACTTTTTTCATTTCATTTAATATATGAATTCTACCAACTTTTGCTTGAGTTAAAGCTTTAGTTAATATTTCTTTGTCAATACCAGCTATTTTTATATCCATTTGAATAGCAGTTATACCATCTTCTGTACCTGCAACTTTAAAGTCCATATCTCCTAAATGGTCTTCCATACCTTGAATATCAGATAAAACTGCAACTTTATTATCATGCTTTATAAGTCCCATTGCAATACCTGATACCATCGATTTTATTGGAACTCCTGCATCTAAAAGCGACAAAGTAGAACCACAAACACTTCCTTGAGAAGTAGAACCATTAGAACTTAAAACTTCAGATACTACTCTTATAGCGTATGGAAATTCTTCTTTTGATGGAAGTACCGGTATTAAAGCACGTTCTGCTAAAGCTCCATGACCTACCTCACGCCTTCCAGGTCCTCTTGAAGGTCTAGCTTCTCCTACGCTGTATGCTGGGAAGTTATAGTGATGCATATATCTTTTACTTTCTTCCTCATCAAGTCCATCAAGTATTTGAACATCTCCAAGTGCACCTAAAGTAGCAATTGACATTACTTGTGTTTGTCCTCTTGTAAAAAGTCCTGACCCGTGCGCTCTTGGCACAAATCCGTTATCACACCATATAGGTCTTATCTCATCTAATTTTCTATTATCTGGCCTTATATTATCATGTACTATAAGTTTTCTAACTTCTTCTTTTATTATTGATTGAAGTGTATCTTCTATATCCGTTTGATACTCATCAAGTAAATCCTCAAACTTTTCTAAAGTTTTTGTCTTAACTAAGTCCATTTTTTCCATTCTTTCAAGCTTTTCAATAGTTTGTACAGCTTGTTTCATATCTTCTGTTGCAAAATCTCTTACAGCTTTTTCAATTTCTTCATCTGGCTTAAATAAAGTAACTTCCATTTTTTCTTTACCAACTTCAGCTACTATTTCTTCAACAAATGAAACTATCTTTTTAATCTCTTCGTGTGCAAAAAGTATAGCTTCAAGCATTAGTGAGTCTGGAATACAGTTAGCACCAGCTTCAACCATCATTATAGCGTCCTTTGTACCAGATACTACAAGGTGCATTTCACTTTTTTCTCTTTCATTAAGAGTAGGATTAACAACAAAAGCTCCATCAATAAGACCAATTAAAACAGAACCTGTTGGTCCGTTAAATGGTATTTCAGATATAGAAAGTGCTATTGAAGAACCAATCATTGAAACTATATCTGGTGTACAATCTGGGTCAACTGATAAAACTGTTGCAACTACTTGTACATCATTTCTAAACCCTTTTGGAAAAAGTGGTCTTATAGGTCTATCTATAAGTCTTGATGTAAGTATTGCTTTTTCTGAAGGTTTACCCTCTCTTTTTAAAAATCCACCTGGTATTTTACCAACAGAATAAAGTCTTTCTTCATAATCAACACTTAATGGGAAAAAATCTATTCCATCTCTTGGTTCAGCTGATTTTGAAACATTTACCATAACCATTGTTTCACCATAAGTTATTATGGCACTACCGCTTGTAAGTTCGGCAATTTTTCCAATTTCAACTTTAAGTTCTCTACCAGCAAAGGTAGTTTTAAAAATCTTATGTTCAAACATTAAGTTTGTTTCCTCCTATTAATTATATCTTCGAGTTTATGTATAACTATTTATTATCTTATCAAATATAGTATATTTTAACAACTAATTTTTAAACTAGTATATAGTATGTGTACTTTTTGATTAAATATAAACCACATAAAAAAGCAGGTAATAAATACCTGCTCTATAAAAAGTAAAATTACTTTCTAAGTCCTAATTTAGCTATTAAGCTTCTGTATCCTTCTAAGTCTTTTTCTTTTAAGTAAGATAATAAGTTTCTTCTTTTACCAACCATTTTTAAAAGTCCTCTTCTTGAGTGGTGGTCTTTTTTGTGAACTTTTAAGTGTTCATTTAATTCATTTATTCTAGCTGTTAATAAAGCTATTTGTACTTCTGGAGAACCAGTATCTCCTTCTTTTCTTCCATATTCTTTTATTATTTGTGATTTATTCATAAGTTTACCTCCATTATTTTAAAAATCCCCTATAACTAAGCAGAGATTGGAGAAATCTTTTGCTGAGTAAAGGTTCTTTAGTATATTAACACACAAGGTATATTTTGTAAATATGTTCTAAAAAATATTTTCAATATATTTATTTCTTATAAAATTAACATCTTTTTTTAGTTGTTTTTTAAGCTCATCAATTCCACTAAACTTTTTTTCATCTCTAATTCTTTCTAAAAACTCAATTTTTATTATCTCTCCGTAAATATCTTCATCAAAGTCTAGTATATTAGTTTCTATTGATAAATTTTTACCATTTACAGTTGGATTAAATCCAATATTAGTAGCACCGATAAATTCTTTATCTTTTATAAAAACTTTAGTAGCATATATTCCATTCTTAGGTATTAAAATACTTTCATCAACTAACATATTAGCAGTAGGAAAACCAATAGTTCTTCCAATTTTTCTTGCATGTATTACTTTACCACTTACATTATAATTTCTACCTAAATAATCATTTATTTTATCTACATATCCATCTTTTATTAATTCTCTTATATATGTACTACTAATTCTTCTTTTTAGGATATTGATTTCTTCTATTACATCCACTTCAAAGTTAAATTTTTTTGATAAATCTATTAAAGTTTTAACATCTCCTTCTTTATTTCTTCCAAAGGTAAAATCATGTCCTACAACAATTTTTTTTGCATTTAGCTTTTCGACTAATGTTTTTTCAACAAAATCATACGAACTTATTTTTGTCATATCTTCATTAAATACTATATTTATAATAATATCTACTCCAAATGACTTTAATATATTAATTTTTTCTTTATTAGTAATAATATTTTTTATAGAATTTGGTCTGAAAAAATTTAATGGGTGATTTGAAAATGTAAAAACAACACTTTTTAGATTGTTATTTTTAGCACAAGAAACAGACCTTTTTATAAGTTCTTGGTGACCTTTATGAAGTCCATCAAAATTTCCTATTGTAATAATAGTTTTTTCGTCGATTTTTTTTATATCATTTATAGTACTCATAATCTCCCCGCTTTTTATACTATAAATAGCTTATCACTTTTTATGCTAATAGTATCGTCTTTTCTTATTATTTTTCCAGTTCCTAAAAAATTATCTTTACTATATACTCTAACTATATCGTCTTTTTCGGTAAAATCTTTTTCTATAAATCTATTTTCTTCAATTATTCCACCATTTGAATAATATTTAACTGCATTATCATTTAAAACAACTTTATTAAAATCTGACAAAACAAAATCTATATTATAAAGATAATCTTTTAAAGTATCATTTTCTTTAAATTCTTTTAAATCATCTAGTGTAATAGAATTATCAAGCGTAAATTTTCCAGATTTTACTCTAATTAAAGAAGACATACAACCACCAACACCTAAAACTTTTCCAATATCATAACAAATACTTCTTACATAAGTTCCTTTTGAACATTCAACATAAAAACTTATTTTGTTTTTGTTAATACTTAAAATATCTAGTTTCTTTATATTTACTTTTCTTGGTTTTACATCTATTTTATCTATATTACCACTTCTAGCTAAATCACACATTCTTTTTCCATTTACTTTAAGTGCAGAATATATTGGTGGCAGTTGGTCAATTTCTCCTAATTGTGTTTTGAATGCTTTTTTTATCTCATCATTATTAAAGATAAAATCTTTATTTTCTTCTATTATTTTACCAGTTATATCATAAGTGTCAGTTATTAACCCTAAAGTTAGTTCACAAATATATGCTTTATCTTTATTTAAAATAAGTTCACTTACCTTAGTTGCTTTTCCTATACATATAGGTAATACCCCTGATGCATCTGGATCAAGGGTACCTGTGTGACCAACTTTTTTTATATTTAAAGTTTTTCTAACAATACTCACAACATCATGCGAAGTCATACCAGTAGGTTTTATTATACTTATAATTTTATTCATTTTATCACCCTATATAGCTTTTAGTACACATTCTATAACTTTATTAATAGCATTATCTACACTGTCATAAATAGTACATCCTGAAGCTCTTTTGTGACCTCCACCACCAAGACTTTTTGCAATTTCACTAACATCAACATATGACTTTGACCTTAAACTTACCTTTACTTCATTTTCATCTTTTTGTTTTAGTAAAATACCAACTTCTATTCCTTCTATATCTCTAGTATAACTTGCAATACCATCAACATCACCAAATGAAATATCATTTTTTTCCATCATTTCTTTAGTAACACTAATTAAAGCAACTTTGTTATTATAAACTTTTAAAGTATTTAGGGCTTCTCCTAAAAGTTTATAATAATTAAATGAATTACTTTGGAATACTTTTTGTATTATTAAATCTTTTTTAGCACCTTTTTTAAGTAAATTTTTTGCCATGTCAAATGAAGTTTCTTTTGCACTTTGGTACATAAAGTTTCCTGTATCGGTTAAAAGACCTGTATAAAGACTAGTTGCCACTTTTTCATCAATTATACTTTTATTTTTTACAAGCTCATATTGAGAAAGTAAATTATAAACTAATTCACAAGTTGAAGAACCATCAGAATCAACATAATTATAATCTCCAAAAAAATCATTACTTATATGATGATCTATATTTATTAATTTTTGTGCATTTTCTATTAATCTATCTTCTATACAAATTCTTTTTTTATCTCCACAGTCAAGTGTTATTACACTATAATTCTTAATATTAATATTATCTGACTTTAGAATACTTATATCATCAGTTAAAAATGATATATTTTTAGGAATAGTATCATCAAGTACATAGTATACTTCTTTTCCTAAGTTTTTAAGGGCTAAATACATTGAAAGTGTTGAACCAATATTATCTCCATCAGGATTAATATGAGAAGTAACTAAAAAATAGTTACTTCTCTCTATAAAATCTACTATATCTTTTATATTATTCATTAGAGTCTTCCTCAAAATCTTCTTTATGTAAATTACTATTTACTTTTTTGATTAATTCTTCCATATATATTCCTTTTTTAATAGAATCATCAACCTTAAAAATTATTTGAGGAGTATGTCTTAATTTAACACTTTTACTAACTTCTTTCCTTAAAAAATTAGATGCACTTTTTAGTCCTTCTAAACTTTCTTCTTCATCTCCACCAAGTATACTTACATAAACATAAGCATAACTTAAGTCACTTGTTACCTCAACTTCAGTAACGCTTACCATAGAATTTATTCTAGGATCTTTTATACCACTTATTAACATATTTCCAATAACTTTTCTTATTTCTTCAGCTATTCTTTTTGTTCTACTAAAAGTTGCCATTAAAATCGCCTCTTTTTATTATAATTTTCTTTCAATTTCCTTTGTTATATAACCTTCTATTATATCTCCAATTTTTATATCGTTATAATTTACTATTGTTATACCACACTCATATCCGTGATTAACTTCTTTTACATCATCTTTAAATCTTTTTAATGCAGCTAATTGACCTTCGTGAATTATTATTCCATCTCTAACTACTCTTACTTTACAATTTCTATAAATCTTACCACTAGTTACATAGCATCCTGCAATAGTTCCAACGCCAGAAAGCTTAAATGTTTCTCTAACTTCTGCTTTTCCTGTATCCTCATCTTTAAGTTCAGGGTCAAGCATACCGCTCATAGCAGCTTGAACATCTTCTATCGCTTTATATATTATAGTATAAGTTCTAACATCAACTTTTTCTTTATTTGCTAAAACTTCAGCACTAGGCACAGATTTTACATTAAATCCTATTATTATAGCATTTGATGCAGCAGCAAGCATAATATCAGATTCATTAACTGCACCAACTCCACAGTGAATTATTCTAACTGCTATTTCTTCAGTTGATAATTTTTCAAGTGATTGTCTAACAGCTTGAGAAGAACCCTGAACATCAGCTTTTATAACTATATTAAGCTCTTTAGTATCAGCATCAGATACTTGTGAGAAAAATGCATCTAAACTCATTCTTTGATTTGATTTTAACATTTCTTCTCTTGCTTTTTCAGTTCTTTTTTCTGATATTTGTTTTGCAATCTTATCATTTAATACACCTATAAGTTGGTCTCCCCCTTGTGGTACTTCTGATAATCCAAGGATTTCAACTGCAGTTGAAGGTTCTGCTTTTTTAACTCTTTTTCCTTTTGAATTAATCATAGCCCTTACTTTACCACAACTAGTTCCACAAACAACAGGGTCTCCTACTTTAAGTGTTCCACCTTGAACTAAAACTGTAGCAACAGGACCTTTTCCTTTGTCAAGTTGAGCTTCTATTACTGTTCCAACAGCTCTTTTGTTTGGATTTGCTTTTAATTCTTGCATTTCTGCAACTAAAAGTATCATTTCAAGTAAAGTATCTATTCCTTCTTTTTTCAGTGCAGAAACTCCAACAGAAATAATATCTCCTCCCCAATCTTCAACTAAAAGACCTTGGTCAGCTAATTCTTGCTTTACTCTATCTGGGTTTGCAGTAGGTTTGTCTATTTTATTTATTGCTACTATTAAAGGAACATTTGCAGCTTTTGCGTGGTTTATTGCTTCTATAGTTTGAGGCATTATACCATCATCAGCAGCAACAACAAGTATAGCTATATCTGTAACTTGTGCTCCTCTTGCTCTCATTGCAGTAAATGCTTCGTGACCTGGTGTATCTAAAAATACTATTTTTTTACCATTTATAACTACTTCACTAGCACCTATGTGTTGAGTTATTCCTCCAGCTTCTCCTTTTGTTATGTTAGTTGAACGTATTGCATCAAGAAGTGATGTTTTACCATGGTCAACGTGACCCATAACAGTTACAACTGGTGGTCTTTCTATTAAATCTTCTTCTTTATCTTCTTCTATTTCAAGTAAATCATCTAAGTCTTGTTCAGATTCTGAACTTTCATCAGCTACAACTAAATTTTTGCCATATCCTTTTGCAACTTCACTAGCCACTTCAAAACTTATTTCTTGATTAATTGATGCCATAGTACCTAAAGACATAAGCTTCATTATTATTTCACTTGCAGTTTTTCCTAATTTTTCTGCAAGTAATTGAACAGTTAGGCTAGAATCTATAATTACTGTACTTCTTTCTTTTTCTAATTCTTCTTTTAATATATCTAGTGCTAGCTCTACTTCATCTTCTTCAAGAAAGCTATCTTTATCTGAAACATTTATGTCTAAAGCATTTAATCTTTTTACTGCTTCTTCATTACTTAACTCTAATTCCTTTGCTATTTGGTATACTCTTGTTTTTTTCACAAGATCACCTCCATAAAAATTTATTGTAAATATTCTATTATTTTATTTGAAAAGTTATTATCCTTTATACCAATAACTGCACGTGGTGCTTTTCCAATAGCTAAACCAAGTTGAAGTTTAGTTGAAAAATAAATTAACTTAATATTTCTATATGAGCATTTATCCTTAAATAATTTTTTTGTATTATCAGATGCATCATCTGCAACCAATACTAAAAAAACTTTAGCTTTTTTTAAGTCTTTTAAGGTTGAATCATCTCCAGATACGATTTTTCCAGCACGAGTAGCAAGTCCTAAAAGAGAATATACTTTTTCTTCATTAGTTTTCATTAGACTCAAGCTCCTTCAATAACTTTTCATAAACCTCAGAAGATACTTCTATTTTAAATGCTCTATTTAAAGCCTTTGATTTTATAGCTTTTCTCATACATTCTGTTGTCTTGCAAATGTAGGCTCCTCTTCCATTTGCTTTACCCGTTTCATCAAGAAATATTTCGCCTTCTTTATTTTTAACAATTCTAATAAGACCTTTTTTTGAGTCCCTTACTTGGCAAGCAATACACTTTCTTTGAGGTACTTTTTTTACTTTTTGCAAGAAAATCCCTCCTTAATTATTAACTTGAGACTCGCTTTTTATATCTATTTTCCAATTAGTAAGCTTAGCTGCAAGCCTTGCATTTTGTCCATCTTTTCCTATTGCTAAAGATAATTGATTATCTGGTACTATAACTAAAGCTGATTTCTCACTTTCATTTATATTAACGCTAACAACTTGAGATGGACTAAGTGAAGCTGATATATATTCAACTGGGTCATCACTATATTTTATTATGTCTATTTTTTCGTCTTTAAGCTCATCAACTATATTTTTAACTCTACTTCCTTTTGGTCCAACACAAGCTCCTATCGGGTCTATTTTATCATCTACTGATTTTACAGCCATTTTAGTTCTTGAACCTGCTTCTCTTGATATTGATTTTATTTGAACAAGACCTTCATATATTTCTGGAACTTCAAATTCAAAAAGTCTTCTAACAAGTCCTGGTTTACTTCTTGACACATTTATTTGAGGTCCTTTACTAGTATCTTTTACTTCAACTATGTAAACTTTAATTTTTTGACCAGCTTTATAAACCTCTCCTGGAATTTGGTCTATTTTACTCATTTTAGCTTCTATTCTTCCAAGGTCAATATATACTGCATCTTTTGTAACTCTTGAAATTTCACCAGTTAAAAGCTCATCTTCTTTGTCTATAAATTCATTATAAACTATTTTTCTCTCAGCTTCTCTTATTTTTTGAACTACTACTTGCTTTGCAGTTTGAGCTGCTATTCTTCCAAATCCTCTTGGAATAACTTCACAATCAACTACATCTCCTATTTCATAGTTTGGACTTTTTTCTCTTGCTTCACTAAGCTCAATTTCATAAAGTGCATCGTAAAGGTCATTATCTGCAACGACTTTTCTTTGAGAAAATACTTTTACTTCACCATTTTCTGCATTAAATGATATTTTTACATTTGCACCAAAATCATTTTTATCAAGTCTATAATTTTTTTTGTATGCTGAAAGTAGCGCCTGTTGAATTGCATCTATTAAAATGTCTTTTTCAATTCCTCTGTCCTTTTCAAGTTCTTCTAAAGCTTCTATAAATTCGCGATTCATTTTTTATCCTCCAGTATGATTAAATTAGAATTTTATCGCAAGTCTTATAAGTGCAACTTCTTTTCTGTTAAACTCAACTTCTTTATCATCGATTAAAACTTTTATTTTATTATCTTCAGTAAGGCATATAAGTCTACCTTCAAAAAGTTTTACTCCATCAATTGGTTTATAAAGTTTTATTTCAACATCTCTATCTTTATATCTAACAAAATCTTTATCTTTTTTAAGTGGTCTATCAAGACCTGGAGATGATACCTCTAAATAATAATTTTCTTTTATTGGGTCTTTTTCATCTAATATATTGCTTAGTTCTCTACTAACCGTCTCACAATCATCTAAAGAAATTCCGCCTTCTTTATCTAAAAATATTCTTAGATAATACTCTCCGGCTTCTTTTACGTATTCTACATCAACTATTTCAAATCCTTTAGTAGAAACTATAGGTTCTACTAATTCTTCAATAGTAGCTTCAATACTTTTTCTCAAAGCGACTCCTCCTATTCAGTTTTAAAATAAAAGAGTGAGAACTTCGCCTCACCCTTAATTTTCTCAAAATATAATATTTTATAAACCATTATACCATACACTTTATTTATTTGCAAATAATTTGTATTAAAACTCTGCATTCTTAGGAGTTCTAGGAAATGGTATTACATCTCTTATATTGCTTACACCAGTTATATACATTATAATTCTTTCAAATCCAAGACCAAATCCAGAGTGAGTTGCAGTTCCAAACTTTCTAAGTTCTAAATACCACCAGTAGTCTTTTTCATTAAGTCCCATTTCGTTTATTCTATGAAGTAGTTTATCGTATCTTTCTTCTCTTTGAGAACCTCCAACTATTTCTCCAACACCTGGTACTAAAAGGTCCATAGCACGAACTGTTTTACCATCTTCATTCATTCTCATATAAAATGCTTTTATATCTTTTGGATAATCAGTTACAAATACAGGAGCTTTAAATATTTCCTCAGTTAAATATCTTTCATGCTCAGTTTGAAGGTCACATCCCCACTCAACTTTATAGTCAAATTTATGACCACTTTCTATTAACATCTCAACTGCTTTTGTGTAAGTTATTCTAACAAAATCTGAGCTTACAACATGATTTAATCTATCAAGAAGTCCTTTATCAACAAAATTGTTGAAAAATTCCATTTCCTCAGGAGCATTTTCTAAAACGTAATTTATTATGTACTTTATCATATCCTCAGCAAGACACATATTATCTTCTAAATCAGCAAAAGCAATTTCAGGTTCTATCATCCAAAACTCTGATGCGTGTCTTTGAGTGTTTGAATTTTCTGCTCTAAAAGTTGGCCCAAAAGTATAAACATTTCTAAAAGCAAGAGCCATTATTTCAGCATTTAACTGACCGCTTACAGTTAAGTTTGCTTCTTTTCCGAAAAAGTCATTTGAATAATCAATATCACCATTTTCAGTAGTTTTTATGTTTTTAAGGTCCATTGTAGTTATTCTAAACATTTCTCCTGCACCTTCACAATCACTTCCTGTTATTATTGGGGAATGCGAATATACGAAGTTTCTATCTTGGAAAAATTTATGTATAGCATAAGAAGCTAAACTTCTTACTCTAAATACAGCAGAAAAAAGATTAGTTCTTGGTCTTAAGTGAGCTATAGTTCTTAAGTACTCAACAGTATGTCTTTTCTTTTGAAGAGGATAACTAGAATCAGAAACTCCTTCTATTTCTATTTTTGTTGCTTGAATTTCTATTGGTTGCTTAGCTGCTTCAGTTGAAACTAACTCTCCTTCAACTAATATAGAAGAACTTATTGGAAGTTTTATTATTTCTTTAAAGTTTTCTAGTTTTTCGTCAACTAAAACTATTTGCATATTTTTAAAGAAACTTCCATCATTTAACTCTATAAATCCAAAACTCTTAGAATCTCTTGAAGTTCTTATCCATCCTGCAACTTTAACTTTTTTACCTATATAGCTTTCTTTTTCTTTGTAAAGCTCTTTTATAGTTATAAATTCTCTTTGCATATTAATCTCCTTATTAGTTCTTATTTAGAAAATATTATACCAATTCATAAACTTTTATTCAATAATTGTTTAAAATATCAATCTTTTTATAATAATACAAAAGGAGGCGATTTATTTGAAAATTTTATTAATGATTCTTTTATTTATTGCATTTATAGGACCATCAGTTGATGAAAATAAATCTTTTGGATTAGTATTTAAAGATGCAGTATTTAATTATTTATCTTCTGTCGATAAAACTATAAACTATTTATCAGAAAATTATGAGGTATTTAAAGAAATAAAAGATTTTCCATTTAGAAATAATTATGAAGAAATTATGAAAGATAGAGTATTTGTAAAACATACAATAGAAAGTGGGCAAACTTTAGACAATATAATAAAAATGTATAATTCTAACATAAACGATATGGAAAACTTTAGAAAAGTTGTTTTATATGAAAATCCAGAAGCAGTATCAAGTGATTATACATTAAAGTCTGGACTTAGTATATTAGTTCCAAGTGAAATGTAGTAAAATAATAAAAAAGAATTACACTTTTTAGTATAATTCTTTTTTATTATTTTAGTGGCAATCACAATTCCCCCCACATCCACATTGATGATTATTATCATTGTGGGTATGGTTACAACCACAATTACTATGATTTTCTTCGTGATGATGTTCGTGTTCTTCTGCTAACTTTTCCATCTCATAAAATTCTTTAACCATTTGTTCATAACTTGGTAAAGATGCTTCTGTATCGTATTCTTCACCAGTCCAATCGGCATACATCATATCATTACCATTAGTTAGTATTACTCTTCCTGCAAGTATTAAATTATCGACTTCTTCTAAAAATTCTACTTGTTTTTTTACAACTTCTCCTTCTAAAGAAACGTCTTCATCCATACACTTAATAACCATTACAGGTACGTAATAATCATCATTATCCTTAACATTCACTATAATATCAAGTACACCATCAACACCTTCTTCAAATTCTGATAAAGGTACATCCGTATCTATCATATCCATAGGTACTAATAAATCTTCAACTAAATATTTTATGACTCTTTCTTTTACTAAATCTTTTGACATAAAAATCTCCTTTTTACAAAAAATAACTATAAAACTTTACTTTATATTATAACACTATAAATCTATTTTCAATCATAAACTATAATATTATTACTAAATATTTTAATCTTACTCTAATTTGATTTATTATAAATAAAATAGTATAATTATATAAAAATTTTACAAAGAAATTTTAATTATTATGAAAGGACTTGATTTAATGAATAAAGGTATACATAAACTTAAAAATAAATTAATAGCATTAACTATTATAAGTGCTATAACTTTATCTAATTTAGGTTTTGTATTTGCAGATACTGCAAATGTAGTTACTCTTGGAGCTGATTTAACAGAATCTCAAAAACAAACTATGCTAAATTATTTTGGAGTTGACCCAAATCAAGTTGTGGTTTTAGAGGTTAATAATCAAGAAGAGAGAGCTTATCTTGAAGGTATTGCAAGTAATTCACAAATAGGTAATAAAACTTATTCTTGTGCATACGTACAACCAACAAAGCCTGGAAGTGGTATAAATGTAAAAACTGCTAATATAACTTGGGTCAGTGCATCTATGGTTGCAACTACACTTTCAACTGCTGGAATGACTGATGCTAACGTTGTTATTGCTGCTAATTTTCCAGTATCAGGAACTGGTGCATTGACTGGTATAATGAAAGCTTTTGAAGATGCAACAGGTAAAAAGTTAGATGAAGAAAAGAAAGAAATAGCTTCTGAAGAACTTGTTATAACTGGAGAACTTGGAGAAAATATACAAACAGAATCAAATGATGAAAAAGTTTCACAAGATAAAGCTACTGCTATAATGAATGATATAAAACTTGATGTAATAAAAAATAATACAAAAGATACCACGCAAATTGCACAAACAATAAATAATGTTACTAATAACTATAATGTACAGTTAAGTGATGAACAGGTGCAAAGGATAACATCTTTAATGGAGAAAGTTGCAAACCAAAACTATAACTACAACGAAATGAAAGGCGCATTAGAGGATGTTAAAAATAGTGTAAATGAAAGATTAGAAGCTGTTGGTGAAGATGTTAAGCAAGGTATTTTTGATGGAATAAAAGAAGTTTTTTCTAATATATCAGGATTTTTTACAGGTATTTTTTCTAATAATGAAGAGGTGTCAACTGATGCAGGTATATTAAACGAAACTAATGATGAAGTTTTAGGTGAAAATGTTACATTTGATGCAACAGATAAAACAACAATAGAACTTCCTACACAAGAAGAAACAGAAGGTTTTTTTGAAAAAATTATAAATTGGTTTAAAAATCTTTTTGGTTTTGGAAATAATGATAATTCTAACGAGAATGAAACACAACAAGAAAACAATAATAATATAGATAACACTGAGGAAAATATTGAAAATATAAATGATAATAATAACGAATCAATAAATAATGAAAATAATTTAGAACAAGACATAAACAATAACACTCAAGATAATAGCAAGCTTGAAGTAGAACCTATACCTGAACCTACTGATGACAATATGAATAACAATAATATAGAAAATGGAGATACTCCTGTTGAAAATGATAATAATTTAAATAAAGAAGATTCAAATCAAATAGATAATACTCCTTCAGTGGAACAAGATAGTACTTTAGATGAAAGTCCTCAAAGTAATTCTGATAACTCTACTGATGAAAACACTACTAATATACCAAGTAAAAATACAGAAGTTCAATAAAAATAGAAGCTATTTAGCTTCTATTTTTTTATATATTAAATTTTATTTTGCTTCCTTTTTGAGAAGACTCTATTTCAAGTTTTGCATCTATTCTTTGTTTTAGTTCTTCGACATGAGATATAATTCCAACTAGTCTACCATATTCTTGAAGCTCTAAAAGGCAATCTATTGCAGTATTTAATGATTCTGAATCAAGTGTTCCAAACCCTTCATCAACAAATATAGTTTCAATACTTATTCCACCGCTATTTGATTGAATTACATCAGATAATCCCAAAGCAAGTGAAAGTGATGCTTTAAAACTTTCTCCACCAGATAAAGAACTAACTTCCCTTTCTTTTCCCGTATATTCATCATAAACTAAAAGGTCAAGTCCAGACTGTTTTTTATTTTTGTTTATAGTATCTTTTCTTATTAGTCTAAATCTTGAATTAGTAATTTTATCTAACCTAATATTTGAAGCTTCTATTATATCTTCAAAATAAGAAGCGAGTATATATCTTTCAAAAGATAGTCTTAAAGAATTTTTACCATTTGCAAAATCAGATAGCTCTCCAATAATCTTATATTCATTTTCTATCTTTTTTAAATCTTCTTTTATTTTACTTATATCATCATAAATAGCTTTATTATTTTGTAAGATAGAATATATTTCTTTTTCTTTTAATTCTAAACTTTCTTTTGTACTTAATATATCATTTATCTCATTATTTAAAGAAGATAATTCTACAAACTCTATATTTTTAGTTTTATTTATTATATCTTCTTTTTTTGATTTTAGTATTTGTAAGTTTGATTTGTATTCATAAACTTCATTTTTTATAGTTTCTAAGTTATTTATGTTATTTTTTGATTTTTCATAAGAAAATAAGTCATTAAACCTAGAGTTTAGTGCATCTTCAAATTTATTTTTTGAAACTTTTTCTTCTAAATCTAATTCTTTAAGTATTCTATTATTATTACTTAATAAAACTTTTTCTTTTTCTAAATCTCTATCTATTTTTTCATATATTTTTTTTAGATTATCTAGTTTTTCTCGACTTTTTTTAAGACTTTCTTCTTTTGTAGATATATTTTCATCTAGTTCTTTTAAATTTTTTACATTACTTGGAATTTCTTTTTTAAATTCTTCTATTTTGGTGTTATATGTAGTTATAATTTCTTTAATATTTACTAAATTTTCTTCATAAACTGATAGATATTTTTTATTTGATTTTAAATATTCTTTTATTTTTATTATATTTTTTTCTATATCATATTTTTTATCTAAAATTGAATTTATTTTAAGTAGTTCTTCTTCTTTTTTGCTACAATCACTTTTTAAAGATATACCTATTTCTTTAATTCTATACTTTGTATTATTATCATAAGATTTATTTATATCTATACTTTTTAAGTAATTGCTTTTTAGATCCTCATTTATGCTTTGTAAAATATTTTTTAAATCATTATTTTTTATAATTAGATTTTCTAATTTTTTATTTTTTTCTTTTTCTAAATTCTCTAATTCTAGTTTTTTTGATTTCAAATCATATTCATCAAAATCAATAGTATTTATTTTAGCTTTATTTGGATGAGTTTTTGAACCACAAACTGGGCAAGGTTTATTTTCAACTAATGTTTTAGCCAGTATACCTGCCTTATCTTTTTGGTATAGTTCTTCCATATCTTCATAATCTATTTTAACTTTTTTATATTTTAAATCAAAGTCATTATATTCTTTTTCTAAATTTTTATGGGAAGCTGCATTTTCTTCATAAGAAATTATTTTTTTAATTATAGTTCTTAGTTTATCAATTAATTCTTTTTTGTATTCTAATTCTTTGTCTAAGTCTTTTTTTGTTAGTGTAAGCTCATTTATATATTGTAGTCTGTCACTATTTTCTATTTCACTTTTTTCTAAGTTTTCAATTTCTATTTTTATTTTAGTTATTTTATTGTCTAATGAGTCATATTCTTTTTTAGTAGAGTTTAGTTTTTCTTTTAGATTATCTATTTCACATACTTTTGATTTTATTTTTTTTAATTTGTCAATTTCTAAAAGTAAATTTTCTCTCATATGTTCATTTTGCTCTTCATATTTTAGATTCTTTTTTGATAAATCAAACTCTTTTTCTAAATTTTTAATTTTTATTGTTGAATTATTTATATCTTCAGTATATTTTTTGATTTTTAAATTAACTTCTAAATATTTTTCTTCTAAAGATTTGATATCTTTTGCATATTCAATATTTTTTATTTCTTTTTCTTTTTCACCAAATAATTCTTTTTGTTCTTTTAATTTTTCTAATTTATTCAAAATAATTTCTTTTTCTTTTATTAGTAAATTATTATTTTCTATATTTAACTTTTCTCTATTTTTTTCATCATATAATTTTTGTAATTTATCTTTTTTATCGCAAATATTTTTATATTCAATATAATTACTATCTATAATATTTTTTATATCTTCTAATATAGTTATATCATTAAAATCGCTAGATACACCTTTTAGTGATGTTAACTTTGCTTTTAGTTTTATATCATTTTCTTTTTTTATATTAGTTATATTTTTTGCTCGTGTTTTTAGTTCTTCTTGAATATTTTCAAATCTATAAGTATCAAAAATTTTTCTAAATATATCTTCTCTCTCACTTGAATTTGCAAGAAGTAATTTTCTAAATTCTCCTTGTGCAAGCATAACTATTTGCTTGAATTGTTGTCTATTAATTCCCAAAATTTCAATTAACTTATCATTTACATCTTTTATTTTAGTAATATGTTTATCATTTGGTAAAAAAAGTTCAGCACTTGCCTTTGACTCTGTATATCCTTCTTTATTTTTCTTTTTCTTTAAATATAATGGGCTTCTTTTTACTTTGTATACTTCCCCTTTTATTTCAAAATCAAGCTCTACAAATGTATCCGTATCATCATCTGCAAAATCACTTCTTAAGCTTCTTATTTCTCTGGTATCTCCACTAGGCTCTCCATATAACGAAAAACTTATAGCATCAAAAATAGTAGTTTTACCCGCACCAGTTTTTCCTGATACAACAAATATATTTCTTCCATTTAACTTAGTAAAATCAACTACTTCTTTTCCTGCATAAGGTCCAAAACCACATATAGTAAGCTTTATTGGTCTCATTATTTTTCCTCCCTTAATGAAAATTCTATTACCTCTTTTAAAGTTTTCTCTTTTTCATCCGTTAATTTTGACTCATCTAAATATTCATAAAAATCTTTAAATAACTCAAACTCATCTTTTGTATTTATAAATTCCTTTGAAATCAAATCTTTATTGTCACTTTTTATAACTCTTTTTTTAGTTATAACCATAGTATTTTTATAAACTGACCTTATTTTTTCCATAGGATTTATTATCTCACCATCATCAGTTAAAATAATTTTTAAATAATCATCTCTACCGTAACTTAAATTTATACCTTCTTTTAATATATCATCAATATCTCCTTCTATAATTCTCATATCTCTTATAGGTTTTATACTTTCTAACCTAATATTTATACCTTTATTTTTTATATCTAAAATAGTTATACTTTTTTTATTATTAACTTCAGAAAATGAGTACTTAAGTAAAGTACCTGAGTATCTAACTTCATTTCTTTTTACCTTTTGTGCTTTGTGTAAATGACCTAGTGCAACGTAATCAAACTCATCAAAAATATCTACATCAATTAAATCAGTACCACCTATTGATAGGCGTCTTTCTGATTCTGAAGTTTCTAATTCTTCAATACTTTCAAAGTTTGCAACATACCCATGACAAACAATAATGTTTACTTCATCTTTGTTTATTTCTTCTTTTATATTTTGCACAATATAACTCATAGCATCATTATGAGTTTTTATTTTATCATCTTTTGAAATATTTCTGACTGAAGAAGGATTTTGATAAGGTATTAAATAAAAATTTATATTTGTATCATTTTTATTTATAGTAACTTTTTTAAATAAATTATTATTACCAACTATATAAAGACCATTTTTTTCAAGTATCTCACTACCAAAACTTAACCTTTCTGCACTATCGTGATTACCAGAAATGGCCAATACTTTTATTTTTCTGTCAATTATAATTTTAAATAATATTTCATTTAAAAGTTCAACAGCTTCAATCGGAGGGATAGACCTATCATATATATCTCCTGCTATAATTATTACATCTGGATTTTCTTTATCTAATAATTTTATAAATTCATTTAATATATATTTTTGGTCATTTATCATAGAAAAATCATTAATTATTTTTCCGATATGCCAATCACTTGTATGTATTATTTTCAAATTACCACCCCTAAAAATTTATTTACTTTATTTTACCATAATTTATAAATTTAAATATAAATTTGTACATAATAATAAGGATGTAAATAATACATCCTTAAAATAAAATTATTACTATTAAAATTTTATTTAATACTATATCCTTTTATAAAGTTTAATCATTATAAACTATTTCACCATTACATATAGTATATTTTACTTTTCCAAAAAATTTTTCACCTTTAAATGGTGTGTTACTTGATTTTGAATAAAAATCATTATAAATTACTTCTTCATCCTCATTAAATATTACTATATCTGCAACTTTTCCTTCTTCAATAACGCCACTCTCTAAATTATAAAGTCTAGCTGGGTTTATAGTCATTTTTTCTATAAGTTCTATAATATCTAAATGACCTTTTTTAACTAAATTAGTTATACCAAGACTAAGTGCAGTTTCAAGACCAATTATTCCACTTGGTGCTTTATAAAATTCAACATTTTTTTCATCAAAAGTATGAGGAGCATGGTCTGTTGCTATAATTTCTATAGTATTATCTTTTAGCCCTTCAATTATAGCTTCTTTGTCTAGTTTAGTTCTAAGTGGTGGGTTCATTTTAGCATTAGTTCCATATCTTAATACATCTTCTTCAGTCAAACTAAAGTGGTGTGGTGTTGCTTCTGCAAAAACATTAGCCCCAAGTTTTTTTGCCATTCTAACAGTCTCAACAGCAACTTTTGAACTTATATGCTGAATATTTACTTTACACCCTGTACTAAGCGCAATCATACAGTCTCTTGCTACTAATACATCTTCTGCAACACTTTTTGCACCATCAAGCCCAAGTTTTTTTGCTACTTCACCTTCATTTATTCCAGGATTAGTTATAAGTGAAGGGTCTTCTTCATGAAAACTAAGAGGCATATCAATTTCTTTTGCTAAGTTCATAGCTTTAAATATAATATCACTGTCCATTATAGGTAGACCATCATCAGTAAATCCAATACAACCATTTTCTTTTAAAGTCTTCATATCTACTAATTCTTGTCCTTTAAATCCTTTAGTTATAGCACAAGTTTGTAATACATTAATTTTTTCATTTTTTGCTTTTTCATTTATATAATTTAAAGTTTCTAAGTTATCTACAATAGGATTTGTATTTGCCATACAAATAACAGTAGTAAATCCTCCCTTCATAGCAGATAAACTTCCAGTATGTATATCTTCTTTATGAGTAAACCCAGGGTCTCTAAAGTGAACGTGAACATCAATAAGTCCTGGAGCAACAAACATATTAGTTGCATCAATTACTTTTATATTATCAATATTTTCTACTTCTATATTTCCAATTTTTTTAACTTTATTATTTTCAATTAAAATATCAACATTTACAATCTTTTTAAGTTTAGTATTTATAATTTTTCCATTTTTTATTAGTATCATTATCCTACCTCAGTCTAAAAAAAGTTACTTATAAATCCAGTATGTTCATTGAATATATTAAGACCTATAAGAATTAGAATTATTCCTCCTAAAAGTTCTGCATAAGAACTAAAAACATCACCTATTTTTTTACCAAGAAATACTCCAATCAAACACATTATAAACGTTATAATAGTTATTGACAAGCATATATAATAAATATTTACATCAGTAAACGCAAAACTTATACCAACTGCAAGTGCATCAATACTTGTTGCAATAGATAATACTAATAACTCTTTATTTGTTAGTGTAAAATTATTATTTGATGAATTATCGTCTTCATCTTTCTCAAAAAAACCTTTAATCATATTAAATCCTAAATAACTAAGCAAGATAAGTGCTATCCAGTGGTCAAATGCAACTATGTACTTTTCAAAACTAACTCCAAGTAACCATCCAATATAAGGCATAACTCCTTGAAATATACCAAATGAAAGAGCTATCTTTATACCAAGTGAAGGCTTTAAATTTTTTATTGTCATACCTTTTGATACAGAAACTGTAAAAGCGTCCATTGATAAAGCTAGCCCTGTTAATAAAACTACTACTAAATCCATTTTTTCCTCCTTAAATTGTTATGTAAGTTTACACAAAAAAACGAGACTTTATGTATGGCAAATTAAACATACATAAGTCTCGTTTTTTAAGATTATACCAGACTGTGTTTAGTCAATATGTTGATGTAATCACACTTTTTAGTGTAAACTACTCCCTTAGTGATTTATATATAATATACAATAAATTAATAAAAAATACAATATAATTCTTTATAATATTTTAAATATAATTTTATAAAGTTCTATTTAATCTAAAAAGTTTTAAATTTTCATCAACTATACCATTATATAATTTAACTAACATTTTAGCTCCAATTATTGCATATAAAATTCCATTAGCACCATAACCTAAACAGTACCACAAATTATTATGTTTTAAATCTTCTCCAATTACACCTAAATTATCTTTAGTAGTTTCAAAACAACCACAATATCTATAATCAATTTCTAAATCATCAATTTCACTAAACATTTCTTTTAGTTTTTGTTCTAAAATATCATATTTTTTTTCACAAATATTTTTATTATCTATTAATTCAAAACTAACATCTTCACCACCAATTATTATTCTGTTATCCTTAGTTGTTCTTAGATAATGATATGGACTATTATCATCTCTTATTAGTATACCATCACTATAACCTTTTAACTCTTTTAGTGGTTTTGTACATATATTAAATGTGTTGTATTTAGTTCCAAATCTCTTTTTCGTGAAAAGACTTGCGTTATATCCTGTACATACAATTACTTTTTTAGCTTTTATTTTGTAAGAATAGTTAGTTTCAACTAAAATATAATCTTTTTCATATATTACACTTTTAGCTTCTGTATTTTCAAATATTTTAGCATTATTATTTATTGCTTGATTTAAAAGTGAGTGAGAAAATTTATAAGGGTCTATTTCACATCCACCATTTTTAGATATTATCCCAGCTTTTAAGTCAAAACTCCAAATACTTTCTTCTATATACTCAACATCAAATCCATTTTCTTTTCTTAATATATATTCATCATATATCTCTTTTTTTGATAAAGTATTATTAGTATAAAAAAGACAGTCTCTTTTTATATAATCAAAGTCATTTTTATAAGTTTTTGCAAAATTTTCAACCTCATACAAAGCATCTTTACATAAGTTATAAGATTTTATAGCATTATCAATACCTAGTGTATCTTTTAATTTTAGTAAAGTATCGTCTAGTTCATATTGTAAAAGTGATGTAGTAACACTAGTACTTAAATGTGCTATTCTTTCTTTTTCAATAAGTACTACATCTATATTATTTTTTGAGAAATAATAAGCATTAATACAACCTGTTATACCACCACCAATTATCAGTACATCAGTTTCTATATCTTCTGTTAAATAATTAAATTGCCTTTTATTTTTATTTATATTTGTGAATATTGGATTTCCTTTGACATAGTTTTTCATAAACTCACCTTAAATAAAATATTTAAGTTTAATTATTTCCAATTAATCACTAAAATATTAATTCTAATATTATTAGAGTTTTAATATTTTAAAACTATCTCATCATTTTCACAGTCAACAGTTAAATTACAACCACTAGGAAGTTCGTCTTTTAGTATTAATTTTGCAATCTTAGTTTCAAGAGTTGAACTTATATATCTTTTTAGAGGTCTTGCTCCATATATTGGGTCGTATCCTTCTTTTGCCATAATTTCCTTTGCAGAATCAGTTATTATCATATTGATGTCTTTTTCTTTTAGTTTGTTTGATAATTTTGACGAAAATATATCAATAATTTTTTTAATTTCGCTTAAATTTAATATTTTAAATGTAATTATATCATCAACTCTATTTAAAAACTCTGGTTTAAATTTAAGTTTCATTTCATTCATAACAAGTTCTTTTACATTATCATCAACATTATCCTTTGCATCAAGTAGATAATGACTTCCAATATTTGATGTCATTATTATTAAAGTATTTTTAAAATCAACAGTCTTTCCCTTATTATCAGTAAGTCTACCATCATCAAGTATTTGAAGAAATATATTAAAAACATCTTCATGTGCTTTTTCTATTTCATCAAAAAGTATAACAGAATAAGGATTTCTTCTAACAGCTTCAGTTAATTGTCCGCCTTCCTCATATCCAACATACCCTGGAGGAGGACCAATAAGTCTTGATACAGAATGTTTTTCCATATACTCACTCATATCTATTCTTATAATATTATCTTCACTATCAAATAAGTTACTAGCTAAAGTTTTTGCAAGTTCAGTTTTACCAACCCCAGTTGGACCTAAGAATATAAAAGAACCTATTGGTCGATTTTCATCACCAAGACCCGCTCTAGTTCTTATTATAGCATTTGATACTGCACTAACAGCTTCATCTTGACCAATTACTCTTTTATGAAGATTATCTTCTAATTTTAATAGCTTTTCTTTTTCTCCTTCTACAAGTTTAGTAACAGGTATACCAGTCCATTTTGATACTATTTGAGAAATTTCTTCTTCAGTTACTTCTTCTTTTAAAAGAGAATTATCGCCTAAACTCTTTATATTTTCTTCGCTCAATTTTATTTTTTCTTCAAGATTTGGAATAATTGAGTATCTAAGTTCTGCCACTTTATTAAAATCATACTCTCTTTCAAACTTTTCTACATTATTTTTAGCTTCGTCAAGTTCTTCTTTTAATCTTTTAATTTCTAATATTTTTGATTTTTCAACTTCATATTGTAAACTCAACTCATCATTTTTAATTTTAAGTTCTGAAATTTCCTCATTTAAAATTAAAAGTCTTTGTTTACTTTTTTCATCAGTTTCTTTACTTAAAGCTTCTTTTTCAGTTTCAAGCATGAATAATTTTCTTCTAACACTATCTAGTTCTGTTGGTAAAGATTCTATCTCACTTCTTATCATAGAGCTAGCTTCATCAATCAAATCTATTGCTTTATCTGGTAAAAATCTATCTTGAATATATCTATTAGATAACTTTACAGCAGAAACTATTGCATTATCATGAATTCTTATACCATGATGTATTTCAAACTTTTCTTTTAGACCTCTTAATATGGAAATAGCATCATTGACACTTGGTTCGTTAGCTATAACAGGTTGAAATCTTCTTTCAAGCGCTTTATCTTTTTCTATATATTGTCTATATTCATCAAAAGTAGTAGCTCCGATACAATTAAGTTCTCCTCTTGCTAAAAGTGGTTTTATTAGATTTCCTGCATCCATTGCCCCATCAGTTTTTCCAGCTCCAACGATAGTATGGATTTCATCAATAAATAAGATTATTTTTCCTTCACTATTTTTAACTTCATTTAAAACAGCTTTTAGTCTTTCCTCAAATTCACCTCTATATTTTGCACCTGCAATTAAAGCTCCCATATCAAGCGAAAATATTATTTTATCCTTAAGACCTTCGGGTACGTCTTGTCTTACTATTCTTTCTGCAAGTCCTTCAACTATAGCAGTCTTACCAACTCCAGGCTCACCTATTAAAACAGGATTATTTTTTGTTCTTCTAGATAAAATTCTTATAACTCTTCTTATTTCTTCATCACGACCAATAACAGGGTCTAACTTATTTTTTCTAGCTAAGTCAACTAAGTTTGTTCCATATTTTGATAATACATCATAAGTTCCCTCAGGATCATTAGTTTCAACTCGTTGATTACCTCTTACTTCATATAATACCTTTAAAAAATTATCCTTAGTTATATTATTATCTTTTAATAATTTCTTTAGTTGTCCTTTTTCTAATATAGAAAGTACTAAATGCTCAACACTAATATAAGAATCTTTAAAATCTTTCGATATTTTTTCAGCTTCTATTAGTATTTCATTAATACTCCTACTTGCAATAACTTGAACGTTTTGACCGTGTATTTTTGGAAGTTTATTTATTTCAATTTCTATGGATTTTTTTAAGTATTCTAAATTTATATTCATTTTTTCAAAAATTATAGGAATTAATCCATCTTCTTGATTTACTAAACT